>JAUIFR010000035.1 GCA_030430325.1 Bacteroidia bacterium | reverse complement strand
ATGGTCAAAAAAAGAAATTGAACGAATTTCTTCCTACTTTACTTCGAAAACGCTACTCAATAATGAAGCCTCAAAGGAAAACTTCATGAGATGGGCGCCTGTGTTTAATGTCATACATATTGCATCGCATGCCTTAGTTAGTGATGAGAATCCCACATGGTCTAGGATATTTTTTAGTGCAGGGAGCAAAGAGGATAGCTTGGCTATGCTGGCCATGCACACGTTTGAGTTGTATAATATGGAGTTGAATGCCAAAATGATAACACTTAGCGCTTGCAATACCGGTTATGGCAAAATAATTGAAGGAGAGGGGGTAATGAGCTTAGCGCGTGGGTTTATGTATGCGGGTTGTCCTAGTATTGTGATGAGTTTATGGCCAGCTAATGATCGTACAACGGCCGAATTGATGGAGCTTTTTTATAAAAATTTAGCTGAAGGTATGCCTAAAGACTTAGCCCTGCAACAAGCAAAGATTGTATTTTTGGAACGAGCAGATCATCTTACCGCCCATCCCTATTTTTGGAGTACATTTGTGATTAATGGGGATGAGCGCCCCATCATACAAACACAAAATTCAATTATAAATCAATGTAAATGGTGGTGTGTAGCCATAATTATCATTATTGTAGCAAGCTTGTTAGGTGGTTTGATGTATCAGTCAAAATGGTTAATTAAGAGGTATTATGGATAAAATTTGTCTTGTTACACGTAATACGCATAAGGCGGAAGAAATTAGCGCTATGCTAGGGGAGCATGAGCTATCGGTTTTGGATTTAAATGATATAGGTTATCATGATGATATTGAAGAACCCTTTCATACGCTTTATGAAAATGCCCATATAAAGGCGGCTACCATTCATAAGTCATATCAAATTGCGACGCTAGCCGATGATTCAGGGCTATTTGTGGAAGCACTAAATGGCCAACCTGGTGTACGATCAGCCAGGTATGCGGGTGATCAGGCGACCGATGAAGATAATTGGCAACTATTGTTACGAAATATGGAAGGTCATGTCAACCGGAAAGCCTTTTTTTGCACCGTAGTTTGCTTTATTCATGAGGGTGTGGCTCAATTTTTTGAGGGAAAAGTACACGGTACTATCTCAAAAAGCTCAATAGGCTTTGAGGGTTTTGGTTATGATCCTATATTTATACCGGAAGCGTCCACTAAAAGTTTTGCTCAAATGACACCCCAAGAAAAAAATAGCCAAAGCCATAGGAGAAAAGCGATACAGCTGTGGTTGGATTACTTGAAAGCTCAAGTTTAAATGGGGCTTTTTCTTGTGTTAACACCATTAAGTCGTTCACCATATTGCTTCATTAAAAGCCTGAACCAAACTGTAAATTGCTCAGGATCTTGACTTATGTCATTTTGTAATTGCTCCAATGTAACTTCTTTCCAATCATTGATTTCCTCAGGGTTGCTTATTGGTTTGTTGGCATAAAAACCAACAAATAAATGATCAAATTCATTTTCAGTAAGATCTCCGACTTTAGCGTGGTATCTATAATGATCAATGTAAGTGAGTTTGCAATGTATTCCCATTTCCTCGACAAGCCTCCTTTTTGCAGCATGTAAGGTAGGTTCGCCTGGTCGCGGATGTCCACAACACGTATTGGACCACAAATTTGGGGAATGATATTTAGTTGCTGCTCTTTTTTGAATAAGCCACTTGCCCTCATCGTTAAACAAAAAAATGGAAAAGGCACGGTGGAGCAACCCTTGCTGGTGCGCCGCCAGTTTTTCAGATTGACCAATAGCCTGATCTTTTTCATCAACGAGTGTTACGTATTCTGGATTCATACCTATTTAAACGTAAAAAATATCAGATGGTTCACTGGATGTCATTGTGTTAGTAAAATTATTTATAAATAGCTTAAAATCAATATATAATTATTATTCAGGTGGTCATCAACGGCGTCTTTCTTTTTGGCCTATTTATATTGATTCAAAAAATCGCATCATGTCTTAAAAATCAAGAAAAAAAACTAAAAATCTCATAAAAAACGAACCTTAAAACCAATTTACTAGAAAAAATCCATCTAAAGAAAATTCGGATATAATATTATAATTATTTGATTGTCAATTATATAAAATGAAAATGGGTATAATAGCGAATGGTCATGTAAAATTAAATAAAATGGGCAAAATGCGTTTAAATTTTTTCTAAAAATGAATAAAATTAGCGTGTGCTCTTCTGTATCATTGGTTTTCAATTATAAGACACCCGTTGCCCAGGTGATAGGTAGGATGGTATGGGTAATGACAACGCATCTGCCAAGAACAGATGCAGGATGAAGAAGATCCGTAGATCCGTATGATGACTGCCACGTACGGTTCTGTGAGGGGCCTGGAATTGAAATTTCCTCGTATCTACTCGACTAAATTAGTTAAAAACGATGGCTATCCATTAAAATATCCAATCGAATCCTGGTACATGTTCCCCGAACCTGTGTCCATGTGGTATTCATCTTATTTGAACGTAATTGGCAAATTTACTTCAGTAAAACTATAAATTTTAAAGGCATTCGTCCAAAAATATAATTGATTTTATGGGCTTGGACGTAACCGGCAAGATATTTTACTCTTTATAGAGAATTGATTTGTGCCTGTTTCAGTGAACCAGCAAGCTGGTTTCATGCAAAATATAGCTTGAATATATTAAATTTTGAGAAAAAAATTGTTATAAGGCACGACCAGGAAAAGTAAAACTTTGATTTTTAGACCTATGCCGGACCAATAATTTCTATAATGTTAATCAATCAACGTAGTTTCTAAATGCTGTAATCGGCTTATTTGACTGGGTATTTTATCAATTGGATTCCCCCTTAAATCAAGGTGCTCCAATTGACTTAATTTTCCAATATTTTTAGAGAGCTCATTTATATTGTTGTTCTTGATTGAAAGCCTCCTTAGGTTTGAAAGCTTAAATACATCATATGGAATAGCCGAAATTTTATTTTCGTCCAAGTCTAGTTCTTCTAAATCAGAGAGTTCACTAATCCAAAAGGGAATTTCTTTGATATGATTAAAATTCAAATAAAGGCCTCTGATGCTGATTAGCGTGCGTATAAATGCAGGGAAATATTCTAATTTTGTCATCTGAATATAAAGATTCCGAAGGTTAGTAAATCGTACTGCCTGTGCCTTAAATTCATGAATATTATTTTGATTGAGTAGGAGGTTTTGACAAAGCTCTGGGCCCACTTTAAGTGCTGAATCCAAGCTTAAAATGGGCCCGGGTTTTGTGTTTTTAACCAGATTAAGCTCAGCTTGTGATAGGCAAGCGAAGTAAAGGTTTAGGGTAAGAAACAAAATAAATTTTTGCATAATATTAGGTCTTCTGTTGACATTGATCAAAATAATAGTAGATCATGGCACTATATTAAAAATACTAAAAATTTTTTGCAAGTAAAAATCTTTAGTATTTTTGGTGTTATTTAAAACTAAGGGCAACAATGAATAATTATTTAAAATTCAGTTTAATATTATGCTTGAGTTTGGCTTTTAGCGCAGTGGCACAAAAGATCCAATACCTCACACCCACACCGCTTTCCACCAAGATTCAACAGCGTCTCCAGCCAGTGAAAAGTGGGAGTTGGAAGGTGCCTATCATCACATGGGGAGGTGATATGGCCACTATTTATGCCGAGCAGCAGGGCATGTTGAGTAATTCGGTTTTGAAGGCCACCTTGTTTAGAGAAGATAATTTTAAGAAACAAGTGGAACGCTGCCTTGCTGGTGAAACCCCATTTCTAAGAGGAACACTTGGCATGATAAATGCAGCAGCAGAAACTTTCAAGGCAAAGGGAACGGAACTTGTCGTTATTTACCAATTAACATGGTCAGTTGGTGGCGATGCCTTAGTGGTACGATCTGGTAAAAGCCTTAAAAATGCGCAGCAAGTGGCATTACAGCTGTACGGGCCGCATATGGATTATGCAGCTAACTTATTTAAGCAAAGTGGTAGGCTCAAGAGTGTGCAGTTTAAGTGGGTTTCGGAGCTTACGCTACCTACATTTAATGCGCAGCAAATTATTGACCCGGTCAGTGCGTTTCAGTCGGATACTAACCTCGACGGGGTAATGTGTATCATTCCCGATGCGCTTATGCTAAGTTCAAATGGAGCAACAGGCACTGGTGCAGAGGGATCGGTAAAAGGGGCAAAAATATTAGTTTCTACCAAAACAGCCAGCCGAATAATTGCTGATGTATATGCCGTGCGAAAGGATTATTATGATGCGAATAAGTCAAAAGTGAAGCAATTTGTGCAAGTGCTTTTGAAAGCGGAAGAGGGCCTACGTGACCTCAAAAAGCAGCCGCAATCAGCTGCTTATCGAAATTTACTTAAAAAATCAGCCGAATATTATTTTGGTACAGCGCAAGCCACGGCAGATGCCCAGGCATTATTAGGAGATTGTGAGTTTGTGGGATATAACGGGAATGTTTCCTTTTTTACGGGCCAAGGAACACTGCGTACCTTTAAAACGTTGAATAGCGAGATTCAGCAAGCCTTTATTAGTATGGGGCTAATGAGAGGGAAAACCACATTGACACATGCCAATTGGGATTATACGCAGCTTGCATCAGGGCTGAAATATGCTACTCGAAAAGCAGAAAAGGCCAAGTTTGATCAAAGCAAGGTAGCCACCAAGGTGGAAGAACAAATAAGTGTAGAACCGACAAAATGGGAAGAGGAGGGGACTTTATTTGTAGTGGAAATTAATTTTGCCCCTAACCAGAGTAGTTTTACGGCACAGCAGTATGCCTCTGACTTTCAACAAGCACTAAATATTGCCGAAACCTATCGGGGAGCACTGATTGTTATCGAGGGGCATTCAGATCCACTAGGGGTGCTACGTGCCGAGCAAGATGGAGAGAAAAAACAGGTCATCAACGCCATGCAGCAGCAAGCTAAGAATTTATCCCTTCAGCGTGCACAAAATGTTCGGAAAAACTTCTTGACTTATGCCAAGAACAAAAAAATTAATATAGATGAAAGCCAATTTGTAGCTGTTGGTTTGGGGATTAAAACGCCCAAATATAATCCTCCAAAAACGGAGGCCCAGTGGAAGGCCAACCGTCGTGTAGTATTCCGAATCAAGCAAGTGGAGGCCGAGATGACTGAGTTTATACCTTTAGGTAAATAATAAAATGACACGTTTACAAAAGATACTTTTACTGGTATTACTTGCTGCAATCATGGCTTCTTGTGATGAATCAGATCATGACCATCAAGAGGGAGAAGAATTTGGTTTGGTGCCGGAAGTGGAGCAATTAGAAGTAGAAGAAGTGGAGATTATTTTAAATGAACGTGATGGAGAGGTATCTCTAGCTCGAAATTTCTATTTTGTATTTGATGGTAGTGGCAGTATGGATGAACAATGTGCTGGGCTACGTAAGATGGATGGTGCAGTGGAGGCGGTTTCTAAGTTTATCAACAAAATTCCTGATGATGCTCATATTGGCCTAGCTGTATTTGACAATAATATGCCTAGCCATGAGTTTAGAGAAGCACTGCCCCTTCAGGCTGATAGCAAGCAGGCCTTCATGGATGAGGTCGTTTCAATAATACCAGGTGGTGGTACACCATTAGGCGAGTGCATACAGTTTGGTGTGGATGCACTGGTGGAGCAATACAAAAAGCAGCTGGGCTATGGTGAATTTCGACTGATTGTAGTGACCGATGGGATGTCAAACGGTACGGTGAACATTCCTGAAGCGGCAGCCTATGCTTTACAATACCGCATACCTATTTATGCCATTGGGTTATGTATGGAAGAAGATCACGAGCTGAGAGCTTATGCGATGTCATACCGAGATGCGGATAATTATGAAGATTTAACAAAGGCTTTGGAGGAAACAGTTGCGGAGACCGAGCATTTTGATGTAGAAAACTTTGATATTGATTAACTTTGAAATTTATTTATAACAAAATTTAACTATTTAATTATGAAGACAACTATAATTTTAATTTTAGCGGTATTATTAACCTTATCGACTAATTTGAATGCTCAAACAGATCAAGGGACTATTATGATTGGTGGTTCAGTTGGACTAATGAGCATGACTATTAAAAATGATAACACAGATATTACTACTAAAACTACTTCCCTAGAATTGATTCCTAGAGCTGGGTTTTTTGTGGCGGATAACTTCTCTATTGGTGTGGGGGTAGGCGTATCTTCTATTACAAGCAAGAGTGAGCATGAAACATTTGATTTTGATTCAAAAACTGTGGTGACAGGTTTCGAGTTTGCGCCATTTGCTAGGTATCATGCGATGCTTGGGGATCATGGGGGTATATTTGCGCATGGTGAAATTTCCTATACTAGTACAACTACAAAGGAAGACGATGAAAAAGCGGGTAATGGTAGCGAATTATCAATAGGAGTAAGTCCAGGTGTTATTTTCTTTCCAACTGAGCGATTGGGTATTGAGGCTAGTTTTGGTTTTCTAGGCTATGTATCAGAGAAAGATAACCCAGAAGGTAGTGATAATGATGTGGTTACAAATACATTTGGGCTACTATTAAATGCCAATACACTCAATTTTGGGGTTCACTACTACATATTTTAATTGAATGTAATTAGCAAAATTAATTCAAAAAAGATTAAAAAATCAACGTATTTTGCAAAATACGTTGATTTTTTTTGTTTGTAGGTATGCTACCTGGTAGTTGTAATTTTCAACAATTTACTGGGGTTTACGCCTACCACAAATGACCTTTGGAGCTCCCCTTCTAGGTTATATTCAAATACTTTTCCTTGGCTTGTAAAATCTTTGGCATCTGTTACAAAAATCTGACCATCGTTTTCATCTACATATAACCCATACAATGTCTGCACATCGCTTAAATCAATTAAATTATGACTAATGACATCTTCGGTTAGTACATCAACGACCGCGATCGTTGATTTCCTTGTAATAAAATCATAGTTACTCACATAAAGTGTAGTCCCGAATAAGGATATGCTGCTACCTGTAATGAGCAATGAACCCTTTACTTCATCACTACTGGCATCAATAATTTTTATAGAAGAAGGTACTTGATCATAATCACCCCGACAAAGAACATATACATCGCCATGCGGATCAGCAGCCAATGTACCTGGGTTCAGGCCTACTGTTATTTTTTTTATTTCCTTATTGGTATTAAGATCAAATACCGAAACGGTATTGTCGTAATCTGGATAATTCAACCCACCTGAATTGGAAACATAAAGGTTACCATTTTGCACAGCAATACCATCTGGGTTTTGTCCGCTTGAGTTGAGATAAGTAACAATTTTAAGCGAAGTGGTATCGATTACTGCTATGCTACCATCGTATGAGCAAACATAGGCCTTTCCATCATCAAAGGCCACTTGTCTTGGTTGCCTAGGCTCGAACCCATCGTTTATCATCGAGATAGTAGCTTGGCTTTGCCCATTTGCCACATCTACTATTTCCAAAATACTAGAATTATTAACTACAATATATACTTTACCACCATAGCGCTTCATATCATTGGCCACATCGCCCAACGCTCGGCCATTCTGCCTTCTAAAAAAGTCTACAACAACTTTACCGCTGTCTAGATTAATGGCGGATAGGCCTGCATTATTTAAATTAAAGGTGCCTTCATGGAGCACCCATAGACCCTCTTGTACTTTTACAGGAGCGGGGTCATTTTTGGTGGTACAGTTTCCTACTAGGATGATTAAAACTAAACTAATCCAGTGTAATTGCTTTTTCATATTATAATCGTTAAGGTTAAAAATCCATGAAAACCAGGCATCGGGAAGTAACTTATGACTTCATAAGAATGGTCCCAAATATTGTTTAGGGCAAGTCGCCCACGTAATTCTATTTCATTGAGCCACATTTTATACAGGAAGATGACATCTTGGGTAAACCAAGGTGGCAAGTAGTTGCCTATTGAGTTTTCTGGTAAACGATAACGAGCGCCATTGTACAATACATTACTCGTTAATGACCATTTGTGCCGATCATATCCTACTTGTAAATTGGCTAAATGCTGTGGTGTATAAGGAATTTGATGGCCATACGTTGATTTTGATTCGTCCGTTCGATCAATATTTCGTTGAAATGTATAATTGGTGGTAGTAGTAAATCCGGCTTTTTTACCCATTTTAAAATAGGAGGTAATGGCCACTTGCCCTCCTTTATTTTCCACAGTACCTATATTTTGCATGGACCAAATAAATAAGTTCTGAGTGGGTACCGTGATGATTTTATCCCTTGTTTGCCCATAAAATACATGGGCATCTACCGATACATATTCTTGGCCGGCCCAATTTCGTTTTTCCCAGAATAGGCCTGCATCCAGTTGGTTTGAATACTCAGGTTTTAGATTTGGGTTTTCTACTAAATTATAATAAAGTTCATTGAAAGTCGGCATACGAAATAGCCCTTTATACATCATTTTAAGGAAAAGTGCCTGTTTTTTAAGGATTTGATAGTTAAAACCGGCATTTGCGTTCCATTTTTGGGTTCGTGTAGCTGCTGAGCTTTTATTTTGGTCAAAAAGATAGTGATGCAGTAATCCTCCTTGCAGGTGCAATCTACTATTATGCCAATTAATGCGCAGGGCTTGTAGCCAGTAGTATCGCCTGGGAGTTTCTAATTGGGAAACATTGGTTATTAATTGGCTATAATCTAAATCCCCAACAAAATAAACGCTGAAGCTAGTATCCGGTTCATATCGCAAACCTAGTGAGGTGAAATGATGTTGCTCTTGGTACGTATTTCTGAGCATGCTTTCTTCATTCAAAAAAGTAGGGTCCTCGTAGGTGAGGTGGTTTTCACTCCATTTATATTGAATAACGGCATCCCATTTTGGTGATAATTTGGCTGTATTTTTGGTTTGAATGCTCCAGTTTTGTCGGTAAAGCCGTTGCCCTAATGCATTGGGTTGATACAAAATAATCGCTCCTGGTAGTCCTTGATTGGAACTTTGAAGTTGCAGGTTCCACGTGCTTTTAAGCCAATTGTTTTTATACTGGTAATTTGTTAGTGCGTTTAACGCTTTTTGGTCAGCGTTTTTACGCGTGTCATGCGAAGTAAGCTGGCCATTTTGATAAGTGAAGGGATAGACTCCATGGGCTGATTGATAATTGATAAAACCGCCTAATTGATGGTGCTGCCAACCATTTTTTATTAATAAATGGGGTTGGAAGAGCCCAAATGAACCCATTTTTACGCCAAATTGAAGATCTAGCCCATTTTTTGGGGTAGAAGTAGAAGGCTGTAGGGATAAAAAGTTTACCCCATTATAAGCAGATGCCGGCAGTAATGTGCCACTTGGCTCAAGCAGCGCCAATGACATAGACGAAAACTGTGCGACAGGATATGTACTCAAGTCGATTTGTCCCATCTGCGCATCTATAATTGGGATGCCATCTATTAGGATTCGTGTGTACTTAGCATCCAGCCCTCGTAATGAGAGTGTTTTAAGGCCTCCAATACCACCAAAATCTTTCAGGTAAACACCAGGTAATGTTTTAACCGCATCAGCAAGTGTAGTGGTATTCGATCGCTCCAATTGCTCTTGATCTAAGGTATAAACCGGATTACTTGTATTTTTTGGAGAAATGAGGGCCTTTTCTTCAACAATTATTGGGGTAAGAAGGTGCAAGGAATCCATTTGCCCAAGTGCTAAAGGGCTCCAAGTAATCGTTAAACTAAATAATATGTAAAGACTTTGTCTGCTCACCATCTATTTTCATTAAAGAATGGTCAAGCAAGAGCTACATGAGTGAGCCAGTGTCTGTCCATTCTTCTTTTTCACCGAAAGAAATCGAATGTTACAACAGGCAGGTCTTCTGACTCACTTCTAGCTTACAACCTTCCCATTTCAGAAGAAACAGTGGTAATTTGCAAGCCTGCAATTAATTGAAGTTCACAGCAGCGGGAACTGTTCAGGATTTACACCTGATTCCCTTTTAATTTCCTCATCAGGAAAACCAAATTGCAGGGCAAAGGTAGGTATATTTTGTTGAAATGTGTGATTACTTGTGCTAGTTTCACAGTATATTTATTAAATACAAGTTTGATTTGCATGAATTTTGCCAAATTTGATTAAATTTAGGTTATTTTTTACCTGCTAGTATGTTAATCAATTATGACCTCGTATATAAGAAGTAGTTTTTTGATTTTCTATTTAATAACTTTTATTTGTTCCAGTTGGGCAACAACATTGGAAGATTTAAAAAAGTTAACCTATAAAGAATTAGATAGTCTACTCAGGATTCCTTATAAAAATGGAGATTATATGGGATGTCTATTATATCTCCAAGCTGGTCGGGATAAGGCGCTAGCAGAGTTTGGTGAGCTAGATACTACAACGGCTTTTTTTACAGCAAGTTTAGGCTATATTTTAGAAAAAGTTGGTCAGTTTAAACAAGCGGAGCATCACCAACTAAATGCGCTTAAAATTAGAAAGGAACTGCATGGGGAGTATCATCCGGATTACCTAATTTCATTAAATAATTTAGCTGGATTATATGAGAGTACGGGCAGGTATTTAGAGGCCGAAAAGTATTATAAACAGGTGATAAAGTATAGATTTAAAACTTTTGGAAGTGATCATTTGAAATATGCAACTGCATTGAATAATCTGGGGTTTTTATATAGAAGTATGGGATTATTTGAGCAGGCAGAACCTATTTATTTGCAGGCAATTAAAGTTTTTAAGAGTCTTGAAGATCAGAAATATTATTGCACCGCTCTTAGTAATCTGGCCTATATATACAGTGAAATGGGGCTTAATAAAGAAGCTGAAAATTTGTTTTTTGAATCACTTAAAATTCGCAAACAAATATTTGGAGAGCAACATAATGAGTATGCAAAAATATTAAATAATTTGGGATTATTTTACTTGCATTCCAAGCAATATAAAAAAGCAGAACCTTTATTAAAGAAATCAGCCTCTATTCAAAAAACATATTATAATCAGCCTTTTAATTATGCGATCACATTAAATAATCTTGGGGGAGTTTATAAAAATTTAAAAGAATATGAACAAGCAGAAATTTACTATATAGAGTCTAACAAATTGTATCGTGATCTGTTGGGCGCCGAGCATCGAAAATTAGCTACTAATACAAGAAATTTAGGAGCATTATACATTGAAAAGGGTGAATTTGATAAGGCAGACTCATTACTTTTAAATGCGCTTAATATGTATCGAAGATACATGCATGATCAACATTTTAGGATAACAGGCACATTAAATTTACTTGCAAAATCTAATTTAAAAAGAAAAAATATTGAAAAATCTATTGCATACTGCATGCAAGCAATTCAAGCTTCAAGTCAACTTCAATTTAATTATGAAATTGGCACAAAATGGATTCAGATGCTATTTGATCATGAATTTGCATCAACTAAATATATTGATCAAATGCTTAAAACCCTTTCTATTTTATTTGAAGCTTATGATCAGCTAAATTTGGTGGAATCACAAATTCAAATTATTGACCTAGCCATTCATTTGATTCAGAAAATAAAAAGTAGTTATATAAGTAACAGTGATAAACTGAGTATCTTAGAACAAAGTCATGAATGGATGCAGCGAGGGTTAGGTAAACTTAGTGTAAATATAAACCATGAAAAATTTTTTCGATTAATGGAGCTCCACAAGTCTGTTCTGTTGATGGAGCAAACTCGTTCCAATCAAGCTTATCAATTGGGCAATCTACCCGATTCTATTTACATCAAAGAAAAATATTTACAAAAAAGAAAAGGTGAATTTGAAGCAAAGTTACTGGAAAAAAGAAGCATAAGTGAAAAAGATAATTACAGAGCCCAGCTAAATGAGATAAATATTGAGCTTAAATTATTGCAGGATAGAATTTCGAAAGATTATCCCAAATTTGCGGCGTTTAAGTATACTCATTCTATTCCTCGTATTGCTAAGTTGCAACAAAATTTAAAAAGCAATGAAGCCTTGATTTCATTTGTAGTAGGCGATTCCATAAGTTATATTTGGTATTGTAATGCACTCATGACCAAAGTTGTGCCTCTTAACATTCCAAAGGATATGTTAGATTATAATGTCGAAAAATTAAGGGAAACATTGACTGATTATCAATTGGTAACATTGGATCCTGGGCGCTCATATTGGCAATTTACAGAGCATGCATATTGGTGCTATGAGCAGTTAATTAAGCCTATTCAAAGCTTATTACAAGGTAAAGATCAACTCATAATCATTCCTGAAGGCTCATTGGGCCATCTTCCATTTGAAACATTCTTGACCTCTAAACCTAAGTTTAAAACAAAGTATAATGATCTCCCTTACCTCATTAAACAATATACGATAAGCTATCATTATTCAGTGACTCAATGGTTAGCTAGTAAAATTAGTTTACAAAATAGTGCAAACTATGACGTTTTAGCACTGGCTGGTAATTATAATTCAAAAGTTATACCAAATTACAATAACCGTTTACCCGTTTATCAAAGTTTAAGGAAAAAATTAAAAAAATTACCCGCGGCTGAACTAGAGGTAGAGAGATTATCCCAGATATTTAATGGTTATTTTGGGTTTGGGTTTGACTCTTTATCCAATGAAAGATGGTTTAAAACAAATGCACACCAATACAAATTAATTCATTTGGCTCTTCATGGTATGCTTAACCCAAATAATGCTATGCTTTCGAGTCTTGTTTTTAGTGAAGATGGAGATAGTACTGAGAATAATTTTTTACAAGCATATGAGGTGGCGCGGCTCAACCTAAATGCGGAGTTAGTAGTATTATCTGCCTGTGAGTCTGGTTACGGTAAATTTGAAAAAGGAAATGGTATGGCAAGTTTAGCCAGAGCATTTATGTATGCGGGATCAAGGTCCTTAGTTGTTACGTTATGGCAAATTTACGACTATGAAACAGCTGAGTTAATGAATAATTTTTATCAAAACCTAGCTGATGAGCAAAATATGTCTGATGCATTAAGGATTGCCAAATTAAACTATTTAAAACAATCAAAAGGCAATAAATCCCATCCTGCTTAGCCTTAATTTTAATCGTTATTAGACGATATAATCGTCAATAATTCATTTATATTGAATATATTTAGCAAAAAATATTCAAAAAATCAAGGTTCCTTTCTCTTATAAAGTTTGTTTCCCTTACCTCCTTCATATTCAAAAAGGTAGGGTTCCATTTTAAAATAATAAGTATGGAGCCCATCAAACTCAGGTTTAATTCTCTTCGTTGGTGAGCTTTTTTCAAGCAAATCATGATACTTATATTTAGAGATCCTTTTTGCACCTTCAGCATTAATTTGAATATAAATTGGATTTTCGTGTTTACAATCGGTCATAATAAACATATCCTCGACCCAATGAATGGTATTGCAATAGGTTGCTCCCATTTCTACACCTTCAAAACCTTGTTTGGAGTTTAAATTGATATAATAATAATTTCGTCGTTCATATAGCCGCTCATCCATTGTACGGATGAGAAACCCTTTGTTTTCAATATAAAAGGCCACTGAATTCAATTCTATGTTGGTGTGATGTATCGTATCCAATAATTTCTTAAAAACGGTTGTGCCCTTGGCGGGGTCGGGCTTAATTCGTCTTATATCGTAGTCTGTTAAGCTAATCTGCGTTGAATTATTAATGAATTCTAATGGATTTTCTCCCCAATTGGCTGTATTATTTAACTCATATTGGGTCTTAATGTCTCTTCCCTGATTAAAAATAAACTCACCAATTAGGCTGGAGTTCTCCCAGGGTATTTGCTCGTCATCAGAGTTTTTTGCGACATTGTTTCTCACTTCTTTAAACACTTGCTCAATTGGGAGCCCCTTCTTTTGAAGGGCTTGTAGCAACTCATATGTATAAAGCCCATTATCACCTTTGCCATCGGCTGCTACTTGTCCAGGAGCCGTTGCATAGGCAATAAAACTCCCCTTGGGGGCAATTTTTGGAATGGTTAATCCCTGCTCCAAATCCCTAAAATTACGATGATAAGGGTTATTTCGGCACGCATCTAAGATGATGATATTCATGGGATTATCAGCATATTCCATCATCCTAAGTATCTGCTGCATTTTGATGGTCTCATCTTCGAGGTCATAAACACGCTCCAGCCGAGCATCTACAGGTAGCAAATAATTTTCGCCACGGTATTGCAGGCCATGGCCCGCAAAATAGAATAGACCCGTACCATTGGTCTCGCGGAGTCTATCATCAAATTCACGTATAGCCAGGTTAAACTCCTTACGATCGGCATCTAATTTGAGCATAACCTCAAACCCCAGTTGCTCAAGTGTTTTGGCCATGGCAGTAGCATCGTTTGTTGGATTTTTTAAGGCACCAATCTTATAATTTGAGTTACCAATAATCAAGGCAATGCGCGAGTCAATTTGTGCTAAAAGAGGCGTACAAAAATTTAGATATATCGAAATAAAAATTAAAACATGTCTAAAATAAATATTAAGCCTATACATAATCAAGACCTTTTTCAGTAATGCGTAAAATTTACGTAGCTGTTAGTGGAGGGACAAATATACTACTTTTTTTATAAATATTCAATGAAATTGGCAAAATTCATTAAGTAATTCAATAAATTTTGCTTAATTGATCCAATTATATGTTTTATTTGAGATTATTTTAATCCATATTTTTTGATTCTACCTCTTCTTCCAAATCAAAAAGTGCCGATAAATTACCAATAAGGGATTCTGCCTCCCCTCTTTTGCAAGCAGCCTTTAATTGAATTACAGGTAGTTTAATAATTTTCTGAAGCATATTCTTCGTGGCTTGCTCTAAGAATTGGTTTTCTTTGTCAGAGAGGTGCTTCATGTGCTTGGCAAGCTCATCTTTACGGATTTGCTCTAAGGCATGCTTAAATTTTTGAATAACGGGTGAGACGATCATCTCGTCAGCCCAATGATTAAACTGAGTGGCAGATTCATCAATGATGCGTTCTACATCAGGTATGCTTGATTTTCTTCTTGACAATGCCTTAGAAGCTTTTGTTTTAATTTGATCTACATTGTGCAAGGAGCAACCAGGCAGGTCATCAATCTCCTCAGCAATGCTTCTGGGTACACTTAAATCAATAAAATAAGTTAGTCCTTCTTTTTGCCAAGCCTGCACTTTTTCCTTGGTAATAAATGGCTTTGAAACTTGAATGGACGATACAATGATATCGGCTTTTGGAAGATGAGCATCAAGTGATTCAAACGGAATTGCCTCAAAATTAGTATCCTGCGTAAAATCCAATGCTTTTTGCTCGGTTCTATTACAAATTTGTATTCGAAATTGTGAATCGATCAAATTTTTGGCTAGATCTTTGCCAATTTCTCCTAATCCCAATAGCAAGATGGTAGGTTCTCTAAAAGCTTCAGCAAAAACATGAACTAACTCGGTAGCCGCATAGGACACAGAGGCAGCGCCATCTCTAAAAGCAGTCTCTTGAACCACTCGTTTGTTAGAATAAAAGATGGTATGCATTAAACGGTGCAAATAAGGACCTGCCATATCTGCATCACAACTATGTTGATAGGCGCGCTTTATTTGATTGGCAATTTGAATATCACCGATAATTTGTGCTTCAAGCCCCACAGATACTCTAAAAAGATGGTTAAGTGCTTCAGCATCATCATCCAAGTGAACAAAGTAATCTTTCCAAGTTACATTTTGAGGAATGCCCTTTACTATGCTTAGCAAACTCAGTAAATCCTGAGCACGATTTTGCTCATCTAAATAATAAAATGCAGTTCGGTTGCAGGTGGATATGACTAATACTTCCTTTAGGTTCGTATATTCTTTCAGCTTATTGAGCAACTGAACCGACTCTTCGGTCGACAACGCCACCAATTCCCTGATTTCTATAGGCGCTTGCTTATGTGATAAATGCAGTGCTTTAAGTTGTCCTTTCATTATGCGCAAAAATAATTCATTTTTGTGTAAAATTGGAGGAAGCGTTCTTATTTATAATGGTTTTAAATAAGCTTTACTTCTTGTTTTGATAAGAGGATAGCCTGAATTTTAAAAGGTAAACATCTAAAAGAATGCAACGCTATATGTTTGATTTAATTTTGGTAAAAAACTATAGGACAATAATGAAAAAAACAAGCACCATAATGCTAGGCTTTTTACCCTTCATCGTTTTGGGGCAATATGGAGAAACCATTAGAACAGGTAGGCCAGGCCAGGCCATCGGTGGGTTTGTTCTTGGTAAAAGTGTCATGCAAATTCAATCAGGCTATCAGTTTAATCAAATTGACAGCGAGGCTTCAAAAATGCGGAGCACCATATATTCAACAGTATTAAGATTTGGTGTTTCGGAACGGATTGAATTCAGTGGACTGGTAGATTGGCAAACCGATAAATTGGACTTAGACACACTAACAACATATGTTGGAGGCATAAGTAATACTCAAATTGGAGGCCGAATAAACCTAACCGAAAATAAAGGTTGGGTGCCAACTATTGGGCTGCAGGGCAGGGTTTTATTCAAAAGTCAAAGCGAACCATACTTACGAGAAAATATCGGTGGTAAATTTATCTTAGCAACAGGAAATAGCCTGAGTGATAAATTATCATTGGGTACCAATTGGGGCATCACTTGGACGGGCAATCAGCCTAAGCCTGTTGCATTTTATATTATAAATTTATCTTATAACATCAGCCAAAAGGTGGGCACTTTTGTAGAACTTTATGGAAATTTGAATGAGTTTACGACTAATTTTGATGCTGGCTTTTCATACTTAGTCAATAAAGATTTCCAACTTGATGCATCTGCGGGCTGGCAAGGTCGAAATGATGTTTCGAATTGGTTTATAGACTTTGGGGTATCATGGCGAGTGGATTGGAGGAAGGGGGAGTAGGAGGCTGGATACTTTAAACAAAGTTGGCTAAAAATAATCAAAATATTTGTATTAATTTAACGAATTATGCAGAATTTGTTGAAATTTTTATTTATGATTATATATAGCAAAATAAGAATAAATACTAAATAAAGTTGATAAATTGTTAAAAAATAGTTATTTTTGATATAAATTAAATTATTAGAATAATGACAAAACTAAATAAATTTCAAATTGTAATTAATAGTAGGAAAATTTTAGCTGGTAATAATGAAACAGTTCCTCCAGGTACTTATGAGGGAAGTATACATATAACAATAACAAACAAGTAGTTTTTAAACATTTTGTTGCGTATCCTCAAAGTGTAAGCGTGTACTTGTATTTTAACTCAATATTCAACCAATTCTGCTAATTTTGATCAAATATGATTGATGGTTTTCACCAATTTTGCAAAATTTATTGATTTTAATTCGTATCTTTAAGCTATAATGAAAATCGATAAATACCTGGACCGCATCCATTATAATGGTCCGCTTACACCTAATTTAGATCTGCTGAAGCAATTACAGAGGCACCATTTACTAGCTGTTCCCTTTGAGAATTTGGATATCCATTATAAGAAGCCTATTGCGCTTGACGTCAACCAATTTTATGACAAGATCGTGCACAAAAACCGAGGGGGCTTTTGTTATGAGCTCAACGGATTGTTTTATGAATTGCTTGTGGTGCTAGGGTTTGATGTAAAGAGAATTTCAGCGCGTGTTTATGATATAGCCAATACATATAGCCCTGAATATGATCATTTGGCCATTATTGTGAAGATAGATGATGTGGAGTATTTGACCGATGTTGGATTTGGAGATTTTATTTTCGAACCATTGAAGTTGCAGTTAGGAGAGGTGCAACATGATCCATGTGGGGATTTCATAATTGATGTTTTTGAAGAAGGGTATTGGCGTGTCAGTGAGGCTAAAAACGACGGATTAAAGCCTGTCTTTATATTTAAGAACTTGGGGCGCAAATTAGTTGAATTTAATGAAATGTGCCAATACCACCAAACTAATCCAAATTCACATTTCATGAAAAAAAGATTAATTTCTATGCCAACCAAAAATGGGCGGATTACTATTTCTGGAAATATGCTCAAAATAAAGGAGGGAGATAAAGTAACGAAGGTATTGTTTGAAAATGAACAGGCATTTGAAAGGGAATTGAGGGATAAATTTAATGTGATGTTAGAGTAGCCATTGGATTAGTTAGTTGGAAAATTAGTTAATCTACGCCACAGACCACTGTAAATTGATTTTGAATTTAAGAATATTCAATGAACTCAAGTTAAAAATAAACGTTGAAAAAAATATCAACAAAAGCAGATTTTGTTGAAAGCATTTACTCGTGTACGTTGTTTGCCTTTTGAAGCACTGAATGTATTTATTATACAGAAATCATCCTCTTCTATAGCAGTTAGTTTATTTCATTTTTTTAAATCAAAGCATAAAAATGCCAAGAAAAAAATATAAAGGGCGAGACAGAACCTATTCCAAAACGATAAACCAATATGTAACTTTCCTTAACTAAACGGCATTGAATGCGGGTTAAATCAATTTGTACATCTTATTTATATTAACTTTAATCAAAGTCAAGCTTTTATATACTTTTCAGTGATTTCTCTCTATTATCCCAAAACCTTCTATCAAATTAGTCAATAAATAATTATATTTTGCTAAATTCATTCAAAATTATAGGGTTTCGATTCTAAAGAATGAAAACTTTGAATGGTTGTTCTGCCTCGTACAATATCAACTTGAACAACTTGCTTTTGTTGGCTACCTTGTTGTGCATTAAGGTGTAAATCAATGGTATGTTTGCCTTCAGGGAGCATAACCCTCGTGTAATAAATGGCATGAGGCAATGATTGCCAATTTCTCGTATCTGTTTTTTCTGTTAACGCATTTATTATTCCAATGGCGGTGCCAATTTCCTCATTTTCTGCTCTAATCGAATATTCAGTGGCCTTTTTTAGCGCTACTCGCAGCAAGGATTTTGAAAACTCCTTGAGCATTCGTTCTTCTAGGCATTTAAAGCTGATTGCTGTAATATCTTGAACTTTCTCTAATGGAATTTTTTTATTATGCAAGGAAGTACTCAATTGTGCTTGGTCAAAATAGGCAGGACGCGCTACATATTTGGGAAAGGTCACTCTTATAAATTCAATATCATTAAATTGAGTAGGTTCATCATCATCTTCATTCATAACAAAGGGGAACGAAAAGCCGTAGTCATCATTGGTAAAAGTTACAAGTCCGCCTTCACCCCTGATAATGCTGAAAGTAATCCCCCATTCAGCTTTTACGGGTCCTAAGCCATTGTGCCAAAAAAATAGTAAGTCACCTGCATGACGCAGTTGATGAGGCTTATAGAGCATATTAAATTGATCTTCGTATTTTCTTAACTCCTCGTGTAATCCCGTTTGGTACGCCGTCCTTAGAATGTCCTTTTTTAACTGTGTCGGTGCTTCAATGCCAAATAATTCATGATAACTTGATTCAAATATGTTCAGCGCATTACGATAAGCAATAAATGCATTATTATAGTCTTTGTTTGCATCATATATCAATCCCATTAATAGGTGAATGAAGGCATCTTCCTTATAGGCATTATCTTTTTTATATTTACCACTTAATAGGCCCAATTTTATATTCATTCTTTTACACTCTACCAGTGCTTCTTCGTATTGGTTAAGCTTCATATAATTCATGGCTTTATAATAATGGAGTAGGAGTTTTTCGTGATCTTCCCCTTTATAAGCCACCAGTTGAGGATTAGTTAAATAGGACAAAGCTTCATGGGCATAATTTATTTGATAGTCCTCTACAATTAGGTAAGCTTGCTCTAAAAACTGATTACTTTCATAGTAATTTCCCAAAATAGATTGCACAGCACCTCTGTTGAGGTAATACAGCAGTTTGGTCTTGCTGGTGGGGGCTTTTTTGTCGTCTGCTAGGTGCTTGTCTGCCTCTTGCAAGTTACCTTTCTCAAAACTTCGGTTAAAGGAAATGTATTTTTGGTAATAGGTTGCACAAGATAGCATACCAATACCTATTAGTATTGAAGTAACCCAAAATATAATCCTATTTCTCATTTTGTTTTAGTGTTTTATAATCGCACCAATAGTTAGTATGATTGATTGCTTTTTTTACGCCAAGCAAATGATTAGAAATTAATAAACAAATATGAAATACTACTTCCAATTATTGTACCAAATTGTGTTAAATATAGGATTAAAATATATAAAATGATTCAGAAGTTTCGTGTTGAGTGAAATTTAAGTTTTGTGGGTCCAAACTAAATTGGTTTAAAAATACAGCTTTAATCGGCTAAATCTATTAAAATTATTAAATATTGAATGAAATTAGCAAAAATTATTCAATTTATTGTCCTAATATTCGGAAAATCACTCTTGATAATGCTTATTATATTGCCAAAACCCCCATTTTTTATATTTTTGCACCATCACCAATTAAATTTTCTCATCATGAAAACTCATTTTCGGCTTTTCACACTAGTATATTGTGGAATAATTATATTTTTTGGATGTAAGCCATCCCCGTCAAATCAAGAACAAAAAGCCCCATCAGGT
>JAUIFR010000287.1 GCA_030430325.1 Bacteroidia bacterium | reverse complement strand
AAAGTTCAATAAAATCAAGGGTTTTGGATTTTCAGCATAGCAGCGCTATGGTGGAAATGCAAGTTTTCGTAAATCCTTGATTTTGAAGAAATTTTGGGTCGCAATAGATAAGGTGGTGAATAATGCGGGTTAATATAGCCATCATTATATTAGGTGTAAGTAGTATCGGTGTGATCAAAAGTAATTTAGCGAAGCAAAAGATACAATGTGCCTGCTTGGGTAGTGTATTTAACTTGCCAATGAGTACCGTTACCATCGTTGAAGATCTACTGATGGTAGTTATGGCTGAGCTAATGCTTTTTAATTCGTATATGCCATGATGGCCTTTCGAACCGATCCATGTTTGTCTAATAATTTAGCAGCTTTTTCATGATCAATTGCAAGCTCCTCCATGAGCATCCGGATGCCTCGGCCCACTAATTTATTATTTGAAAGCTGCATATCTACCATTTTATTGCCTTTTACGCGGCCCAGCTGGATCATCACCGATGTGGAGATCATATTTAGTACTAATTTTTGGGCGGTACCGGCCTTCATACGTGTGCTGCCTGTTACAAATTCAGGTCCAGTAATGACTTCGATAGGGTAGTCAGCGTGTTTTGATACAGGGCTGTCTGTGTTACAAGTGATACATGCAGTAAGGATGCCAGCATTTTGAGCATCTTTAAGGCCTCCAACTACGTAAGGTGTATTACCAGAAGCTGCTATACCGACTACGGTATCCCTATTATTAATATTAAATGCTTGCAAGTCCTTCCAGGCTTGTGTCGTATCATCTTCAGCAAACTCAATGGCTTTCCTGATCGCACCGTCACCACCTGCCATGATGCCAATGACCCAATCATGAGGTACGCCATAGGTCGGAGGGCATTCGGAGGCATCTACGATACCTAGCCGCCCACTCGTGCCAGCACCAATATAGAAAAGCCGCCCACCTGCCTTCATCCTTTCGATTAATTCTTTTAAAAAATTTTTGATGGTCGGAATGCAAGCTTCTACTGCTATGGGCACGGTTTTGTCCTGCGCATTGATACCTTCCAGCAGTTCCTTCAAAGGCATTTTTTCGAGATGATCGTAGTGGGACGTTGCTTCAGTACTCATAGTTATGGATTTGTTAGTAAAATTAAAGAATTGTGATGAAGGATCAAAATGGGGTAATTTTCAATATAATTAGCAAAATGGGTTTAAAATAACATGAGTATCCTCTTTTATACCTAAAAGGTTTGTATATTGTAGATATATAGATATTTAATTATTTACTGAATACATTCATTTTACTCCCCATACAGCACCTGATACGTACTCCTTGTCTTTTGTTCCAAGTAAATCGTCAAATTTTGTTCCTGCAATAGGTCTCTTGCAGTATAATTGATGATTGTAAGAAGCTGTAAACCATAATTGGCATATATATCAAAATACTCTTGTAAATATTGGATGAGTCGCTTAATTTTTGACATATGTTCGTCAATTACAATCGAAATACTTAATGCTGAGCTCTGTATGCCATTTACCCTAATATTAAGGCTACTCATTTTCTCTAATATGATGTGCAGTGTTTGCTCATGTACGAACTGGAAATCCTTAATCTTAAATGATAATAAGCATTGATTCGTATTTTTTATGTAGGTAGGGGTTTTTTCTTGCCGCTCATGTTGGTCGATACATGTACCAGGCAGGGTGGGATCCACAAAACTTTTTACATAAAGCGGTATGTTGTTTTGAGCTAAGGGGCGTATGGTCTTTGGGTGAATCACTTTGGCGCCGAAATAGGTCATCTCGGCAGCCTCTCGATAGGAGAGAATAGGAATCAGTGAAGCGCTTTTATAAACTTTTGGATCTGCATTTAATATTCCGGGTACGTCTTTCCAAACCGTTAGTGACTCAGCCGTGCTACAAGAGGCTATAATGGCTGCAGTGTAGTCAGAACCTTCTTTTCCGAGACTTGTTTGTAAGCCATCAGCATTTTTCCCTACAAAGCCTTGCGTCAGTATAACGTTACTATTAGTTTCATTTAGGGACTTCTGAATACATAGTTTTGTTTCAGACCAATAAACAGATGCTTCTTGAAACCGGCTATCGGTTTTTATAATATCCCCCGCATCAATAAAATGACAACGTTGTTCTGTGCTATTTAAATAGTATTGAACAATGAGTGCGGATAGACCTTCTCCATACCCAATTATTTGATCATAAAAGCATGAAAAGGTGGTATTTTTATGGGCTTGTAAATCATCTTCTAACTTTTTTATTTTCTTTTGGAAAAGTGGATCAATTTGGGAATTATTTACAAATAACTCTTGTATAATATCACTATGAAATTCAATTAGTGCCTTGAGCTGTTCAGCATAGGGCTGACCATTAAAAGCAAACGCAATGATTTCTTCTAGTTTTACAGTTGTTTTACCAATGGCTGATACAATGACCCAAACGTTTTGGGACGAAGCAGAAATGAGTTGACATACATTTTTGATAGCAAGTGCACCATTTAGTGATGCGCCGCCAAATTTATATACTAACATAGTATTGTTTAAGGTTGATTAAAGGTAACACGATCACCGTCTTTAAGTTTGTTGGATAATAAAGAGAATGGCCCAATGACTACTTTATCCCCTTCTTTTATAGCGTCAGCTTTGATTTCTATATGCTGGTAATCACTAATACCCGTTTTAACGGGTTTTGAGCTAATTTTATGTTCATTTACAATAAAAATAACTTCTTTTTCAAGCTTTTCATCGCTCTTGTCTTTATTTTTTCTTAAAGTTACGGCTTCAATTGGCACGGCAAGTACATCATTCTTACGATCCGTTGTAATTTCAAGTGTAGCATTCATGCCTGGTTTGAAGGTAATAGCTTCGGTATTATTTTGATAAAGAAGCAATGCCCTCACTTCAAATTCCGTCATGGCTTCAGGTACCGTCTTAGGGTTTGCTGCATGCGAAATATTGGTAATCAAGGCACTTATGTTTAAATTTTGCTTTAAAAATGCATCTACCTCTACCTTACACGAATCTCCTACATGTAGCTTGGTGACATCATTTTCATTGACATTAGTGACCAATTCCATTTTGGATAAATCGGCAATGATTACCATAGGCGTACCACTCATTTGGGTTGTACCCACCACACGCTCTCCCACTCGCACAGGCAGGCTGGTTATGGTGCCATCCATTGGGGCAAAGATCTTTGTAAAAGCAAGTTGCTCATTGGCTTCCTTTAAGGTGGCTTGAGCACTTTGGACTCGATATTGAGCTGCAATCAATCGCTGCTCAGCCGCTGCGAGGTCTTGCTGTGCAATTTTATATTCTGCCTCAGACTGTTCAAACTCGGCAATGGAAATCAAGCTATCACTAATTAATCTTTGTTGGCGCTGGAACTGAGATTCGATACGAATGAGCTGAGCCCGAGCTTTAGCAAGCTGTGCATTGGCCTCAGCCTGGAAAGCTTTTTGCTCCTTAACATTAGCCTGACTTCTATTTCGTAATGAAATATATTGATCTTCTTTCAGTTCAATTAATAGGTCATTCTTTTGAACATTTTGCCCCTCAATTACATGAATAGCTACAATTTCTCCAGATACATCTGGGCTAATCGTAACTTCAAGCTTGGGTTGTAAGCTCCCAGACACACTTATTGACTCCTGAATTTGAGTTTTAATGATTGGTGCTACCTCCACTTGATGTTTTCGGCCAAGCCCAAACCAGCC
>JAUIFR010000286.1 GCA_030430325.1 Bacteroidia bacterium | reverse complement strand
CGGCCTCCGGTTTATAACTACCAGTTAAGGCAATATACGCCAACGTCTATTGTGCCAAGTTGTGTGGATTTTATATCCAATCAATATAATAAGCTTCATTTTAAAGAAAAGAATATGCTGGAGGATATGATTTTTTATGGTAAATCACATTATTTCGCTAAAAAAATACTGCCATATCATGCTGATAGTGTAATAATAAATTTTACAAGTAAAGAGTGGACTGGTATAGATGCTAACAAAAAAAGAATTTGGACTCACTTTATTGACCAAAAACTATTTTATAGTACCAATCGATTTTTAGTAACCAAATACCTTGAAGATCGCCCCAATGTGCCCGAAATTGATCAAGAATGCCCAGGGCGGATAGCGCAATGGCTTGGCTGGCAAATTGTGAGTAGTTATGCTAATCATGCAGAAATTCCGTTACAAGATTTAATGAATCAAGAAAATGCGCCATTAATTTTTAACCAAGCGAATTATAAGCCAAAATAGAGTATTTTTGAATAAAATCTGCAAAATACATGCAAATTTATTTTTATTTTGAATAAAATCTGCAAAAATCATTGAATTATATAAAAATCTTTGTTCATGTAGTTTTCTTATTCAAAAGAACATCTCATACTTCATATAATTCATTTTTAATATTTTCTCAAGTATAGCTTATTGGTACGGCTTTTTATGTTCCCTATTTATTTTCTAGTTTATGAGATAACAAAGACAATTATTACTTGAATTTTTAGGCAGTGAAAAATTTTTCATTCTTTTCCTATCCTGCACAACTAGCGTTTGGGTCGCTTTTATTATTGTGTTGTACAATTGCTTTCTTAAAGATTTATAAAGATCGAATACATGAAATCGAAACCTTATTTCTCAATAGCCAGCAGAAGGAATATCCACTCATTCAAAGCATATCTACGCTCAATATGGTTATAAATCATGCAAATGTACTTTTATTAAAAAACCTAAATGAAAATAATGCAGATATCAATGAGTCAAGGCTTGAGGTGATCGATCACAATATCCCCCAAATAATGAGAGAAGTGCACCGACTGGATAGTGCAATTGGTTTAGACTTATGGCATGAGCAAGTAATAAGCATAGACGATTACCTTGATCAACTCAATACACTGCATTATAAAATCTATACTCAAAGTACCGAGATAAGTTATGATGGAGGTATTGATGTGTTTAATTATCCATATATTGTTGGTGATACGATTCTTGCCACCATTGATTTTCAGAATTGGTTGAATGATCAAGTCAGCACGCAAGAAATGGGCGCTGGTTACAACTCTATTACTACTTATATAAGTGAACTGGTTCCGCTTCAATTAAAATTAATTCAGGAGGGGGAGCATTTTCAAGATGTTATCCGTCAAAGTATTGTTTCGAAAAATCAAATTATGACAAAACGATTTGATGAAAATATTCTTCTATTTTATTCATGTGTGGGTATTGCGGTAGTCTTATTCGGCATAAATTTTATTGTATTTAGTAAAAGATGGAGCAAGCCAATAAGGGAATTTGTTGATCAAATTAAAATTTTAAATGAGGGTAATTACCCAACTATCAGGGAGATGAAAGAGCCAGTGTATCGCTTGTACCAAGAGGAAGTTAAGCGTCTGGTACATCATCTTACAAGTATTCAATCTTTTGCCATGCAAGTAAGCACCAAGGAATACAGCACCGAAATCGATATTTTTAAAAACAGCGGTGAGATTGGACAATCACTAATTGAAATGCACGAAAGTTTAAAAAATGTGGCCAAGGAGGACCAATCCAGAATTTGGACAAATGAAGGCCTTCACTATTTTTCTGAAATCAGCAATAAGAATCAAAACTTACAACTTTTTTGTGAAGCCATAATCTCTGAACTAGTAAAATTCGCTGAAGTAGCTGTTGGTAACCTCTATATTAAGGAGGAGCTGGACGATCAAAGTGAGATTTTAGAACTTAAAGCCTGCTACGCATATGATCGTAACAAATTCTTAACCAAGCAAATTTCACCTGGACAGGGCCTAGTAGGGCAGTGTTGGAAAGAAAAGAAAAGCACTTATCTTGAGAATATTCCTGCCAATTATATTAGGATACGTTCAGGGCTGGGCGCAAGTAGCCCTAAATACTTATACATCTGCCCCATGCTAAATGATCAAGAGGTTGTCGGTATTGTAGAAATTGCCTCCTATGATTTTATTTCAAGTACGATTCGGGAATTCATTGATAAGCTTTGTAATAACTTGGCCGCTAAAGTGAGCAGTGTAAAAATTAATGAAAAAACCAATTTACTACTAGCTGAAACTACTGAAAAAACAGAGCAAATGAGGGCTCAAGAAGAGGAAATGAGGCAAAACGTAGAGGAATTACAAGCTACGCAAGAGGAGATGCTTCGAAATGCAAAAGAAGCAGAACAGCAGACATTATTTTTAGGAAATTTACTTAATTCGATTGAGTATGGCATTATTGCCTTTAATACCAATGAAGAAATTGTATTTATTAATCAAATCACTTCCAAAACTTTAGCTTATAGCCAGCAAGAACTTATTAATAAAAAAATTGATCAATTAGTTGGAATACACGATTTGAAAGACCTCATCAATCAGCGAAATTCTGATAAGCCATTTGAATGTACCCTTAAAATGAAAATTGGGAATTCAATTAAAGTACAGGCACAATGGAGAAAAGTCATGCTGTTTGATCATGCATATTATGTTTTACAAATAAATAGTATAGGTCATGATGATGAGCGAGCAGGGGAGTCTCTTACAATGGAGCAAACTATTTCTAACCATTGGATCAAGAATTACGAGCATTTTATCGAAACAGATGAGCTAGGAATTATTACAAATATCAATAACAGTTATTTGGAGTACTTATCAAAAAAGCGGGTTGACGTATTGGGTGTTGCATTGGAATTATTTTTTGAGCCCAATTTTAATTTTGAGCATTATGCTAAAGAATTATTTGAACAAAATAAACCCATTGAAGCCGAATGGGAAATCAAATGTATTGATAAGACTAAACGATGGGAAAAAATATATCTAATTCCCTTCAAACCACAGTCAAACACTAAAAGAATTCTAATAATTAGTTTCGATATTACAAAGTGGAAAAGTATGATGCTGGCTAAACCCTCAGTTGTTACAAATGAAACAGCGAGTCATATTCTAAAAACTTATAAAAACAAAAACAAGGAATTGCTCCAGCAGCTAAAATCATATCAACAACAACTAGCAAAAATTCTAACCCAAAATAAGCCCAATTCTTGATTTTTTAAATAAATTTTGCAAAATACGTTGAAAAATATCATTTTAGTTCAAAAAAAACATTATTTGCGACAACCAAATTATTTGATTATACGTTAGAAATTTAGAGAATTAAGTCTTTAAAAGTCACACAATTTATTATATTTGAGTTTTTAGGTTAAACAATTTTTAAGAAGAGCATGAGTACAACATCAGAACAAAAAATAACAAAAGGGGGGGCATTTTTAATTAATGAAACCGATCCCTCAAGTATTTTTATACCAGAAGATTTTAATGAAGAGCAACGCATGATTGCTGCTACTTGCGATGAATTTCTAGAAAAATATTTCAAATTTGTACAATTTTAAAAGATAAACTTAGAAAAATATTCCTAAATCAAACTAAATTACTTTAAATACAATGGTATATGTCTTTAAATTTAAAGTGATGATTTTGTGGTTTTATACATTAATTGATAAAAATTATTCAAAAAACACCTATCGGAAAAGGAGAATGTCCAATAGGGCCTACGTTTA
>JAUIFR010000285.1 GCA_030430325.1 Bacteroidia bacterium | reverse complement strand
AATTATAAGAATTTACTGCTAGCCAAAGCCCATTACTTTCAACTGCAAGAGGACTACACGAGTATGGCAAAATACTTGATTCTTGCTGCACCGCTTATAAAAAAAGCAGATGGTAGAGCACGAATTTATTTTATTATTGCTCAAATCTATGAACAACACGGAAATGACCGCATGGCTTTTAGGTATTTCAAACGATGCCTCAGAAGTAATCCAAATTATGAATTATCATTTTATGCCAGACTGCACCTAAATAAATCGTCTGTGTTTGCCGAAGAAAATGATATTGAAAATGTGCGCAAGTATTTTAGGAAAATGCTACGCGATCTTAAAAATAAAGAGTACAAGGATGTCGTTTATTATGAAATGGGCCAATTTGAGCGTAGGCTTGAAAATTTGGATTTGGCAATAGAATATTATAGTGATGCGGCACAATATAGCAAAAACAATGTTCGAACAAAGGCTTATTCCTATTGGAATATTGCTAAGTTGTATTATGATCCGCTCAAGCAATATAAATTATCAAAAGTTTACTATGATAGCACTGCGGGGGCGATGCCTGCGAGTGATCCGCATTATGAGCAAGTTCAAAAAATACAGAGTGTATTAGCTGAGTTTGTTACACAAGTAGAGACTATTGCCTTGCAAGATAGCTTACTAGTACTTGCCCAGATGGATACGGTAGCGCTTCATTCGTATTTGGCACAGATTGTAGAGCAGAAAGAGCAAGAAGCTAAAGAGCAAGAAAAGAAGGAACGAAAAAAAGCACGGCAAGAAGCTATGCAGGCTTTTAACAATAATAATGCTTTCAATAATTCGAATGGATTTAATAATCCTATTGCCGTGAACACAGATAATTCAGGGGGTATATGGTATTTTGAAAATCCAGCAGCTGTGAGCAGGGGTCAATCTGAGTTTCTAAGAAAGTGGGGTAACCGCAAATTGACTGATAATTGGAGAAGGTCACTCGGTGTCACTGAAATAATTGATCAGGAAACTGAAACGATGGAGGGTATTGATGTGTTAGACTCCTTAAAACAGGCTACTATGCCCAAAGATAGTTTGGAAATGAAGCAGATGCGAGAAGCAAAAAATTTAAGTGGGGTAACAGTATCTTCCTTATTGGCTGAAATTCCATTGACTCCTGAGGCCAAAGAAGCATCCCTTAAGAAAATTGAAGATGCTTATTATAAGCTTGGAAATATATATAATTTTGATTTAGAGGAGCAAAATAATGCCATCACCACATTTGATACGCTACTACTGCGTTTTCCGCAAACTACCTATCGGGCAGAGGTACTGTACCAATTATATTTGATATACCAAGAATCAGATACAGTACAAGCTAACAAGTATAAAGATTTGGTGCTCAAAGAGTTTCCTGAAAGTCTGTACGCCAAGTTGATCGAAAATCCGAATTATGTACAGGATAGTGAGCGAGCGGAGCGAGCTGTTATGAAAGAGTACGCTACTGCTTATCAATTATATAAAGAGGGCTATTACGACTCGGTACAAACGTATATTGATACGATTAAGGCGAAATTTGATGAAAATGACTTCACGGATAATTTATACTTATTGGAAGTGATGATAATTGGTAAAACTCAGGATATTCATCAGTATAAGTATGCCCTACAAGAATTTAAAAATAAATATCCGGAAAGCGAGCTCTTGGATCATGTCGAGACCTTACGCGAAGCAGCCAAGAAAGTGGATACACGAAGAAAAAGTATTTGGGGAACACAATATCTGAAAAATTGGAATACGACACATTATTTCGTATTGATTCACCCTCAATCAGACTCATTAGCACAAAAGTTAACGGATCGTTTTAAATTGATGCATAAGGTCATGTTTGCCGATCAAGAATTAGAAATTGAGCAGATACCTTTTAATGATCAATTGGGTTTACTTAAAGTAAATTCATTGAAAAATAAAGATGAAGCTTTGAAATATTACAAAATATTGAGTGAGAATATTCCCAATATTATTCCTGAAATTTTAAAACTTGAACTCGTAAATTTCGTTATAACTGAAGAGAATTTTCTAATATTTAAAGAAACTCAAGACTTAGATCAATATTTAAGTTTTTATCAACAGCATTATAAAAGCAATGGGCAAAAAGAAAATAACTAAACCAAAAGCAAAAAATACCAAAATTAATGCTACTAAAGACAAGTTAACAAAACGCTTGATATTAGTGATGTGGAGCATATTTGCAGGTATAGTTTTAGGTATTCCATTATACTTTTTTATTGTTAGCATTAACTTATTTGGCCTTTTTGGAGGTATGCCAAGCCTTAGAGATTTAGAAAATCCTGAAAATGAGCTTAGTTCAGAGCTGTATTCAGCTGATGGCCAATTGCTTGGAAAATACTTTAGGTTTGATCGATCACAAGTTAGTTATGAGGAGCTTTCCCCCAATTTGATTCATGCGCTCACCGCAACAGAGGATATTCGTTTCGAAGAGCATTCGGGCATTGATTTGAGGGCTGTGATGCGTGTTATCAAGGGTGTAATTACCCTAAATAATGCTGGGGGAGGGAGTACGCTTACACAGCAACTGGCCAAAAATTTGTTTGATACACGTTATTATGAGTTGGGGTCGTTGGCCAAAATGAATAGTTTACTCAAAAAAGTAATAGCAAAGAGTAAAGAATGGCTATTATCCATCAAGTTGGAGCAATCTTTTACCAAAAAGGAAATCTTAGCTATGTACTTGAATACAGTAGATTTTGGGAGTAATTCATTTGGTATAAAGGTAGCCTCAAAAACATTTTTTAATACCACTCAAGATAGTTTGAAGGTAGAAGAAGCAGCCATGTTGGTTGGGTTACTGAAAGCACCTACAAAATATAGTCCAGTGCGAAATCCTGATAATGCAACAAAGAGGCGCGAGGTAGTTTTAAGCCAGATGAAGAACTATGACTTTTTGAGTCAAGAGCAGTATGACTCTTTGCGACAATTAGATTTGGGTTTAAACTATAAGGTAGTCAATCATAATGTTGGAATGGCAACCTATTTTAGGTCAGTAATTCGGCCATTTTTATTGGATTGGTCTAAAAAAAACGGACATGATTTATTTGAAGATGGGCTTAAAATCTATACTACAATTGACTCCAAGCTGCAAGCATATGCTGAAAAAGCTGTTGACGAACACATGCGAACTTTGCAAAAGAAGTTCTATAAACATTGGGAGGGTCGAAATCCTTGGATCGATGAGAATAGAAGGGAAATGAAAAATTTTATTCCTAGAATGAAACGACAATCTGAGCGGTACAGGACATTGGTAAAAAAGTACGGGAAGGGGCATGATTCCATAGATATCGTAATGAATACAAAAATTCCCATGCGTGTTTTTTCGTGGGATGGAGAGATCGATACCCTCATGAGTCCAGTTGATTCTATAAAATATTACAAACATTTTTTACATGCTGGTTTTCTGGCCATGGATCCTTATTCGGGGCATCTAAAAGCGTGGGTTGGTGGTATCAATCATAAGTATTTTAAGTATGATCATGTGATGCAGGGTAAGCGTCAACCTGGGTCCACTTTTAAGCCCATTGTATATACTGTAGCTATGGATGTAGGTTATTATCCGTGTTATAAATTGGTGGATGCACCGATAACTGTAAATACACCGGGTAGCCCTCCTTGGAAACCAAAAAATGCGGATAATAAATATAGTAATGAGAAAATGACCATTCGCCAAGCCATGGCACAATCCGTTAATACAGTCACGGCAAGGGTGTCTCAGATGGTTGGCATTGAGAATGTAGTAAAATATGCACGAAAAATGGGCATTACAAGTCCGCTAGATCCTGTGCCTTCTTTGTGTT
>JAUIFR010000034.1 GCA_030430325.1 Bacteroidia bacterium | reverse complement strand
AATTTTAGGGGATTGTAAGCAAATTGTGCTATCAATATTTCCAATTTCATAGCCTTTTTCACAAAGAAGTTCGACAACCTTCTTCAATAACACCTTACTATCAACACCGGCAAACTGTTGATCAGTATCCGGAAAATGAAACCCAATATCACGCATATTGGCCGCTCCTAATAGCGCATCACAAATAACATGTATGAGCACATCAGCATCGGAATGACCCACAGCGCCATGGTCATGCTCTATTTGTATTCCACCTAACCAAAATGGCTTACCACTAGCTAGTTGGTGAACATCATAGCCAAAACCTGTTCTAATTTTCATACCCTTTTTTCGTTAAAAATTGATCCATAAGCTTGCAGGCATTTAAAAGACGTTCTTTACCTTGACCCCTTACAATACCATAAGGTAATTTATGCTCCTTCAATATGGATTCAAAACGATCAAACAAATATTCACGCCGATGCCCATCTTTCCTAAATGAGTCTTTCACCCAAGGAATATCTACCGAAGTGAGTAAATAATAGTCATGAGGTTGGCTAATTAACCATTCGTCCATAAGAGGGAACACCTGGCCAAAACCCTCTTCACTCCATACTTTTAACACAATCCAATCCGTATCACAAAAAAGTAACTTTTTAGATTTTTTTAAGCCCAATATCTCCTGCACACGTTGGCCTCTTGCGATAGTGTTGAGCTCATGATGCATCACATCTGCAACACTCTGCCTAGCCAAATAGGATCGAGCAAATTCTTCTACAAACCCAACATGATAATGCTTTGCTAAGGCTTCAGCTAGGGTTGATTTACCTGTTGATTCAGGACCCGTTATGGCTATTCGAAGCGGGCGTAATGAAGCTTCCTTTTCCATAATACAAAACCATAAATCGCAAAACTCAAAAACACCAAGTATTGAAGGCTTGTAATAGCCATTCCTTTATAATAATAAAGTGGGATTGCAATACAATTTGTAATCATCCAGCCTACCCAATGCTCAATTTTCTTCTTGGCCATAAGCCACATTGCCATAAAGGCAAATGATGTGGATAGAGCATCCCAAGCTGGCACATCACTGTCGGTATATTTTTTTAATAATATATAAAGCAGAATGAAAATCGCACAGACCGCTAAAACCGTCTTAACACGCAAAGAAAAGGAGCTTTTACTTACGACCAATGGGCCTTGTTTAACCCTACCCCAATTATACCATCCGTAAACACTCAGCACAAAGTAGTACGCATTTATTAGGGCATCAGCATAAAGCTTCACTGATATGCATAAATACACATACAACAATACATTAATTATGCCTGTTGGATATACCCAAATGTTTTCTTTAGCAGAAAACCAGACGCTTACCAGACCAAAAGTAACTGCTACGATCTCTACCCAACTAAGACGCTGCTCTATGACCACTAAGTCATAAATAAACTCCAACATGTATCAGGTTATTTGCGAGGTTTGGATGGTTTACTAGCCCTTTTATTTCTTTTCTTAGGCCGCTTTCCAAATAAATCATACTCAAAGAAATAGGCAAATGAAGCTGCAAATACGCCATGTGAGAATTTAAATGACTCATTATAAGTATTAAGTTCTAACGAATTACCTGCAGTCTCACTATCAGAGTAATATGTATGACCAAAACTATATCTGAAATCAACCATACCTACCTGGCCAGGTAGCATTTGAAAAATAAACCCAAAGCCTACGTCTAAGCCAACTTGCAAGCGATTAGCCTCTGTTACAACAAGTTGATTTTCTTTACCAGAATAAGGATCATCACTAAACTTCAGCCAGTAATTCATCGAACCCGGAACACCCACATCATAGAGTTCATCAGCCTCCAACTTACCATGGCCTGCCAGCCAATACCCAAAATTCGGGCCAACATTTACATAGTACCTCAAAGGACTTTTGCCAAAGGTAAGCCGCAAAAGAACGGGCACATCTATAAAATGATAGGTAGCTGTATTGATTGCAGCTAAAAAAACGCGATCATTAACCTCAGAATAGAAATTCGCTATTTCTTTTTTTCCTTTAAAAGAATACATTAATTCAGCTTGCAATGAAAACGTTTTGGTAACTTCATAATTGAGCGCAGCTCCTAACTGAAATCCGGGACGCAACTCATACCTTATTAAAGAGTCTTTCTCTTCAGGAAAAACGGAGTTTACCAAAAAGCCTACTTTTGGTCCTACCAGCATTTGGGCTTCTACTAAAAAGGCCACAAGCAAACCTAACACCAAAAATATATTTTTTCTCATAGCTTACTAAATTTAATTCAAATCTCCCAATTTTCAAAGAATTGAGGCAAATAATACACAACTATATGTATATTATACGTATTTTTGTGATCATTATTTGACAAATTAACAGGTAATTTAAAGGTAAACCAAATAAAAAAACTCAAATTTGGAACCTTTTTTAATAAATTACGTATTATACAATTAAACACTCAGTAAAATTATTGGCTATGAAAAACAGGTGTGAGTGGGCCAAAGATAAATTCCCAGCATACGAAAAATACCATGATGAGGAATGGGGCGTGCCTGTGCACGATGACCGTTTGCATTTTGAGTTTTTAGTATTAGAATCGGCTCAGGCTGGTTTAAGTTGGGCTACTATTTTAAAGAAACGAGAAGGATACCGAAAGGCATTTGCCCAATTTGATGCAAAGCAAGTTGCTGCTTTTGGAGATTTAGAGATCGAGCAGCTTCTTAATAACCCAGAAATTATCAGAAATAAAGCAAAAATAAATGCAACGATAAATAATGCACGTCAATTTTTACAGGTTCAAGAAGCTTTTGGGAGCTTTGATAAATACATCTGGTCATTTGTAAACCATAAGCCTATCATTAATAAGTGGAAAAAAATGGATCAGGTGCCTGTTACAACAGCTGAATCGGATGCATTGAGTAAAGATTTGAAGAAAAGAGGATTTAAATTTGTGGGTTCAACTACTATTTATGCTCATATGCAGGCTATCGGCATGGTGAACGACCACACGACAGATTGCTTTAGGTATCAAGAGGTTAATACACACAATTATTAAAAGTATATTATGAATATAGGAATAGTTTGCTATCCTACATTTGGAGGAAGTGGCGTTGTAGCAACTGAGCTTGGCATGGCACTTGCCAAAAAAAGCTATAGGGTGCATTTTATTACCTATTCGCAACCGACAAGACTGGACACTTTTATCGAAAACATTTGCTTTCATGAAGTCGACATTCGATCCTATCCATTGTTTCAATATCCACCTTACGAACTAGCTCTGGCTAGTAAAATGGTAGAGGTGGTAAAGTATGAAAAACTTGATCTTTTGCATGTACATTATGCCATCCCTCATGCATCAGCCGCGTTTATGGCTAAGCAAATTTTAGCAACCGAGGGGGTCTTCATTCCTGTAATTACTACTTTACATGGCACAGACATCACATTGGTGGGCAAAGATAGCTCCTACGAGCCCGTAGTTACATTTAGCATTAACCAGTCAGATGGAGTAACGGCAGTATCAGAGGACCTCAAAAGGGACACTTATAAGCATTTTGCAATCAATAAGAATATTGAGGTAATTCCCAATTTTATAGACCTCAAACGCTTCCAAAAACAGAAGAAGGACCATTTTAGAGCAGCCATATGTCCTGATAATGAGAAACTTATAGTTCATACATCAAATTTCAGAAAAGTAAAACGAGTAGTGGATGTCATCTATATCTTTAATAAAATTCGGCAAGTTATTCCTGCCAAATTACTTTTGGTAGGTGATGGCCCTGAACGAAGCGCTGCAGAGAATCTTTGCCGGGAGCTTGGCGATTGTGACTCCATTCGGTTTTTAGGGAAAATCGATGCGGTAGAGGAAGTACTTTCGGTTGCTGATCTATTTTTGATGCCATCCGAAAAAGAAAGCTTTGGATTAGCAGCTCTTGAAGCCATGGCATGTGAAGTACCTGTTGTATCGAGTAATTCTGGCGGCCTCCCAGAGCTTAACCTAAATGGAATTACCGGTTTTACTTGTGAAGTGGGAGACATTGAAGATATGACCCAAAAATCACTGCATATTTTATCCAATGAAAACCTCGCCACATTCAAAAAAAATGCCCATAAAAGAGCAAAAGAATTTGACATTAATGCCATTTTACCTAAGTACGAAGCCTTTTACAGCAAGGTAGTAGAAAACCACTCCATCATAACCAAATGAAAGATCTTTCACGTTTTAAGCCCATTTTATATACCTTATTCTTGCTGATTGCAGCTTTTATTGTTTGGAAATACCGCCAAAATGATGAAACAATAAAGTGGCAGGGTGAAACAATGGGCACCTATTATAGGTTAAAATTTGTGCCAAATGAAATAGAAATCCATCAACGTCAAATCGATTCTATCCTTCAAGTAATTAATCAAGACTTTAGCACTTATATTGATGAATCAAGCCTATCACAATTAAATCAAAAAGGTGAACTTCATGCCCCTTCAAAACACTTTAGCCAATTATTGAAGGTAACCAATAGTGTTTTCAATTTAACGAATGGATTATTTGACCCCACAGTCATGCCATTAGTTGAAGCCTGGGGATTTGGACCAAACAGAAAGGTAACTATGGACTCCCTCCAACTTGACTCTTTAATTCAATTCATTGGGTTTCAGAAAGTACAGTGGGACACCAAAAAAATTCAGCTCCATAAGGGAGCAAAACTGGACTTTAGCGCTATTGCCAAAGGCTATGCAGTAGATGAAATTGCAGACTTTTTAGAAAAAAATGGCATTACCAATTACCTCATTGAGATTGGCGGTGAATTAAGATGTGGTGGAAAAAATAAATCTAATGCTTGGGTCATAGGTATTGAAAAACCACAAGAAGGGCTCGAGCGAGAGGCCATGATAAAAATTAAACTCCATAATATGGCCATAGCCACATCAGGAAATTACCGAAACTACCATAAAATTGGAGATAAACTGATCGTACATACCATTAATCCTAAAACAGGCCTCACTCAAGAAAGCAATCTTATTTCCGTGTCTATACTAACAGAGAGCTGCGGAAAAGCTGATGCGCTAGCAACAGGCATCATGGTAATGGGACTTGAGGAGGGGTGGAATCTTGTGCAAAACTTAAAGGATACGGAAGGTTATTTTGTGTATGCTAATGAACAGGGTGAACTTCTAGCAAAATATACGGATGGATTTAAGGCCATGATTCATCAATAATGAATTTTTTCTGATTACGCTTATTTTCAAGCTGTTATATTACGTATTTTCCCCTCAAATGAGTTGATGGATAGCCTAAAATAATAAAATCGTCTCCAAATGACCTGCATTTCTATCGCCAAATTTTCGCTGTAACTCTTATGGAATTTCCTCAAATTTTGAATCCTATATAATAAATAGGTAGAACTACGTTAAGAATTTAGTTGCACCTATTACACATAAATAGTTATAGAAAAATTACCATACTAAATATTAGATTATTATGAATTACATATTCAAACATTTAGCCATCATCACCTTATTTGTTGCTAGTTGCACCATTCAAGGCAACAATGAAAGCAAAAACACAAACCTAAATGCACAAGGAACGGATAGCCTAATCATTGCGGATAAAGATGACAAGTCCACAAAGTTCAAGTTAATGTCCGAGAGCCCATATTATTGGATAGATAGAGGTTCATCAGAACTTTACCTAATGGCTAAAGTTACTGGAGGTGAAGATTTGGAGCAAAAGAAGCGCACACCACTTAATATTTCATTGGTGATTGACAGGAGTGGCTCCATGTCCTCCGAAAACAAGCTTGAGAAAGTAAAAAAAGCTTGTAACCTCGTCATTAAAAACCTAACAAAAGAGGATAAGCTGTCAATTGTAGCGTATGATGATTATGTAAAAGTGGTTCAATCAAGTGATTTTATTGAGAAGAAAGCGGTATTAGAACAAAAAGTTAACAATATCCTAACTGGAGGTTCCACAAACTTGAGTGGTGGTATGCTAGAAGGATTTGCACAGGTCTTAGAAACATATGAGGGAAAAGCAGTCAATCGAGTATTACTACTCTCAGATGGTTTAGCTAATAGAGGAATTACCGAGGTCAGTAAGCTACAAGAAATTGTGCAGAGCAAATATACAGAAGATAATATTGCGCTATCTACATTTGGTGTTGGCACTGACTTCAATGAGGATTTAATGACTAATTTGGCTGAATATGGCCGTGGAAATTATTATTTTATCAATTCCCCAGATGAAATTCCTGAGATTTTTAAACAAGAACTGGACGGACTGCTCTCGGTAGTAGCTCAAAATGCGGTATTAGAATTACATTTTCCGGAAGAATTAGTCGAAATCGAAAAAGTATATGATTATGGCCATAAAATTGAAGGAAATAAAGTTACGGTGGACTTCAATGATGTATTTGCCAAAGAAGATAAGATTGTACTGCTTAAATTTAAAATAAAAGATTTATCGGCTGTTGAGACACTAGCATTTAAAGCGAGTTTCACATATGATGATGTATTATCAGATTATAAACGAATGACAAAACAACAAGCCCTTAGCATCGCACTTACAAGCGATCAGGCAAAGTATGAAGCGCATTTGAATAAGGAAGTTCAGCGGAATATAATAATCTCCACCTCGGTAGAGCAATTTGATCTAGTAACTAAGAAAATTGACGAAGGTAAGTATGACCAGGCCAGAACCATGATGCAACAAAACATGCATTACATGGAAAATAATGATATGATTGATATTAAATCAGACTCTATCCTATTTGAGCAATATGAGAGTTACAAAAATTATGCTGATGAGATCGAAAACATTGAAGAAATAGAAGTAGCAGAGCGGAATCGGGTTCAAAAAGCAAATAAAAGCATGAATTATAAGCTTGGAAAAAGAAAGAAATGATTAATTTAATTTGAATATATTTTGCTAATTTTATTCATTTCAATAGAATGTACACTGGATAATTGCCTAAAACCACAAAAACATCTGCTCCATTCCGATCAAAATAATCGAAAATTCTTTATCTTTACTTAAAAAGTAAACAAAGATGCAAATTGCCAATCCCATATATGATGTTGTATTTAAGTATTTAATGGATGACAACAAGATTGCAAAGCTCCTAATTTCTAAAATTATTGGGGAACAGGTGTCAAGCCTTGACTTCAAGCCCACAGAAAGTGTTGTGGATGTTGACAGACCAGCCAAACAACAACCTGATGCGAAAGCTTCTTTTACTGTTTATCGACTTGACTTTGCAGCTACTATAAAAAACAAAAAAGGAGAGCATAAGCAGGTCTTAATTGAGATTCAGAAGGCCAAATTTCCAACAGATATCATGCGATTCCGAAGATACTTAGGGCAACAGTATTTATCGGAGTCTAATGCAAAGGAGGTTAAGAACAATAAAGGTAAACTCAAAAAGTTGGCCTTTCCTATAATCTCAATTTATTTCTTGGGCCATCGTTTAGCTTATTCGAAGGCACCAGTCATTAAAGTAAATCGAAAATATACTGATTTAGCTACAGGAGAAGAGTTAATGAATAAAGAAGAGTTCATAGAGAGTTTAACCCATGACAGCTATGTGATTCAGATTCCAGAGTTAAAAGGTAAGCGTAGAACAGAACTAGAGCAGTTACTGAGTATTTTTGATCAAAGTCAAAAAGGGGATAGTAAACACATCTTGAACATAAATGAAGAGGATTATCCTGGAGAGTTTCGCTCAATTATTCGTAAGTTGCAGAAAGCAATACTGGACAAACAAATTCAAGAAACAATGACCGTAGAAGACGAAGTACTTGCCGAGTTAGAACAAAAAGAAAGAGAGATTGGAGACCTTGTTGATAGCCTGAATGAGAAAAACAAAGCTTTAGATGAGAAAAACAAAGCTTTAGATGAGAAAAACAAAGCTTTAGATGAGAAAAACAAAGAAATAGAAAGATTGAAAAAGATGTTAGGCAATAAATAGTAAATGACAACTTATTGAAAAAATTTACTCAAACCCTCTTTTTCTCAATAGAATTAGCTAAATTGTGTAAAACAAACAATCATTAATTGAATTTAGCAAAAATCATTAAATAAATATAACTATGGGATTAGACAGAATGTTTTCTAGAATAATGTACAGTGTAGAAAATCAATTGACTTATAAGGCACGGCAAAGTGTAACCAATAAAATTTCCGATCTTTTTTCAGGTAAAAAAAATGAATCCTCAGAAGAACCTAAATCATCTGCGCCAAATGATAAGAAAAAACTTGTTATAGCCAGTGCTCATGTGGGATTTGCAGCTTCATATGCTGATGGAGAGCTCGATGCTAGTGAGTCAGCCGCAATCGATAAATTTAAAGATCAACTAGCCTCTAACGGAGACAATGATTTGGCCATCGAGGTGATGAAAGTCAAAGGCAAAAAACCTAATTTTGAAGAGGCTATGCAGCACGTAGATCAATTTCCAAATGATATGTTAAGCTTTTTCGAAGGCTTAATCGACGACGTGCTTAAAGCAGACGGAGAGGTTTCGGATCAGGAGAAGGTGTTCCTAGATAAATGGAATCAGTATAAGGCAAAGCGGTCTTAATAGAAATTACGCCAAATTTTTCTTTTTTTAAATAAATTTTGCCGAATTCATTTAAAATTATGGGTTTGATTGGTGTGTTTTGGGTAAAATATGGGTATAATATGAGACGTGAAAAAATCATAACAACTGATGGGCAAGGGAAAGGCACTATTTATATTAGAAATGAATAAATGAGTATTTCTCAAACAATAAAGTAACAATAGAGCTCAAATTTAATTGATAATCCAACGTTTTTATTGTATTTTTAACTAAAGTTAAATGCAAATATGGGACATGAGGCAATAAAATTAGAGCTGATAGAGTGGCTAACCAAGTTAGATGATGACCAAACCATTCAATATCTTAAAATTGTAAAAGATTCTAATGATAAACACACTGATTGGTGGAAGGATTTAACAGATGAGCAAAAAAAAGGTATTCAGAAAGGTTTAAATGACGTAAACCAAGGAAAAGTAATTCCTCACGATGATGTGAAAAAGAAATATGGATTATAAAATTTTTTGGACTGAAGAATCTATCAAAAATCTTAAAGAAATTATTGATTATTTGAATCTTAAGTGGACTGAGAAAGAAATTAAAAACTTTAAGATTAAATTAAGTAAAAAAATTGAACTAATCTCAACAAACCCCTTCATGTTTCCTGCCTCTGTAAATGCACCAAAATTATGAAAAGCTTGTATTGAGTAAACAAACATCTATTTTTTATGAAGTAAAAGGGAGGCATATTTACTTGATTTACATTTGGGCAAATAAAAAGGATTTTGCTAATATAAAATGATCTCAGTTTTTATAATTAATAATACCAGCCACCAAATCGTTCCAAATTGAAAAACCTCTCAAAAAATGGCTTCAAAATTGTAGAAGGTGTATACTCCAAACAAGAAGTAAATGATATTTTAGCAGTAATTGCATCTAGTTCAATAGAAAATTCCTTTGGAGTAAGGGAATTTCTGGTAGATCATCCTAAAATTGCCAAAAAGATTTTCACTAAAAATTTACTTGAGATTATTAAGCAAATATCACCTAATTGCGATAAAGCCATTAAGTCCATTTACTTTGACAAGCCTCCAAGTGCCAATTGGATTGTAAATTGGCACCAGGATTTGACCATTAATCTTAGAAAGAAAAAGGAAATTGCGGGCTATAAAAATTGGCGAGTCAGCGGCAATCGTGTGAGTGCGCAACCAAATCAAGCATTCCTCGAAAGCATATTTACAATAAGAATCCATTTGGATGACTGCACTAAAGAAAATGGAGCATTAAGAATCATTAAGCAGTCTCATAAGCAAGGCATCGTTGAGATTAAAGAATGGATAAACTCCAAAAATGGCCCTGAAAGAACCTGTGAAGTAAAACAAGGAGGTATTTTGCTGATGAAACCCTTGACGCTCCATGCATCCAATAGAACAGAAAACAATAAGCACCGCAGGGTCATTCACATTGAATTTACCAACCAAGAACTTCCCGCTGGATTAGTGTGGAAAGAAAAGGTAGAGCTTGCTCCATTTAGACCCAAAACTAATTAACCAAACATCTCTTTGCAACGAATAACCACCCTATTCAACGCAATTATTGCGTTGAATAATTTGAAATGCGGCGAATAATACATATATTCATTGCATAAATTGCAACGAATATATGTATATACATCAAAATGCGCGTTGGCCCAACTTTTATTGGCAAAATGGGGAACTCGTGAATTTATTGAGCGAAGTTAGGAATTTGCAGGGTCGATTAATGGGTAGAATGGAGTCGCTTGGTTTTAAACTACAAGATGAAGCTCTGCTTGAAACACTGGCCATTGATGTTATCAAATCCGCTGAAATAGAAGGAGAATGGCTAGACCCACAGCAAGTGCGTTCATCAATTGCAGAAAAGTTAGGGATGGATTTAGCAGGTACAGTTGCTTCTGACAGACATGTGGAAGGCATGGTTGAGATGATGATAGATGCCACCCATCATTGTTTTCAACCTTTAACTGCCGAGCGGCTTTTTGGTTGGCATGCTGCTTTATTTCCACTAGGCCGAAGTGGTATGTTTAAAATCACCGTCGCTGACTGGCGAAAAGACAAAACTGGCGCCATGCAGGTAGTATCTGGCCCAGCAGGCAGAGAAAAGGTCCACTTTCAGGCTCCTGATGCCGAATTAATCGAACAAGAAATGAACCAGTTTTTTGAATGGTTTAATCAAGAAAATAAGCTTGATTTGGTATTAAAAGCTGCTGTTGCACATCTTTGGTTTGTAACGATACACCCATTTCAGGACGGCAATGGACGAATTACTCGAGCACTAACCGATATGCTCCTTGCTCGCTCAGACAATAGCACACAGCGATACTATAGTATGTCCGCCCAAATTAGAACCGAACGAAAAGGGTATTATGAAATGCTCGAGACCACACAAAAGGGCGACTTAGACATTACGCAGTGGATGGTGTGGTTCCTAAGCTGCTTGGTCAATGCGCTAAAAGCAACCGACAGCATCCTGGCTCGAATATTAACCAAAGCAAACTTTTGGCAAAAACATAGTAGTATTGAATTAAATCAACGACAAAAGAAGGTCTTAAACAAACTTTTAGATGGTTTTGAGGGGAAAATGACTTCTTCGAAATGGGCAAAAATTGCAAAATGTTCCAAAGATTCGGCCATACGGGATATCAATGATTTAATCGAAAAGGAAATCCTGCAAAAAGAAGCTGCTGGAGGAAGAAGCACCAGTTATAAACTACGAATCAATGAAGTTTGCAATGAATAGCTATTTTAATCAATGCATATTTTGCAACGATTAGATTAATTTTGAATAATTTTTTCTTATTTTATTAAATAATTCATAATTGTCCGTTTTCATACCAATTGATGAAATAAAATTATCCTGGCGCAGGTTCCCCGAACCTGTGCCTTAGAATAATTATTTTTGCCTAAAAATCAACGTAAAATTCAACTATTTTTTTGCATGAAACCAGCTTGCTGGTTCACTGAAACCGGCACGAATCAATTTTCATTAAATGAGTAAAATGTCTCGCCGGTCCCGTCCAAGCCTTTTAAATCAATTATATTTTTAGACGAATGCCTTTAAAATTTATAGTTTTACTGAAGTAAAATTGCTAATTTTGTCCAAATCTGATGCCCGCTACATGGGCACAGGTTCGGGGAACCTGCGCCAGAATTCGTAAATGATTTTACTCCTCCTCCAGCGCCTCAAACTCCTTCCTTTTATCTTCAATCCAGGCCTGCATTTGCTCAGGTGATCGCATAAGTGATTGCATCTTATTCATGGCGTCAAGGTGCGGTTGATCCCCTTTTTGGAACATCTCCATGCCATGTTTTTTACTCAACTCAGCTATTTGCTCAAATGTCTCGGCCCTAAATACCTCATCACAGGCACCGCCTAATTGCCTACACGTCATTGATTTCATATTGATTCCTTTTTAGTTAAAATTAATCAATATTTATAGAACTCAAAACTTTATGAAGGTTATAATAAACGTTTTTAGCAGAATTCAATGATTATTTTGGGATTTATAAGTAAAAATCAGTTACACGATCCGAGGCACTTTTACCCTGCGTATTCTTATATTCATGCGTCACAATGGTGCCTTTCCCATTTGCCATCACGATATCGTTAGCCGAGAAGCCATTTAGGCTTTCTAATTTTGTCTTCATAGTTTTTCAAAATTGTTGTTGATAATGAATAAATCTACCTTAAATTAGTCTGATTTCCTAATTAAAATATAATTTATTATTGATTTAGTTAAATTTTAGTAAAAAATGGCAAATTTTATACCTTTGTGATAGTATCATATGATAGTATCATGAAGCCATTCTAAAATCAATAACCACTAATTCTGAACTAATTGAGCATTACAAAATTTAACATTGCCGACTACCTTGATGATGATGAAATGATTCAAGAATATTTGAATACAGTTCTTGAAGAAGGGGAATCAAGCGATATTATAGTGGCTCTTGGGCATATTGCTAAGGCAATTGGCATGTCTAAAATAGCCAAACAAACAGGAATGAGCCGCCCTAGTCTCTATAAAGCACTTTCAGAAAATTCCAAACCGCAATTTGATACAATCCTCAAAGTATTAAGAGCTGTTAGTGGAAACCTAAAATTGAATGTTGCCTAATTCACCAATTCAAACATACCCAATCTCCGGAGTCAATCCCACCCTACTCCGAGCAAAATTACCGGTGCCAAAAGCAATCTCCTTACCCTGCTCATTTCGTAGACTCGATTCAGCCACATATAAGTTTTTAGATTGAAATTTGACCTTGCCTATTGCCGTAATTCGACCAGCATTGGCCGGACGCACCATATTGAAATTAAAACTTGTGGTCAGCACAAAAACATCCTCCACAATAGAATTTACGGCAAAAAAAGCCGAATCATCCAGCAACTTAAAGTAAACCGAGCCATGTATCGCACCCAACGCATGAAAGTATTTCTCTGAAATCATGATAGAGATGGTTGCCTCCCCTTCTTTGATCTCACACTCCGTGGTCTCATAAAGCTCCTTATTGATATTGGCTTGCAGGTACATACCGCGTAATTTTTCGAAATGTGCTGGTGTCATATGCGTTCGTTTTATCTGATTTTCAATGTATTTTGCCTATTTTATTGAATTATATCAATTTTTGTTGATAGATTAGGCTAAATTAGCAATTTTCATTAAACTGAATCTTTAATTTTGCGGAGAATAACCGGCCTATTCGCCGCAGATTATGCGGAGATTATTTTTATCAAATCTTCACTAAATCTAGTTTATTTGCTATGCAAGAAAATTACCTACAAAGCGCCATCAAGCAATTTGAATACTACAAAGCTCTTGGGGAGAAGACTTTTGACCAACTCTCAGAGCAGGAGCTCTTTTGGCAGTACAATGAAGCGAGTAACTCCATTGCCGTGATGGCGAACCACCTGGGTGGCAACATGAAATCCCGCTGGACGGACTTCTTGACCAGCGACGGCGAAAAAGAATGGCGAAACAGAGACCAGGAGTTTGAACCTGTACTAAAAACAAAAGAAGAAATGCTCCAAAGGTGGAACGAAGGATGGGAGTGCCTTTTTGAGGCTTTAAACTCCATTAATAGTGAAAATTTCCATACAAAAATAGTGATACGAAGCCAATATCACAGCGTGGTAGAAGCGATTAATAGGCAAATGATGCATTATGCCTACCACATCGGGCAAATCGTATATGTGGGCCGCATGATCAAAGGCGATAATTGGACGAGCCTGTCTATCCCAAAAGGAAAATCACAAGAATTTAATAAAGAAAAATTTGCTAAAGGAACACACGGAGGACATTTTACAGATGAGCTGAAGTAAGACTGGTATAAAGAAAATATACTTATTTTCAATTTTTTTTACTAATTTCATTCATAATCTAAGTATTTATTATCAAAACTTGCAAAAGTTACATGTTTTGATAATTTAAGAATGGCAAAATAAAACATATCTGCGGCTATCCGTGATTCAGACTAATTTCAATGTATTTTGCAAATTTTGTTCAAATTTAAGCTTAAATAAGTAAAATTTAAAATTGTTGACAATCATATTAGTCTAATAATGATAATCAATAATTCTTGACTAAAATCTATTTACATCAAATCTCTTTGTCTATCAATTTTCAATATATATGATAGACAAAGAGATTTGATGTACATTAGTGTACTTCAAGTTATTTTGGCTCTCATATTTCCAATTATTTGATTATTTAAGTGCTTTGTTATAAATATTTTTATTTATATTTATAACAAAAAAATAAATAATGGATTTTCAACAAGCAGTTCAATATCATTACGACAAATTTCCACCCCCTAAACTTGATTATAACAAACTAGTAACTCCACTAATTAATGCAACAGATGCTTTGGCCAGATACGATCAAATGCTGAAAAACATGCACAATAGCGAAATATTATTAGCACCATTGAGAAACCAGGAAGCTGTTATTTCATCACGGATGGAAGGTACCATCAGTACTATAGATGAAATCCTAAGGTTTGAAGCAGATAGTGACAATGATTCCGAAGAAGCTAAAAAATTTCGATCTGAAATTTTCGAGACTATTTTATACCAAAGAGCTCTATTAAATGCTCAAAACGCCATGGTCGATGGGTACTTTATCACAACATTTAATCAAAACTATACATCAACAATTATTATCATTTGGTAGAGGAGCTCAGAAATCTCCTGGTCAATATAAAATTGAGCAGAATTTTATAGGAGATGAAATAAAGCAAAAAATCTTGTTTGTTCCTATAAGCCCAGAGAAACTTTATGATGGATTAGAAAATTTATTTGATTATATTAATAACAGTAATGATGCAGTACTAATTAAGACTGCTTTGATGCATTTGGAATTTGAAGCGCTACATCCTTTTCAAGATGGCAATGGTAGAATTGGTAGAATGTTAATTACTTTGCTACTTTGGTCTACGAAAACAATTTGCGAACCTCACTTTTATATAAGTGGTTATATGGAAGAAAACAAAGATGAATATATTGACACCATGAGAAATGTCTCTCAAAATAATGATTGGGAAAAATGGTGCGTTTTCTTTTTAAATGCAGTTGAAAAGCAAGCAATTAAAAATCTCGAGATAGCCGAAAGTATTAAAAATCTATATGAAGAAATGAAACATATTTTTTCTGATACACTATCTTCCAAATGGAGTGTTAATGCACTAGATTATATTTTCACTAACCCAATATTTAGAAATAATAAATTTACCTCAAAGAGTGGAATTCCAGGGCCTACTGCAGCTCGATTTACTCGAAAACTACAGGAAAAGAATATTATTAAATTAATTGAAGAATCATCAGGAAGAAGGCCTGCACTTTATGCTTTTGAATCATTATTAAGATTAGTGCGAGTATAAAAGTAGTTACAACAAAATATAAGTGGCATTAAAACATATGTAATTTTCAACATATCCTGCAAAATATATTCAAAATACCACAAAAAACACAGGTTCGCCGTACCTGTGCCAAGCATTTCATTCCAGCTTACCCATTATAAATAACTTTCTAGCTCCGCTTTTAGCTCTGGATTTGATGGGCGCTTCGCGTTGGCATCAATAATATTACCTTCTTTATCAAGCATGATAAAACGAGGAATCGACTGAATATCATATGCCTTTACAAACTCACTGCTTTTATCAGGTGCAAACAGATGAATGCCATCCATTTCTTTTTTCGTCACCATTTTCTTCCAACTCTCTTTTTTATCCCTGAAGCCAATGCTCACAAATTTTATGGGTTTGCCAGCTAGATCTTCTTGTAGTTTGGCCAAATCAGGTAGCTCCCTGAGGCAAGGCTTGCACCAAGTCGCCCAAATATCAATGTATACCACATGGCCCTTCAAACTTTCTAATGAAACCAGCTCTCCATTTATATCTTCAAACTCAAATCCAGGCGATGCATTACCTTTTTGTGTTTTCTTAAGTTTTTCATAAACGGTTTGAACTTGCTCCTTATAATTTTGGTTCTGCAAAAGTGGTTGCAAGGCGGCATAAACTTGTTCTAGCTGCTTTGAATTCGACATACTTCTTTTACCAACCATAAAAGCCAATTCTTCTTTAACCACATGATTTGTAATTTCTTCACTAAGTACATTTACAAACATCAACACTTCATCTTTATCGTCATTTTCACCAAGCTTTAATGCTGTTTTTTCGATTAAATAATGCTCGACAATTTGTAAGTAGTTAGGCACACCAACCAACGCTTCATCATTCATATCTATTCCTTCAAATGGATCAGGAAAGTTAGATGATACCTTAAACTCAGGGCTTTTGGTAAGATAATGCTTAATTGCCTCAAAATTAGCCAACTTATTAACTTTTTCTAATACGAGTGCCTTGGCAGCTATTTGGTCGAATTTTTCTGAAAACTTAGGCTCAAATTCTTCTAAATACTTCATTTTTACCTGATGCAGAGAATCGGCAAGATGCAGAAACTGCTTTTCATCTAACATGCCATAGTAACCATAATTGTCTAATTGACCAAACTCAGCCTCCAGCCTTATTTTTCCTGCCAAATAATTATTTTCTGCTGCTCCCCTGCCTTCATATTTGACTGATTCATCAAATTTCTTAACATCCATGATCAGCTTCAAATCATATCCAGGCTCGAGGTACAATTGGGTGTATTCTTCACCTATTTTTAGTGTGTAAAAACCAGGGTTTATTTCAAATTTATTTTCAAACGACTGCTGCTCATCTAATGGAATGGCCTGCACCACCGTGCGGTGATGATTATAAATTCGAATAGAATCTGTCGATGCATTTTCGATTTTTCCAGTAAATAACATCGTATTTTCAGCAAATAAATTCACCTGAAAAATGAGTATAAGGCAATAGTTTATTTTCATTTTCTTTAAATTTTTTAAGTATTTTATGCAAAAATTACAATAATTATGTCATTTCATTCAAAAAAAGTCAATTTTACACAAACAGCAATATGATTGTACTACCTGCACGTAACTGGGATGATTGTAAAAAATTACTCCTCTAAAAATGTTAAATTACAAAAAAAGAGGTTGATTAATACCAACCTCTAATAACTACATTATTATTTTCTTAAATAACTAATTATTTGCGCCATACACCCTAAATGCATAATTGTATGACGTCCAATAGTCACCGGTTACATCACATGGACTTGGATAATTAGCCTCAATATGGCCTCTCCAATACACCGCATTTTCTGGGGAGTGACTGTCACTACGGTACATGCTTATACGATAAGTTTGACCAGGCTCAACACTAACAGGTGCTCCAAAGTCTATTTCATACCAACCAAACTTTGGCAAGTCATTAGCCATTACCGTTTTACTTGCATAAGTGATCATTCCATCCTCACTTTGTAAACTAAACGTACATGTACCCGTTGGAGCTACCTTGCTTACATATAATTCAATTTTGGTTATATAGTCAACCGTTGGAATGAACTGTTGCCATCTAGGATAATCAACTCTGGGAACTCCAAACCCATAATTGACACTGTCTTGACGCTGATCAATAGAGTCAATCAAATTGATGGGTATCTGCTCAACTTGCTCTGCACAAGGCACATTGCCCATACCATATGTTTTAAATGCATAGTCATAGGTTTCCCAACTTGGGTTTACATCGCACACTTCTGGATAAGTTGACTCAATTAGCCCTTTCCAATAGATCGCATTTTGTGCGGAGTGATCATCCGTCCTACTTAATACAATCCTGTACTTTTTTGCTGAATCAAGCTGAATCGGTTCCTCTAGGTCTACCAGGTACCAAGCGCATTTTGGAAGTACTGAGGCTGCCTGAGTGGTTTCAAAATACGTCTGGCCGCCATCTTCACTTTGAACTCGAAGTGTAAAATCTCCCGTTGGATCAACCGTCCTAATAAAAAGTGAAAATTTGGTTAAGTTTTGGGTTTTAGGAGCGAATATTTGCCAGCGCCCATTTTGATGCACAAAAAAGCCATAGTTTATACCTGTTTGTTGGCCCCCCATCATCTCAGCTTGGCAACTATCTTCATTTACTTCAGCTTTATCGGGCGTGTCCTTTACCCCAATTTTTGGCTTTAGCCAGTCAAGATCTTGCCTACAACTGTAAAAAACCGTTACGCATAGCGCTAACATTACAAAAAAATTCCTCATGATTTTTAAGTTTAAGTTAATAATTAAAACAAATTAAAAGCTAGGTTGTAAAAATTTGCTCTCTTTTAAAAAAGAGAAGTGTAGGTTGGAAAAATTAATGGTCAAAATAATAAACCACAATTTTTATGCCAAAAAAAATGGGTTCGGTCCAATTCTTAAACGAAATTTTATTATTTCTAGTATTTATAAAAAGAAAAATAATAAGATAAATAATTTAAATTCATTTTCTTCAATGTATTTTGCAAATTTCATTGAATGTAAAGTATTTTTTATAGTTTTCTTCAATTTTGGGTAACATTTCAGCCTATTTTGACATAAACATAGTACCACCACCTTAGCCAATGCGCAAGCTTAAAAAATAAGTTATGCGTGAAATATATTTCATTTTACTCAGTTCACTCATTTTAAATAGTTTTGGACAATTCACTGATAGTTTTGATGATCAAAATTTAGATCAAGAACCCTCATGGGAGGGCTATCTCGACAAATTTGAAGTGGATGAGCAAAATTGGCTCCATCTGAATGCACCACCACAAAGTGATGTAGCTCAGCTAAGCACTTATTGCAAAGCCATTAATGATGCCACCTGGGAATTTCAAATAAAATTGGACTTTAATCCATCTTCATCTAATTATGCCAAAGTTTACTTGTGTGCCTCTAACGCCGACCTAAATGGCTACCAAGAAGGGTATTTCCTTAAAATTGGGGGGACCAATGATGAAATCAGCCTTTTCCGGCAGGATGGCTTTGAACCTACTAAAATAATTGATGGAACGGACGATTTGATTGATCAAGATCCTGTGGAAGCTAAAATACGTGTGGAGCGAAGCGCTGCTGGTATATGGAAATTATGGGTCAGCTTAAGTAATGAAGATTTTCAACTGGAAGGCATAGCTGAAGATACCAAATATAATAAATCCTATTATTTTGGCTTACAATGTGTTTATACGGCTACAAGATCAGATAAATTCTATTTTGATGATATAGAAGTTAGTGGTAATCAAACGGTGGACTTAATCCCGGCCTCGATTACAGAAATTCTCCCAGTTTCTTCCACTGGGCTTCAACTTCAATTAACGGAGGCACTCGATCCAATTGATGGATTGCAGCTTTCAAATTACATGGTGAATGGTGGAATTGGACATCCAATACAAACGGAGCTAGACCAAACAGGGCGAACTCTTCAGCTCCATTTTGATAATGAATTTTCAATTCAATCTTATCACCTCACCATTCTAGCAAAAGATAAGGATCAAAACATGATCGACGAGCAAGTTGCCTTCAATTACGCACCTTGGAAGGAAGCCGAATTTCGAGATATTGTGATTAATGAGATCTTTTTTGACCCAGCACCCAACCCTTATCTACCTAATCATGAATATATTGAGCTTTTTAATACCACTACAAACTATATTGACTTATCAAGCTGGATTGTTGATGAAGGCTCAGAAAAGACTTTTCCAGACCAGGCCTGGATTGGCCCCAACGAGCATATTTTAATTTGTGATGATAATTTTTTAGAGTTTTTCAAGCCTTATGGAAAAGTATATGGGTTATCATCTCTTTCGCTATCTAATGATGGAGAAACCATTGCTTTAAAAAATACAGACCAGCAAATGATGGATTGGGTAAAATATGATTTAAATATGTTTGAGACTGCTGAAAAAAAAGCTGGTGGATGGAGTTTGGAGCAAATTAATCCATTTTTAAATTGTGTGAATGCTAAAAATTGGGGTGAATGTAATCTGCAGATTGGCGGTAGTCCAGCTCAATCTAATGGCATTCAAAATAATGACTTTAACCCCATTTTTAGTTTAGAAATTACGGAGTTTTTGATTGGTGATCAGCTCCAAATAAGATTTAATCAAACATTGGACACTGCGCAAGCATTACTAGATCCAGTTACAATAATAAATGGGCCAAGTATCCAAGCTGTTAATTTTGGTGAATTTTATAATGAACTTTTTATTGAACTCGATGTGCCGCTTGAACAAGAAAAAGAATATGAAATTGACCTTTCAACCCTAAAAAGTTGCCTTGGGAATTCCATGAGCAGTCCAGCTTTCTCTTTTAACACTTTTTTACCAAAAATTGAGCATGTAGCTGTTAAAAATAAGTATCGCATCCTCCTCCAACTTTCAAGTAAGCCCACCTCACATATTTTGGCCACTCCTAACTACTTTTTACTAAATGAACTAGATTACCCCACTCATATTGAATTTGCTTCTGAAGACCTTCAAACCTTAGAGCTGACTTTCCAAAATGAATTAAATGAGGAAAATAACCTGTTCATCACATCCATAACAGATGAATTTGGCAATAAAATGTCAGATACTACCATTTCAGTTCAATACAGACAAGATATTCAAATCGTGGAAGTTGTAGACCCACAGATTCTTCGATTGCGATTTAAAGCAAAATATAACACGAATTCTGCAAAATTCATTGAAAATTATGCCATTTCTGAGCTAAACAGGTATCCAACATGGGTTTTTATTGAAAATGAATATCAAATTTTACTATATTTTGATGAAGCATTGCCTGAAAATGATTGGCTGCATTTATGGGCCACGGGCCTAATAAAGGCAAGCACAAATGATCCTCTGATCACACCTGAAATGGTCTTTTTTATCGATACAAAACCACCAAAACTCACGGAAATCATTGTAATGGATACCCACTCGATTCAATTACACTTTAATGAACCCTTAGACAGCATAAATTGCTTATCGACTAGCCTGTATCAAATTAAACCACAAAACATAGAGCCAAATACTATATCATTGCTTGAAAGTGACAGTGTTCTGATGCTACATTTCCAAGATTCATTTGATCAAGAACATGAGCAAATTTTAGAAGTACAAGCAGGCCTTAAAGATGCAGCTGGTAATCCCACCACTAAGCGCCAAAGTTTACCTTTTTTACTCGATACAACACCTCCAAAACTTACTAAAGTACGCGTTCAATCTGATTATAAAATTCAATTGAATCCGGAACTCGACGCTGATTTCCAACTGATCGATGAAAAATTAAACCAGATCATCAATGAGTCAGGCCGTCACGCGGTGTGTCTTTACCTTGGAAACCCGGTTGTTCATAACACGTCACTGATTATGTATGCTCCTGTTCTTCGAGCTGCGTTAAAATCACAGAATGTCTTTACCGCCAGTACGGTTGATCAAATTCCCAAACAATTAGTCGCAGGCCTGCTATTAGGGAACGGA
>JAUIFR010000033.1 GCA_030430325.1 Bacteroidia bacterium | reverse complement strand
ATTGTCTTTTCTTAGGCCTGTGTTTGCAATAAAAGTTAAAATTATATTTGGCTCATTAACTTCAGAAGCATCACTTTTTAAGACCGCAACAGTTAAATTGTCATAAGATAAAGTCATGGTGTTTTTAGATGAAATCGCGTTGGCGTTCATAGACAGGTTTAATTGATGAATTTTACCACTTTTGATTTCAAAACCAGTAAGTGGTGTAATGGTTTTATTAGCTTTTGTTAAATCATCCATCTTGATCCATCCATTCATTAAAAATTCTTGTTGGGTGTTATTTGGAATAGTTAGGTCTAATTTAATTTTACCATTATGGTAAATATTTGCCCAGAAACTACCTTTTATTGTTGCTCTTTTGTGCAGAGAGTCTTTGAAGTTTGTTAGATTCGTTAATACACCATTTACCTTAGTAAAAGGGATAATAGCAGGTGGTTGATTTATCTTTTGTTGCTCGGTATAGGTGAGTTGACCGTCATTAATTATGATGCTGTCAACTTTTAAAGGAAAGGGTATTAAACGTATGGCCTCTTTAAATAGTGGTTTATGTTGATTGGCAGGTCGAGGTTGAGTTTTGTCTCGATAATCAAATAATGTTAATCCATCAATGATAATTTTTTTTGCCCGAATATCCATCTGACTCCCAAATATTGTACTTACAGCATCCATTCCTTGCATTTTTAGGGTATCAAAATGAAACCTTAAGAGGTCCTTTTGCACACCAAGTGCAGTACTAATATTTTTCCAGTGATCTTTAAAACTTAGAGCGGCATGGTGCATGTAAAATTCGGCCATTTTTGAATTGTAGTGCAACCGCCCACACTCAAATAAATAATGACGATCAATATGATAAGTCATGCTATCAAATGATAATGAAAAGGCACTTAACTTAAAAGGAATGAGGTTCTTCCATTGCAAAGAATCGGTTACTATTCCTTCTGCCACCACATTTAAATTCCAAATTTCACCCAAAGATTTTGGCTCTGAGTGCTTTAAAGCAGATTGTAAACTACCATTGACTAATTTAAATGTATGGATTTTGCCTCTTTTTAAGATTTCACCAAAAAGACGCTGAATATTTACGGTGGTTGAATCCTTACTAGAAGTATCTTGATCTAATAAAACCTGAAATGTGGGCTCGATTAAATCAAATTCTTTAACTTCCAACTGAGACCAAAAAATTAATTTCATCCAACTTATATCATGAATTTCAGCTAATTTAGTTTTGCCGCTGACTAATATCCCATCTTTATTATTTTTAATAGGGGTGATTTGAACCTGCTCTAATGTGATTCCACTTAATAGCCATTCAATATGTAGTTCATTAAAACGAATATCATATGTTCGGTTTGGATCGTTGTTTAGAATATTTTCAATATTACTTTTAGTCCACCGATCACCCAATATCAGTAGAGAGCTAATTGCAGAAATAACGATAATAATAACAATTCCCCATTTTTTCATCACTCTAATCTAGGCATAAATTTTGAAGAATGGTCACTATTTGGCAGATTTGTCTATTGTACCTTGAGGATATAATTTTTCAATAAAATGGGCAAAATACAATCAGAAAATAAATAATTTGAATAAAATTTGCCAATTATGTTGAATACTATATTGGCTTAAAATTACTATATTCTTGAGTATAAATTCAATAAAATGGGCAAAATATATTGAATTAATCATCTAATTCATCTTCACTTTCAATCTCGATGGGGTCTTCTTCTTTAGGCTCTTTATTGGGTTTTTGTTGCTTTTTTTGAGCTGCTTTTTCTTTCTTACGTTGAGCCTTTTCTGCTTTTTTACGTTCTTTTTCTTTTCGTTTTTGTTCTTTCTTTTCCGCTTTTGTTAGTTCTTGCTCACTATCTTGTTCATCCAAACTAAAATCTTCTTCATCAAGGCTATCACTTGAAAGTGAGTCTGCATCATTCAATTTATTTTTATTCTTACGTTTTTTCTTCTTTTTCTTACGTTTTTTCTTCGACCCCGTATCTAGAGAGTCCAAACCTAAGCTGTCTTGCTCAGTAAGTTGATTGGCAATATCTTCATCGCTTAGTTCTTCCTTTTTAGGAGCGTGTACCGCCTCTATTTGTGCCAATAATATATCTCCAAACTTATACATATAAAAGGCCTGATCCACATTATAATGACCACTATACAGATCGTTTGCACCATGATCATTGGTCACCATGGCTTCTTCCGCTACGGATTCACCAAGGATGGTATCTCCGTCATAGAGTTGCAAACTATCTAATGAAATACTATCAATTGGAGTAGGAAGTACATTGACCATTTCTATAATGGCCAATTGATTTACCCTTCTACGGTAACTCACCTTTGCCATGATGCCATATTTATTTTTGTTGACATCAATTTCTTCTTTGGGCAGAGTATCTTCTCCAAACAGCGAAAAAAACTTATGCTGCTCAGCGGCATCTAATATATAGGTGCTCTGATATGCTGCGCAAATTCGATCATTACATGAACAGGTCAGTCCTACCAAAACACAAATTACAACAAAACCCACAAATTGTCTCAATGACATCATACTCAATTTACCCAAAATGCACCATTTGTCTTATAGTAAAACGAACTTTATCCCAATTTATTGAGCAAAACCATAGTTTATCTCAAAGCATCCTACTAAAAGCCATTTTATGTAAAGGTTGTTAAGATGCAAAAGTAGGGCCAAATAGTGAGATTTTAAAACAAAAAGACAAAAAAACCTTTGCTTAAGATTTCTGTGATTACCTAAACATAATTTATCATTTTAAATATATTGTTAAAAATCAGCCTAATTAAAGTGTATAAAATATTGTATATCAGATATATATTGTTAGTCAAAATGATTATTTTTAATGAGCCGTCGATCTTGATGCATTTTCAATTAACATTCATGAAGAAAAATTACATGTTAGGTGGGACTTAATGGACTAACTAAAATTTGAATGGACCTATTTAATTGGAAAATAGTTTTATAAACCAATACTTGCATCTTAAATAACCAAATACAAGAGAATAGTAAATGGTAGATGTACTTAATTTATGGTTTAATTGAAAATAATGCTCAGCAATATCTAAGGCTCTGTAGTTAAGTGTTTGTGACAATTCATAGGTAATTCGTTCTTTTAATGCTAGTGCTTCAGTGCGATTTTTTAATAAGCGATAAGCTGTTTGACAAACAATCAGTATGGATTGAAGGTGTTTTGATTCCCTAACATAAATTTTATTGGATAAGGATTCATTTATTACCCTCTTCTTAATCAATGGTTTGTTTTCATAAGCATAATGAGTAATTCGAGCTGATCGAACCCAAAAATCAAAATCCTCAAAAGTTAAAGCCTCATTATAACCACCCACTTTTTCGAGTACGGTTCGCCGCATCAACATGCCGGGTGCACTTATATAAAATCTTCGAATTACTTCAGCAAAAACGTCTCCTTCTTTAATTTTCTTATTCCTATATGTTTTTTGATCAGAAAAATGTAAGCCTAATTCTTTCCCATTGGCATCCATATAAATGACATTGCAAAAGCAAACACCTACCTGCTCAGGCTGTTTTGAAAAGTAATGAACGCCATGGCGAACACGGTTGGGCAATAATACATCATCACTGGCTAAGTCAATGACGTATTCACCTTTAGCATGCGCTAATCCAATATTAAACGCTTTGCATACACCGAGGTTATGTGGTAATACAATACACTGGTACGGTATTTTTATCTGAGGAATAACCTGCTTGATTTGCGCCACACTGTGATCTTCACTCGCATCATCAATAATGATTAGCTCAATATTAGGATAGTCCTGTTGTAGTACGGATAAAAGTGCTTCCTTTACATAGGCAGCATTATTGTAACTGAGGCAAATGACCGAGACGAGGGGATGGGTTGTTGTCATGTATTAAATGATTTCGCTAATTTGAACGGATTATAATACTTGATTTATTGCAAATATCAAATTGGTTTTTTGTTTCTAATAATTGAATTTCCATCGAGTTTTTAGGTGTTATTCAATATATTTTGCTAATTACATTCAATGGTAGTGTATAAAATGGTTAAAATTAAAAAAAATAAAAAAAAGTGGGACCTTTTGTATAAAATTTATACTAAATTATAAGTAAGATTTTTATGAATAATTTGCTTTAAAATATTTTTTAACATTTAAATTTTTTTTGATATGAACAAGAGCAAAAAATTAACATTGAAAAACTTAAAGGTAACTAGTTTCTTACCCTCAGAAAAGGCAGTTGTGGGCGGTTATGATAGTATTGAAACTATTGTAACTACTGATACTATTCAAACTGATACTTTTTGGAATCAAAATTGCTGGTCAGTTGAAATTAATATCATCAATAAAAAATAGTAAGATCCATCATTTATGATAGCGGAGTTATTGCTAAAAAAAATAAAAATAAGTCCTACTTTACGTTATCCTAAGAAGGACTTATTTCAGTTTATAATATGAAGATACAGCTCCTTTATATATTTATTTTCCATTTATCATTCTTGTTATTGAGTAAATCTTTTCCATTTGCTCAGCAAAAAACTGCAGCAGAAATGGCTTATCAACATGGGTATTATTATAAATCCATCCAAGTTTACGATTCATTATTTACTCAATACGCGCAGCAATTAACCGATTGCCAATACATTGAATTAAAGTTGGCTTATTCTTGGAATTATTTAAAGATGTATGATTTGCCCGCCTTTAAAGCGATTCTTTCCAAAATAAGTTTTGAGAAAGTAACCAGGTGTGGTGAGGACGCATTGGGTATGTATTATTACTCCCAGGGTTACTACAACTTTCATTTAGGTAATTACAATCAAAGTCAGCGTTATTTTGAAAAATGTATTGCCCAATTACATCAATCGGATCAAATGCATAATTCTTTAATAGCAAATACATATTATATGTTAGGCTATATCAGTATTAGAAATAAGACTGGGCAAGTAATAGATTCCTTATTTGCAAAAGTTTGCAAACATTGTTCACCTGAAGATTATTACTTATGCCTTGATGGGAAATATTTATCTCGTTTTTATTCCATGCGCTATGAGGAAAGTTTAGTTTTTGCAGAAAAATCGATGCAGCATACTCGATCTTTTTTTGGAGCATATTCTCCAATTTATGCAAAATCTATTAATAATATTGCAGCTGCTAAATTACTTTTAAAAGACTATGACCAGGCAATTGTCTATTTAAAACAAGCATTGCTCATACTAGAGAAGAATAAATTACTTACGGATTACACAAGTTTGATACATAGTAATTTGGGTTTATGTTATTATAATACCCATAAATACAAACAAGCAATTACTTCTTTTAAAAATAGTTTATCCATTGATTATCAGATCAATGAAAAATCAATGTATGAGTCTATAAAAAAATATATCAGGCTGGCTTGGTGTGCACTTAAATTAAATCATTTAAAAGCTACCAAGACTTATTTGGATCAGGCCAAGTTACTAATTGATGAATTAGATCATGGTTCTAATGTTTTGAGTGCTAAAAGAACGTATTATAGGGCACTGGCTGATTATTTTGAAGCAAAGGGAGCTATTGAGCAGGCCATTTTATGCCAGAAGGAGGCCATAAAATATGCAAATGAGCAGAAATTGGATAGATTTTATGCATTACTACTAAGTGATTTGGCTTTATTATACCTAAAAAAAAATGACCATGATCAAGCGTTAATTTATATCCAAATGGGGTTAAGTGAATTTACAAAAACGGAATCCCAATCAACCGAAAAAATAAACCCTTATAATTTTTATCTATTAAATGCATATGCTAAAATTTTAGAGAAGGGGTATCAACAATCACCTGATGAAATAAATCTTCGAAAAATACAGAAAATTTATAAAGAAACTTTTCAAGTAATAGATGCTATTCGGTTTACCTACCAGACGGAGGGAAGCAAACTAGAGTTTGCCAAGATGACGGCAGCATTTTATAGGCGAGTGATCGAGCAAAATATTCACTTTTATAAGCAAACGGGAGATAAAAAGTATTTGTACGAGGCCTTTAGGGTGTCCGAGCGAAACAGATCTACCGTATTGAGTAGTGGTTTACAAGCATCACAGGCTCGTAAACTAGGTGGTTTACCAGATACCTTGGCAGAACAAGAAGCTACCTTTAGAAAAGATATCGCAAAGCATAAATCTACCATTGAGAAACTCTTGCAAAAGGATGAGTTGACGAAAGCGGAGGATATAGAGCTAAAGCAACAAAAAGAGGAATTATTTTATTTAAATAAAAGCTACCAAGAGCTACTGGCTAATTTGGAAAAGAATTTTCCGAAGTATTATGAATTAAAATATGATATTTCAAATGTTTCCATATCTACTATTCAAGGTCATTTATCGGAAAATCAAAGAATGATTAGCTATATTATGGGGAAGGAGAAGATTTATGCTTTTATGATTAGTCATAAATCGTTTGATTTAGTAGAAGTTAGTAATAGTGAAAAAGTTGCCTCAAATATTCATCAATTAAGAAATTTCTTAATGACGACTCCTAATTTTGCAGGGGACTCTGCGGGCATATTTAAAAATAAATTTATTAAAACAGCTCATCAACTATACCAGCAATTAATCGTTCCCCTAGAAAGGAACTTTTTGCAAAATAATCACCTGATCTTCATTCCAGATGGCATCTTAGCATTGATCCCGTTCGAGGTATTTTTACAATCTTCCCATTCGAGCAAAACACCATATAATCATTTAAGTTATTTTGTTCGCAATAATATTATCAGTTATGCAAATTCTGCCACACTATGGGTACGCTCTAAAGGAAAGGTAAAAACTTTGGCCCCCAAAGATGTACTGGCTTTTGCCCCTTCATTTCAAGGTGGTGATCAAGATCAAACGGCAAGGGCAGCCGCAGTAAGGGGAGGTTTAAAGATTGAGGATACTGTGCGTGGGGGTTTAATGCCTTTAGCTTGGAGCACAAAAGAACTAGAGTTTATTGGTGAATATTTTAGTATTGACCAGTTTATTAATGAACAGGCCACCGAAAATAGGTTTAAGGAACTAGCATCAGAATATAAAATCCTTCATATAGCTACCCATGCGAATGTTCAAGAAGAGCGCCCTTTATATTCTGCTATTTATTTTACAGAAACGTTAGATAGTTTGGAGGATGCGTCTCTACATACATTTGAACTATATAATTTGGAGTTAAATGCGGAGCTAGCCGTGTTAAGTGCTTGTAATACAGGTTATGGAGAAGTGATTCAGGGGGAAGGGGTGCATAATTTGGCACGAGGTTTTACCTATGCAGGTTGTCCGAGTATTGTAATGAGCCTATGGAATGCCAGTGATTATTCATCGGCCGAACAGATGAACTATTTTTATCAAGAATTGGCAAAAGGAGTGGATAAGGCTACTGCCTTGCGAAGTGTTAAACTTAAATTTTTAGAAAAAGATGATCCGATCTTGTCACACCCTTACTTTTGGAGTCAGTTTGTGGCTAGCGGAGATATGCGGCCTGTTGTGGAAAAAGAGGTTAGGTGGTTTTTAGTTGTAGTTATATTTATTATTCTACTACTTGCATTTACTTGGAAAATGCGAAGAAAATTAGGTGAAAAGCCTCAAATGTTTTGACTTAAACGAATGAGCTGATGTTACAAATTAAACTTATGTATTTCAACAAATTCTGCAAATTTTATTCAAAACGAGTAAAAAATCACTCAAAAATCAATTTTTTACCAGACCTCGGTACCTCCATCGGGTAATTCCCATCAAAACATGCTTTACAGAACTTATGGGCATGGTGTGTGACTTGATTCATACCTTCAATACTTAAAAATGCTAAACTATCAGCACCAATTAATGTTTTAATTTCTGTTGTGGTTTTGATCGCACCAATAAGATGCTCTTGATCAGGGGTATCGATTCCAAAATGACACGGATGTTTGACAGGCGGCGAACATACCCTGAAATGTACCTCTTTTGCGCCAGCTTTTCGCAATATGCTAACGATGCGTTTTGATGTAGTCCCCCGTACTATCGAATCATCCACAATAATTACTCGCTTGCCTACCACATTATCCTTGAGGGCATTAAGTTTAATCCTAACCCCTTGTTCACGTTGCTCTTGTGATGGCTGAATAAAGGTACGCCCGATATACCTATTTTTGATCAATCCCACGCCATAGGGTATTCCGCTTTCTTCGGCAAATCCTATAGCTGCTGGTATGCCTGAATCTGGCACAGCCATTACAATATCGGCTTCAACAACAGACTCCTTGGCTAAAATCTTACCAGCTTCGTGCCGGAATTGATAGGCACCAATGCTGTCAATGACACTATCAGGCCTCGAAAAATAAATGAGCTCAAATATACAGGACTTTTTTTGGCAAATTTTGTTGCTTGGAATGCTTTCAATGCCATTTTCATCAATAATTAGTATCTCACCTGCTGCGAGCTCCCGCTGGTAAGTTGCACCAATTGTGTCTAAGGCACAGCTCTCCGATGCCATCATATATCCTCCGTCTATTTTACCCAAACAAAGTGGTCTCAGTGCATAATTATCTCTTACACCTATTAATTTTCCATTCATCATGATGACCAGGGCAAAAGCACCTTTGATGACCTCCATCGTTTTTTGAATGGCGCTGACAATACCATCCTTATAATATCTTGCTAGTAAATTAGCAATAACTTCGGTGTCCAGGGTGGTTTGAAATATAACACCCTCATCTTCAAGCATTTCACGAATACTAAGGGCGTTTACAAGGTTGCCATTATGGGCTAAGGCAATATCATTGTTTTTATAACTGACAACGAGGGGCTGGGCGTTTTTTTGATCACTTTCACCTGTAGTTGAATACCGTACATGCCCTATTCCCATGCATCCCTGCAATTGATTGAGTTGGCTTGTTTGAAATACTTCAGGAACAAGCCCCATTCCCTTATGAGAATCTATTGATGTGCCCTCTGATACGGCTATTCCGGCACTTTCTTGCCCACGATGCTGTAAGGCGTACAATCCATAATAAACTAGTTGAGCGGCTTCAACGTCATTAGGAGCATAAACACCTATGACACCACACTCATCTTTCCAATTACCCTTATTGATTTTCATAATGTAGCGGTTAATTCATAAATGTATCTAAAGTTTGTTCATAGCTTATTTTAGCCTGCTCTATTGATAATGATAGGCAAGAGGCATCATTATAAGTGAGTATTATGTCTTTATTAGCCGTTACACTGCCTAAAACGCTAACCTTAATCTGTTGCTCCTGAGCCAAAGTAAGTGCTTCATCTATATGTTTTTCAGGTAAACTTACTAAAAAACGACTTTGTGTCTCTGAAAATAAAAAGGCAGAAGGCCTTAGTTTATTTTTAACCGTTACATTTGCTCCCAAATCACCAGCAATACAACATTTAACCAATGCGACACCAAATCCCCCTAAACTTAAGTCATGAGCTGAATGGATCCAATTATGATGAATGAGCTCCAGGCAATAGCTTTGGTGTTTCTGCTCAAGCATTAAGTCACATGAAGGAACTGGACCTTCCACTTTTCCGTGATGGTGGGCCAGGTATTCGCTACCTCCAAACTCTTCTTTAGTATCTCCAATGAGTAAAATAACATCCCCTTCTTGCTTAAATCCGATTGTAATGGCCTTGTCCATATCTTTTAAAAGTCCGGTCATTCCAATAATAGGAGTAGGAGGAATGGCATAAGTTGGGGTTTCATTATAGAAGCTTACATTCCCACTAATCACTGGTGTATTCAGCACTTTGCAAGCTTCAGAAATACCTAAAATACATTCTCTAAACTGCCAATAGCGGTCCGCTTTTTCTGGGTTGCCAAAGTTAAGCCCATCGGTAATGGCTAGTGGAGTAGCACCTGTTGCAACCACATTACGAGCACCCTCTGCTACGGCAATTTTTGCGCCTTCCCTGGGGTCTAAATAACAATAGCGGTTATTACAATCGGTAGAAATGGCAATCCCTTTATTCGTACCTTCGATACGCACCAAGGCAGCATCCCCACCCGGATGAATGATCGTATTCGTACGTACTTGGTAATCATATTGTCTGTAAATCCACTTTCGGCTGCAAATGTTTGGGGAAGCTAATAAGTTTAATAATGTGTGATTATAATTATCGGGCTCTTCTAGTTGAGTTACATCTAATTTATTGGCTTTTTCAATATAATCTGGTCTTGTGTATGGCCTTTCGTAAACTGGTGCCTCATTAGTGAGTAACTTTGCAGGTACTTCTCCTACCAACTCTCCGTGATGATACATGGTGAGCATCCCATCTGTTGTCGTATTTCCAATTTTAACTGCATGTAACCCCCAGCGCTCAAAATAGGCAGCAATTTCTTTTTCTTTACCTGCTTTTGCAATAATGAGCATGCGCTCCTGACTTTCTGAAATCATGATTTCAGTAGGATTCATACCTTCCTCACGCTGAGGTACTTTACTTAATTCAAGTGCTATACCACTTGAACCCTTAGAGGCTGTTTCACTACAAGATGATGTAAGTCCTGCAGCTCCTAAATCCTGCAAACCAATGACATAATCTTCTTCTAATAATGAAAGGCAAGCTTCTAATAATAGTTTTTCCATGAATGGGTCGCCAACTTGCACGGCTGATCGTTGTGATTCTGATTCCTCCGTAAGCTCTTCAGAAGCAAAACTCGCACCGCCAATTCCATCTCTCCCTGTACTGGCACCTACATAAATGATATCATTGCCAGCCTCGCCTGCCACAGCTTTCTGTATACGCGAATGATCAACTAAGCCTACACACATGGCATTTACGAGCGGGTTTTCCTGATAATCAGGAGCAAAAAATACTTCTCCTCCAACTGTAGGTATGCCCATGCAATTCCCATAACCTGCGATACCAGCTACCACACCATCTAACAAATATTGGGTTCGTTTATTCTCAAGGTTACCAAAGCGTAACGAATTTAGTAGGGCAATAGGCCGCGCTCCCATGGCAAATATATCTCGTATAATTCCTCCAACGCCAGTTGCAGCACCTTGGTATGGCTCAAGGGCGGATGGATGATTGTGACTTTCAATTTTAAAAGCAATTGCTTGCCTGTCTCCAATGTCAACAATACCAGCATTTTCACCTGGGCCTTGCAACACGTATTCATTTTTTGTCGGAAAATGGTGGAATAATGCCCTTGAATTTTTGTAACTACAATGTTCGGACCACATCACACCAAATAAATTTAGTTCTAAAAGATTGGGTGTTCTACCTAATTTTTGAATGATGCGTTCATATTCAGATTGAGTTAAACCTACAGTTTGCCAAGGGTTTGTTGTAGTGCTTGTCGATGCCATGTTTTTGTTTTTTACAAATCTACTTTTTGTAAACTAAAAACCATAGCATTGTAATTAAAAAAAAGAAATATCAATTTTAAATGGATGGTATTTATATTTTGAAAAAATATTATTTGAATATATTATGCTAATTTCATTGAAAATACAAATCAGTAATCAATGTATTTTGCTAATTATGTTGAAAATAGTAATTTTTGACTTATTTACTAAAATCCTGCTGGTCGTTTTAATTTTATTATAAGTGGTGCCGTACCTTGAAGCTTATAATTTTCGGCTGCCTTAGGACTAACTTCTAATCCATTGTTGTCCAATCCGATCCAAATTTCATCATTGGTCAACCACAAGGCTTCTGCCATACCAAAAAATGTAGGGCTATACCAGTAATTTTTACAATTATTGGCATAGGAGGCAATATGTATAACTTCAAATGTTTTCGGGTTAACTTTAACAATGGCACAGGCATTTCTTAACAAAATATATAAATATCCGTCTTGCCAAAGCGCATCACAAAAATCGGTATCCTCATCTGAAATGGCCGAAAGGTCGACTAAATTCATCATTTGACCATCTGAAAGGCTAAATTGTGCTATAAACCTGGGCGAACGTTCTTTCAGCGCATATAAAATACCTCCATCACAATCAACTGCTATGGCTTCAAGTCCAGTGTTTTTCTTCCAATTTTTGATTTGGTCTTTCCAATCCAAAGCTAATTTCTGAGGGCCATTTTCAGTCATTTTATAAATGCTATGATTGGCCTCATTGCTTATGTATATTATACTATCGCAAACCGCTATGGCCTCCAAGTCCAGTGGTTTTTCGATTTGATGTGGGATTTTATCTTGAATACTCCAATGATCTTTCTCTTCTTTAATTACATATAGATCAGTATTCCAATTTTTATCCGATATCACTACGCATTGCTCGTTAAATTGCACCATCCCGCTAAGATCAAACCTCAATGAATCATCTATTTGTAATTGCTTAGCTGATAATAGTGTTAAGCTATCAATTTGCTGTGCTACACTATTCGATATAACTAACTGAAAACAAATGAAATACAATAAATATATTAATATATTATTGTAGAAACACTGTATAGGCCAATTACTGCTTTTGAACTTTATAGGCATGCGCTTTTTGAATAAATGTTACAAACAAGGGATGTGGTGTAATCACACGACTTTTTAATTCTGGATGAAATTGTGTGCCAATAAACCAAGGATGTCCCTTTAGTTCCATAATTTCTACCAAACCAGTATCTGGGTTAATACCGGTGGCTTTCATCCCATTATTTTCAAATTCTTTTAAGAATTGATGATTAAATTCGAATCGGTGCCGGTGACGCTCAGTAATTGTTTTGGTGCCATAACATTCGTAAGCTTTTGATCGGGCTTTTAACTCGCAGGTATACGAACCCAAACGCATAGTTCCACCTAAATTTTTAATGTTTTTTTGCTCTTTCATGATCGAGATAACCGGATGTTTCGATTTAGAATTAATCTCATCAGAGTGAGCGTCCTTCCACCCAAGTACATTTCTAGAGAATTCGATAATGGCACATTGTAGCCCCAAGCAAATTCCAAAAAATGGAATTTGCTGTTCCCGAGCCCATTTTGCAGCTTCAATTTTACCTTCAATACCTCTTTCTCCAAATCCCGGAGCCACTAAAATTCCATCTATATTGCCCAGTAATTCGACACTATTCTTATTGGTTAGGTTTTCTGAAGAGACCCATTTGATGTTTACTTTTGTTTCATTAACTACACCAGCATGCGTAAATGCTTCAACAATTGACTTATAGGCATCTGGTAATGAAATATATTTACCAACTAATGCAATGCAAACTTCTTTTATTGGGTTTTTAAGTTTTCCTAAAAAATCCTTCCATGCCGTTATTTTTGGTTCACTATTATTTGATAAATTTAGCTTACTTAGCACGCGTTCATCAAGTTTCTCCTTGCGCATGAGTAAAGGAACATCGTAAATGGTTTCGGCATCTCTCGCTTCAATTACGTCTTGTAAATTTACATTGCAAAATTGAGCTACTTTTTGACGGATATCCACCGGTAGGTTTTTCTCAGACCTACAAACAAGGATATCAGGTTGTATACCAGCGGATAAGAGTTGTTTTACGGCATGTTGCGTAGGTTTTGTTTTAAGCTCACTTGCGGCATTAAGGTAAGGAATAAGTGTGAGATGAATCACCAGTGACTCATGGAGTCCAAGATCCCACTTGGATTGGCGTACCGCTTCAATAAAAGGCCAAGACTCAATATCGCCCACACAGCCACCAATTTCTGTAATAATAATATCAACATCTTTGCTCAGTAAATAAAAATGTTGTTTAATCTCATCGGTGATATGCGGGATAACCTGAACCGTCTTACCCAGATAATCACCACGCCGTTCTTTTTTGATCACTTCATAGTAAATTCGACCTGTTGTAATATTATTAGCCTGTGAAGTCGACACACCTAAAAATCGTTCATAATGGCCTAAATCCAAATCAGTTTCGGCACCATCATCTGTCACATAGCATTCTCCATGTTCGTAGGGGTTCAGAGTACCTGGATCTACATTAATATAGGGATCAAATTTTTGAATAGTGACACGATAACCTCGTGCTTGTAGCAGCATCCCTAATGATGCTGAAATGATGCCCTTTCCTAACGAGGAAGTAACACCTCCTGTAACAAAGATGTATTTTGTCGATTTTTTGCCCATAATTTGGAGTTTAGCTTACCAACCTTATGGGATACAAAAGTACTAGATTTTATTTTGGTAAAAAAATTACAAGGTACCTTTTCATTCAATAGATGGTTGGAAGGGATCATAATTACCATAAATTTTAACCTTTTAACACCTACGATGAATGATTTTTAATGAATAATAAAGTTTTTTGGTATTTTAAGCGTCTTCCATTAAGGTATAAAATAATCCTATCATTTGTATGTATGGGTGCCTTAACTTTTGTACTTATATTTTTTGTTTATCAATTTAAGAAAACAATAAATGATAGTAATCGGGTGCTTTCTGTTTTTTATTATCCTTTTCAGCAAAAATTAAATCAACAATATGTAGTCTCTGTAAAGTCAAGCCAATTATTATATCAATATCTAGAATCTGGTAAAAAAGAAATTAAGGATGAATGGCAAATCGTATGGAGTAAAAGCTTGAAAGAAGCTTTTGATTATCAAATAGATGACTCGATTGTATCCAATTTGGCTGAAAATTATTTTAAGGTTCAAGATAGTATGTCATTGCTCCATCAAATTCAACTAAACTTGATGGCACAAATTGATCAAGAGTTGGTGGATAAGGCTTATTATGATACGAATGAAAGTGATATGTCAGCAGTAGAAGGTGACCCTCTTGCATTTTTCGAGGCATCGCATTCAACAGCGCTAGGAGACACAAAAGATAAAATTTACCAAGCTATTCGAACTAAAAACGATCTTTATAACAATAGAATGCATATGGTTTGTGTTTCTACAATGGATTCCATTGAGAACCAGATTGCAAGGTACAGCGAGCAAATTAATGCATCCTTTGATAATTTATGGTTTACCTGTGCTATTGTGGCTATTTTAACTATATTTTTAGGAATATTCTTAACATTTGCCTTGTTTCGAGATATTGTTAAGCAAATTTTAGGAATCAAACACTCCCTTAAATTTATCAATCAAGGTAAATTGCCAGAAGTTCAAAAGGAATCCAAGAGTGAGATGAACTTTATCTCAAGGGAACTTAATAAGCTCATTGTATCATTGGCTTCGCTCGAGAAATTAGCTTATCAGGTTGGTGAGGGGAACTTTAATAGCAATGTAAATGTATTTGAAGGCAAAGGTCAGCTTGGTGAAAGTATTTTTAAAATGCAAGAAAGCTTACAGCGTGTTGCTGATGAAAATTGGCAGCGCGATTGGCAAAATGAAGGGTTATCTCAAATTGCACAAATCATTCGAGCCAATAAAGACTTACAAGTGCTTTATGATGCACTTGTGCTAAAGCTAGTAAATTATGTGGGAGCAGTTCAAGGCGCATTATTTATTTGTGAACGACAGGGAAAACAAGACGTACTCAAGCTAAAAGCTTGTTATGCATTTGATCGAAAAAAATATTTGGATAAAGCTATTTGCAAAGGCGAAGGGCTCATCGGACAAGTATGGCAGGAGGGCGAAGCAATTCTATTAACCGAAATTCCAACGGATCATTTAGAAATAAAGTCGGGCTTAGGCGATGCACCTCCGAGGTGCCTAACTATCGTGCCAATGATATTCAATGAAGTATTGGTTGGAATTATGGAATTTGCTTATTTTGAAAAAATTGATGAGTATAAATTTAATTTTTTACAACAAGCAAATCAGGAAATTGCATCGGCAATACTATCTGCCATAAGTAACAACAAAGCGATAGATTCAGCTGAGGAGTCTCAAAAACAAATGGAAGAAATGAGGCACCAGGAGGCACAACTACTTCAAAATATCGAACAATTACAAGGTACGCAAGAAGAGATGTACCGTATTCAATTGGATATGAATCAGCAAATACATGAATTCAAGAATTTATTGAACAGCTCGACCGATAATATCATCGCCTTGAATAAAGATTACCATGTTTTAATTATAAATAGTGAATTAATCAATCGCTATAAAAAAAGAAATATTCCTATCAAAGAGGGAGATAATATTTTAGAGATTTTACCACCGGCACTCATTGAAAAATGGAAACCAAGATATGATCGTGCCTTAGCGGGTGAAACGTTCCAAATCATTGAGCAGTCAGTAAGTTCAAGTACAAAGCAAATTTTTGAAACACACCATAATCCTATTTTTAATGAACAAGGAACTATTATTGGCGTATCTGTTATTTCTAGGGATGTTACCCATATTGTTGAGTCAACTAATAGTTAGCATTTCAATGAATACTTTCATAATGATTAACAATAATTGAATTGTTAATCACATAGAGCCTTGCACGAATTCAAGATTCTTGCTTAATTTACTATTTGAATTGCCATACATATGAAAGTGACTAGCTTAAAGGGTACAAGGGATTTTGATCCGTTACAAGTGTGCCGACGTAATTTTATTATCGATAATATTAAAGAAGTTTTCTGCCAATTTGGCTTTGTGCCTATACAAACACCGGCCATGGAGCACTTAGATGTATTACTTGGTAAATATGGTACAGAGGGGGATCAATTAGTCTTTAAAATAATCAATTCGGGTGATTTTTTATCTAAATGTAGCTCAGAAGATTTTACAAATGGCAGCCGGTCCGTACTTCCTAAAATAACTAAAAAAGGACTTCGCTATGATTTGACCGTACCATTTGCTCGCTATGTCGTTAATCATCAACATGAACTTTATTTTCCATTTAAGCGCTATCAGATTCAGCCAGTTTGGAGGGCCGATCGCCCTCAAAAGGGTCGTTATCAAGAATTCTATCAATGTGATGCGGATGTAATTGGCACAGAGAGTAGTATTTGTGAGACGGAGATCATTTGGATGATCAGCGAAGTATTTAAAAAATTAGGTATTACGGACTATCAAATTCTAATTAATAATCGTAAATTATTAGCGGCTATTGCTGAAAAGTTAGGTATGGCTGATCACCTTCAAACTTTATGTGTCGCGATCGATAAATTAGATAAAATTGGACAGCAGAAAGTGCTAGAAGAACTTAGTGATAAAGGCTTTAGCACAGCTTCACTTGAAATATTACAGCCGATATTAGATTTAACTAAAGGCACAAAAGACCATTGGGAATTTCTAAAAGCCTACTTAGTTGATATAGATTCAGCTCAAAAGGGGTTTGAAGAATTGCAAGAGATTATGGATAATTTGGCTGCGTTAAAACTTGATAAGGTGCCTTTAAAATTTGACCCATTGCTTGCACGCGGGCTTAATTATTATACCGGACCAATTTTTGAGGTCCAAATATTAAATAGCAAGGTAGGTAGCGTCAGTGGGGGTGGGCGTTATGATAATTTGACAGAAGTATTTGGCCTAAAGGGTATTTCTGGAGTTGGATTTTCATTTGGAATGGATAGACTCTATGATGCCATGGACGAGCTTAATTTATTTCCAGTGTTAAATGCGAATAATACAACGGTTTTAATTGTAAATTTTGGTTTGGAAGGCCATATGGAACGATTGCAACAACTTCAGTTACTTAGAAACTATAATATTAATGCAGAATTATACCCAGACGCGACCAAACCTAAAAAACAGCTAACTTATGCAAACAAGAAGCAAATACCATGGGTAGTATTTATTGGTGAGCATGAGCTTCAGCAGCAAGTAGCCTTGGTCAAAAATATGAAAAATGGAACGCAAGAAGAGGTAAAATTAAGCCAGTTGCCTACCTATTTTGATGAAAGAGCTCGAAAATTGGATTAAAAATTGAATTTTAAAGCAAAAAATACGCTTAATTTCAATGTAATTAGCAAAATACATTGAAAAATGTAGTGATTATCCGTTCATTCACACCATTTTTCTATCATTTTTTATTAAATTATAATAAATAATTACACATAAATTAATTCAAATTTTGGAATTTGTGGTATGCTTTACACTCAAATTTACGAAAAGGATGACAAACGAGATGAGAGTCTAAGTTTGCGAGCATAGCTCCCTTTTGTAGCCTGATCTCGGTATCAAATTTAATTTGAAACCAGGATTCGCCTAAATAAAAAGAAAAAATATGTAATATATTAATTATTAATAATATAAATAATAGTTAGGGTGGAAAAATATAACTATTAGCCAAGAAAAATTTACCATGTTCTATATCAAAAAAATAAGCAGTAAAATTTTAAAAAAATTAAATTATAATCATTAAACAAAACGCCATCAAATTTCCAGTAATTGCAAAAAACTAACCTCAATTCTTCATCACTTATCAGGCTTTATTATACTATTTATTTGTGTAATTAAAAATTATAATTTTTATAAATTCCTGCCCTTACAAGGCAAACTCCTACTAATCCCAAAAAAACACCTACCTTTGAGTATGGAGAATCTTCACCATCTGAGCCGGCTTAACTGCTTGCTTTTAATATTATTACCACATTTAACCCTAGGCAATATGGCCCAAACATCTATGCAAAATGCTACAAATACACCAACAAACGCCCTGATAGACGAAACGAGCCCTTATTTGTTGCAACATGCCCATAATCCGGTAAACTGGTACCCATGGGGCCAGCCAGCGTTACAAAAAGCAAAGGATGAAAATAAGCTCATCTTGATTAGTATTGGTTATGCAGCATGCCATTGGTGTCATGTGATGGAGAAAGAAAGTTTTGAGGATGCAGCTATTGCTCAAGTGATGAATGACCATTTTGTATGTATTAAAGTGGACCGTGAGGAGCGTCCTGATGTGGATCAAGTCTATATGGATGCCCTACAACTCATGACAGGTCAGGGAGGTTGGCCTCTAAATTGTGTAGCATTGCCTGATGGGCGGCCTATTTGGGGGGGCACGTACTTCCCCAAAGCGAAATGGCGAAATGTCCTCCTTCAAATTGCTGATTTTTATAAAACCAGTCCTCAAAAAGCAGCGGAATATGCATCAAAATTAGCTTCTGGCATGGCCTATCAGCAATTACAGTTTCAGGCCAATCAATCGGTGTCCTATGATACCACTTTGCTGCAGCAGATGATAAAAAAATGGCAACAAAGCTTTGATGTGATAGAAGGTGGGCAAAATAGAGCTCCAAAGTTTCCCATGCCTACTAATTATTTGTTCTTATTGCGTTATGGAATTTTGGCAAATGATCAAAAAGTTACGGATCATGTACAACTTACTCTAAAAAAAATGGCCTACGGGGGCATTTATGATCAAATTGGTGGTGGTTTTGCCCGTTATGCAACAGATGCCGCTTGGAAAATCCCTCATTTTGAAAAAATGCTGTATGATAATGCCCAGTTAGTGAGTTTGTATAGTGAAGCCTACCGTGCTTTTAAGGACACATTATATCAAAAAATAGTGGAAGAAACCCTTCAATTTGTAGAGCGTGAATTGATGGATAGCTCTGGATTATTTTACGCTTCTTTAGATGCCGATAGTGAAGGGGAGGAGGGTAAATTCTATGTTTGGCAGAAAAGTGAGCTACAAGAGGTATTAGGAGATGATTTTACCCTAGCCGAAGCTTATTTTAATATTAATCATTATGGACTATGGGAGCAAGATAATTATATATTATTACGCAAGCAGGACAATGATAAAATCGCCCAGCAATTTAATATGAGGGAATCAGATGTTATTGAAAAAATAAATATAATAAATCGTAAGTTGATGGCCCGACGTGCAGAGCGTGTACGACCAGGTTTGGATGATAAGTGCCTTACTTCATGGAATGCTTTAATGATAATGGGGTATTTAGATGCTTATCAAGCTTTTACAAATGAAAATTACCTTATAAAAGCCAAGCAGAGCCTTTCCAAATTATTTGAACTTTTATATCAAAAAAATGGCGCTTTGCATCGAAATTATAAGGCAGGGCGCTCAACGATTCCGGGATTTTTAGAAGATTATGCCTTTGTGATAGCTGCTTGTATTAAGATGTATGAGGCTACTTTTGAATTGGAGTGGGTGGATAGCGCTATGCAATTACTTGCCTATACCACTAGTCATTTTTATGATGAGCGATTAGGCCTATTTTATTTTACCTCAGATGAGGACGACCCGCTCGTATTACGTAAAATAGAAGTTACCGATCATGTAATTCCAGCAGCAAATTCAAGTTTGGCGGGTTCAATTTATTGGTTGGGACGATTTTTTGGAGATGCATCAAAAATGGCATTAGCCGATCAAATGCTTGCCAATTTACATGATTATTTACAGAATTATGGCCCCAGTGCATCGAATTGGGCGCAGTTATTATTGCAAAAACTATATCCCAATTTTGAAGTAGCCATAGTTGGTGAGCAGGCACTTGAAAAACGAGTAGAATTTAGGAAGCATTACTTGCCTCAGTGTATGGTGGTTGGCTCAAAAAAATCCTCTGAATTACCATTGTTTAAAAATCGCTATGATGCATGGGCAACAAGGATTTATGTGTGCCAAGAAGGTAGTTGTAAGCTCCCTGTAAATGAGGTCGTAGAGGCAGTAAAACTTATTGATTGATTCATTTTCTTTACTACATTATGCTGTTATCAAATAAGAAAAATATAAGTAAAAACATTTGGAATGCTGATAATTTTGCCTGATAATTGATTAAAAAAAGATTCTCCTATGCAAAAATTCGCGTTATGTTGGTTGGGTATAATTATTATTATAGTTGTTGCAGCCTGCCAGTCAGATCAAGATAAAAAGATTCAAGTATTGAAAAACGACATACAGGTATTACATGATGAGGTAATGCCAAAAATGGCTGAAATAGCTGATTTAGAAGGTAAAGTAAAAGCTCAATTGGATAATTTAATTGCTGATTCACTCTCAGATGAAAATGCCGCTCTAGAGTGTCAAGAAATATTAGCTGATCTCAAAAAAGCTGATGAAGGCATGATGCAATGGATGGGAGCCTATCAAATGGAACTTAATGGAACACCAGAAGAGCAAATTGATTACCTGCAGGAGGAAAAGGCCAAAATAGAAATGGTTAAAAATGATATATTAAGCGCCATTGAACGAGGGCATTATGCTCTTCAGGCAAATCAAGAGGGAGCGTAGTAGTTTTTTAATTGAAGTATAAAAAAAGTACGTTTTACTAAAGGCGTATGCATGATGTAATTTGGTCGAATAAAGATATACCATCTAGATATTATTATACCGTATGCTGTGGCTACGGTATTTTTTTCTTTTTAAGAAAAATTTATTAATAAGCTAATTTACAATAAATTATATTTGCATATTAAATTAAATAATTAATTCTTCAATAAACAAAGCATGGCACAAAAGTACAAATTTTCATTCCTAAAATTTTAGATAAAACAACCAAATCTTCCAATAAATTCTCTCATAATTTACTAAGAACAAAAATTCTAAACCTCTAAGTATTAATTTATCATCTTATTAATAATTGTGTAATTAGTTACTATAATTTACTAAACTGTTAATGAGAAAAATAAAGTAAAAATCGGATAATCATGATTTATTGAATAAAATATGCAAAATTCATTGAATAAACCCATTATTTCTGATTATCGCCAATTTCTAATAACCTAAAAGGTAACTTTTGCCAATTCCAATAATTTAACTAATTTTACAGCCGAAAGGGGTGCCTAATTCGGCTGAGATTATACCCACAACCTGATCCAGATAA
>JAUIFR010000284.1 GCA_030430325.1 Bacteroidia bacterium | reverse complement strand
CATCTCAGTAAAAATAGCCAAAGAAAAGAATATATTGAATATACGGCAAATTTGGGTTTTTTTTATACCAAATTAGGGAAATATGAATTAGCAGAATCCCTACTTTTAACTGCTTACAATAGCACTGCATACCCTGAGAACAGTGAAGAATATGTATCTATAGTACAATATCTAGCTCAACTATATATGGAAATTGAAAATTTTGATAGAGCCACTTCCATGTACATGCAGGCTATGCAAATAGCTGAAAATATTCTGGGAAAAAAAAGTATGAAATTTGCAGTTTTGTCAAATGACTTAGGGCGATTATATACTTTGATGGGTTCATATGTTAAAGCAGAAAAAAAGCTTTTGGAAGCATTAGATATTTATAGCAACACTATTGGTCAGGGTCATCAGGAATACATTACAACCCTTCTAAATTTAGCCTTACTACAAAAGAAAATGGGGTTGTTCGAAAAAGCGGAGCACTCCTATTTAAAATCAATTGATCATTGTAAAAAAGGTATAGGTAAGGAAAATCGCATATATTCAATTGCCTTGAATAATTTAGCTAATTTATATAAACTAATGGGTAAATATATTGAAATTGAAGCTATATATTTAGAATCTTTAAATATAATTAAAAAAAATGTTGGCAGTAATCACCCAGAATATATAATTATTTTAAATAACTTGGGAAACCTATATTTTGAAATGGGGAAATATGAAGAGGCCAAAAGCAAATGTCAAAAAGCCATAAAACTTATGAACGGTTTATCAAGTAGCTACGCCAAAGAATATTCTGTTTGCTTGTATTCACTGGCTTCAATTCATGAAATGCAAGGTAATTTTTTAACTGCAGACTCAGTTTACATTGAGCAATTGAAAATTTCGAAACAATTATTCGGAAAAAATCATCCAGAATATGCCACATCTCTCAATAACTATGCAAACTTTAATGTAAAGCTATCTCATTTCAAAAAAGCCAAAGCATATTTTAAAGAAACACTAGAGATAAGATCAAGCGTGTTAGGGACTGATCATTTAGACTATATCAAAACAATGGTCGATATGGCTTTACTAGCAAAATTAGAAGGTGAAATCACAACTGCATGGGAACTTGTAAATCAGGTTATATCTATTTATGCCAACTTTACAGATAAAACCGTATGGTACAATGAATTAAATAAAATTAACATCCCCTCAATAGCCCACTTTGAAACATTAAATAAAGTTTTAGGAGTTGCATTTGACTTGCTTTCCGCTGACCCAAAAGAAACTAACAAATCTAAGCAGATTATTATTTCAAAATATGTTATCAACTTAATAAAAAATATTAAAGAAGATCATATTATTGACAACGATAAACTTCGTATGCTTACTGTAAGCCATAATTGGCTGCAAAAATATTTAAAAGTATTAGATTTACAGCAGGACCAAGAAGAGATCTTTAATGTATCAGAAATACATAAATCAGCATTGTTAAAAGAGGCCACAAGAAAGGCCTATGCATACCAGCTTGGTGATTTACCAGACTCATTAATATATGAAGAAAAAAGCATGCAAGATCAATATAACGAGCTTGAGGGCTCAATTCTCAGCACGCCAAATTCCCAGAAGAAAGATAGCCTACAATCTATAATGAACGAGCTTCAGTTAAAAATGAATGCATTTAAAAAACATGTAGCGCTAAATTATCCAAAATTTGCCAATTTGAAATATCAAAATAAGGAGGCCACCATCGAAGCTATTCAGCAAATATTAACCAATAAGTCTGCTATATTGGAATATATTGTGGGTGATTCATTAATTTATGGGATTTACATTGATAAAAAGAATGTTCAAGTCGTATTGCTACCTACTCATACCGATGAATTGAACCAACAAATAGATTTATTCCGACATGCTCTTACTAGTTTTGATTATATCATTGAATATCCTAAAAAGGCTTATGCAGACTATACAAAATTTGCTTATTGGTGTTATCAAAATTTAGTGGCGCCAATGCTTGATAATAATATGGAAATAAACCATTTAATCATTATTCCAGACGGTAAACTTGGGCATCTACCTTTTGAAGCATTTCTAGCCCGAAAACCACCAATAGAGCCAGTTGCATATAGCCAACTTCATTACTTATTATCGGATTACAAAATTTCCTATGATTATTCAGCCACCTTATGGAAAGAAAATATAATTGATAAAAGGAGTAACCATAACGGAAGTATGCTTGCCATGGCTGGTAATTATTCCAATTTAAGGGACTCTGCTTCAATAGCTAACCGATTACCAATTTTTAGGAGGTTAAGAGGTACACTTCATGAGTTACCTCATGCAAGGAGTGAAATTAAAGAGTTATCAAATTCCTTTGAAGGGTATTTTGGATTTGATCAGGATGCTACTGAGCGCCATTTTAAAGATAAGGCAAGTCAGTTTGGAATCATTCACTTAGCTTTGCACGGATTGTTAGATTCAAAACATGCCATACTGTCTAGTTTGGCTTTTACGGAAGATGGTGATTCGGTAGAAAACAATTTTTTACGAGCATATGAGATCTCAAAGCTCAACCTCAATGCTGACCTAGTAGTATTATCTGGTTGTGAAACGGGTTTTGGTAAGTTTGAGAGAGGAAATGGGCTGGCTTCATTAGCTCGTTCATTTATGTATGCAGGTGTACCTTCCATGCTAGTTACTTTATGGAAAATCGAAGATCAAATTACCTCTTCGATCATGAAAGACTTTTATATCAATCTCAATAATAGAATGGATAAAGCTGAGGCATTGCGTCAAGCTAAATTAAGTTATATGATTAGAGGTCAAAATAACTTAACCCATCCTGCTTTTTGGTCCGCATACATCCAAATTGGCAACCATGATCACATTTCAATTAAAAAGAAACAAAATTATTGGCAATACGTAATTCTAACATCCTGCATGATGCTTCTTTTCTTTATTATATATTCATTTAGGAGAAAATTCAATTTAAACAACAAATAGGACTTTATTTCAACATATTTTGCACATTTCATTGAAATCACTTGCCTTTTCGGCGTAAAATCCCAAAAATTCGCTTTCGCTTCCAGATGACCAAGCCCAGTACAATCATGATAGGCCAAATATTCACGATGCCCAGAATGAATCCTGTAATAATGGTCCAACCATTATTTAAGCCTTCCACAATTTTCTTAGAGTAGGGTTTCACATAAATTGCAGGCTCATCTTTATACTCTACTTCCTGATATATTCGTACATGCACCGTACTCAGAGCAATTTGATCATTGAGATATCTCAGCCGGCCTTCCTTAGCTTCAATTTCTTCTGTAATTTTTCTAATTGCCTCCTCCGCTGCAATCACATCCTTCACATCACCCGTTTTTTCTCTTAAAATCTTAATGTAGCGCTCGCGTACCTCTTTCTTGGTTTTTAAGCGGCTTTGCACATCAATATATTCCTCGGTCACATCAGTTGAGTGTACTTTCACGTTTTTAGTAAAAATAGAAGTCTTTTTAATGTCCTTCATTAATGAATCAAAAGCGTCATAAGCAATCCTGATTACAAGTTCATTTGAAATTTCGTAATCGGTGGAGCTCCTATTCATGCTTGATACAAAACCTCCATATTTTTTAGATAATGCATTGATTTGCGACGTAGTAGCGTCTACATTTTCCACCTGCAAGTCAAGATAAGCCTTCCAAATCATCTTTCGGGCAGGTTTTATTTCAATGCGTGTATTTACCGCCTTTATTTCACTAGCTCTTGCCCTTTCATTTCCCGTTTTAGCTAATACTATTTCCTGTTCAAGCCTTTTTTTCTCAATCAAGGCTTGTTGATTGCTTATTCTTGCTTTTTTCAATTCGGACATTGCCAATTCATGCTGTCTGTCAGATATAAGATTGTCCTTTTCCACCTTTGTGTTATTTTCATTA
>JAUIFR010000283.1 GCA_030430325.1 Bacteroidia bacterium | reverse complement strand
TAATATTAAAAATGTGGCTTAACTTTTTGTAACAAATTTAGTTGCAAGTCCAAAATGTAGTGTGTGATTATATGTTACTTATAATAAGTAAATTATAAGTGATTTTTGGGCTTTTTTTTACCCTTATTTTTGGCTAAATTACATTTTTTGATGCAAAAATGTAGTCGATTTTGGGGGTTCAAAGCCCTAATTTGGTGATCAATATACATTTTTCTTTGGTTAAAAGCACTTTGTTTTACATTGAACGTATTTGAAAGAAATAATGAATGTAATAGGCTAATTTTAATTAATTAAAATATATAAATAAAAAAATGTAATTATTTAGATGATAGTTTACACTTTAATACATCCATGATTTTTGGGATCAAAGTTTTCTGGCCATATTGTATAATCATCATACAACGCTCCAACTAAATTTGAAGATTCAATATTTATGCAATTCATATTTGTCCCTTTTAAAGTAGCATTCAAAAAACTTGCACCATTCACATCTGCGCCTTCTAAATTGGCATTTAGAAGATTGGCATTTTCAAATAATGTTGAATAAGCTTTGCACAGTTCCAAATTGGCATTTTCTAAAATAGATTCCCTTAAGTCAGCAGTGATTAAGTTTGTTGATGTTAAATTACTCATTTTAAGGTTTGCACCATATAAAAAAGCACCTCTTAAATTTGAATTTATTAAACTTGAATGTGATAAATCATGCCTTTCGAGCTTTGCTCTATGAAGATTTAAATTTTCTAGTGAAATGCCACTTAAACTACTATATGGAACCTCAATGTGGTCGCCCGTTTCTGAATAAATTTTCATCCTTTATTTATTTAATAACCTCCCCAATCTATTTGACTAACTTTAGTATTTTGAATAGGGACAACTCTTGAAGCTTGACTTAGAGGTAAAATACTTGGTATCACTTCAGGTTCTTTACCAAAAAGTCTACCTGCAACATACCTATGATTACCCTCTATAATTATTCCATTTGCAACTTTTATTGGAGGAGGATTAAGACCATTTTCTAACATTTTAACATATCGTTTAATCATTGGTAGTGAAACCTCACCTTGTATTGTTTTCATATTTGAGTTCTCAAGAGCCTTTGCTATTGTAATTTCATTAATTTGAATTTTGCCACTTATAGTATTTTTTAAAGCTAACTTCCCCTCCGGCGTCATCTTATACACCCCCAACACCTCCTGCTGGGCTTGTTTCGATGGCTTAAAACTACCACTTTTCGTGGTTTTTATCAACTCCTCGGCATGCTGTAGCAAATAGATGTCTACGGCTTGCTCGATGGCGGGTAGGTCGAGCTTGTCTTTGCTTTGCTTGACGATGCTGTGTGCGAGTTGCTGTCTTGTTTTCTGGATTCCTTCAAGCAATTGCAAGTTTTCTTTCAGGTTAGCGAGTTCTTTTTCTGGAATTTTACCAGCTAATTTGGCCGTTACAGTCTCTAAGTTTTGTAATTCCAATGCTTTGTTGACTTTGGTTAACGTAGAAAACTGCTTGGCTAATTTAATAAGTTGTACTCCATCACCTATTATAGCTGCTGCGCTGGCGATGACCCAGATGACAGATGGATCTTCATCGGAGAGTACTTTTTCTGGATCGAAGGTGGTATTGCCTGCGGGTGCGATTTTATCATACTCCTCATAAGTCATGTAGGCATCGATACCGCTGACTCCTACACTTAATCCGCCAAGTATGATAGCTGATACGCCGCTCATGCTGCCAAAGGAAGCAATAGCCAGTCCAATGGATAGGGCGGCCATGGCTCCTTTAATGATGGCGTCGTTACGTCTTCTACGTTCAAACTCTTTTGTGGCGAGTTGGCTATAAATTGGATCATCGAGCAGGGGTATATTGTGGGAGGTGAGCTGAATTATTTTTTCTAGGCTCCAGACCATGCTGGGGTCTTCTCTTAGATTGGCCTTTGTTTTTTGTATATTTTCGTATTTTTCGCCCAGGCTTTGTTGTAAAAAGGCTTGGAAAGCATCTGTATTCGCATTTTCATAAAAATCATAGATGTGAAAAAAGGGCAGTGATTCATCTCCAAATACAGGGTGTGTGGCCATGAGGCTTTTTCTGATCTGTTTTTCTTGCGCTGCTATTCTTTTTTGAAAGCTAGCTGCCACATGGGCAGTGCCATAGCCAGATCCAGCTTTTTTGGTGGCTTCGTACTGCTCTTTTTGGATGGCTTCATAGGCGGTAAATTCACTGGCTTGCTCTTGGATAGCCGCCTGAATATCATCTACACCCTGTTTAGTGATCTGTCGGTGCTCCTTTTGTATGGCATTTTCACTTTCATCGAGCAGTGCTGTGGCACAAAGCAGGGCATTTTGCTCAAATAGTTCCAAAAAAGCTTGTTTGTCTCCTTCCTCCAGGTCTTCTAAGGATTCACCTGCCATTCCCATGACGCGATCAGCTGTATCGGCATCGCCCAGTGTAAATTCTTGCGGATCGATTTTGTGTTTGACCTCATCGACGGGGGTGCTAAAAAACCCTGATCCGGTATTGATTTTGGTGAGGTCAAGCCTGGGGGCTTGCAATTGATGGATCAGTGAAGTGACGTACACATCTTGATCTAGCCCTACTTGTGAGCTGAGGAAAGTTTCAATGGCTTTGGCTCGTTTATCTCCTTGGAGTAGGAGTGGTCGGATATACTGATACTCGACTTTACCCGAGCTATTGCCATAGGCGATCCATTGTAGTTTTTGGACTAGGGTTATATCAAAATCAGCTAATGCAGCGGCAGTAAGTTGGCTGTTAAGCTCATGAAACAAACGCTCACAGAGCCAGTTATTGAGCAGTAATCGCTGCTGTTCTGTTTTACTCAAGTTACTCAGCAGCAATGCCGCCTGCCCATCGGGAAAATCAGTAAAATTGCCCATGAGGCTATTTTCATCTGCTACTAAGGCATGCAGTCGATCTAGCCCGGGATGCCCTGTAACCTTTGTGTGTATAGAGGCTTCCATTTGCTGCAAGCGTTCCCGCTCCTTTGGATAGGGATTGCTGTTTTGCATCAGATGTAGCATTTCACTTTCTCGCGATCCAGCTGTAGAGCCCTGCATGAGGTTTATGAGATAGCGAGAGCGGTCATCATCACTGAGGTGAGAAAGATCTACGATGCCAGAATTAGATTCGCCAGGGCCGGTAGTTTCTGCGTTGATGGAATTATGGTGAACTTGATTCTGGGAAGTATTTTTCTGCTCCTTATTTTTATTGTTCAGGGGTTTACTTTCGTGTTTACTTCCTTCCTTTTTCACGTCCTGATCGTGAATATGTTCTCCCACTTCGTATTTTTTCTTTTCTTCCGGCGCAGGCAAAGTATACCCTAACGCTGGGCTTGATCATTGAGTGTAATTATTTATACCAAATCATGAAGGAATGTTACCCTTCAAAAGATACAATTTTGGGATAAAGTATTATTTTCTTTAAAAAATGCAATACTGTAAGTAAATGATGCTATTTTTATCAAATGGGAAGAGTTAGTATGGGTAGGTGAATAGCTAGTTTTTGGTAGTTATTGTTGGGGAGATACTTTTATGATGGTATACAGAAGATGTAAAGATTGAAGGGATAAAATTTGAGGTTTACTTCTTGGATTTATGCAATAAATGTGTAAATAATGAATAAAATCGGCAAAAATGGTTCAGTTTCATTTTCACTTGAAAAAATAATGAACGTATTGTGCAAAATTGCTTCAGTAAAACAATTTATTTTAAAGGCCTTTAGCGAACCGGTTTTACATGTTATTGGACTTTGCCATTATTGACCTAAACCGGTTTCATTGAAAAAAGCACCAATGAAAGATTAGAGCAAGAGTTTGAGCAAGAGCAAGAGTAAAATGCACCATTATTGCTAGCTTGGCTTGGCTATTGGTGGTTGAGTTATTGTGTGTGCCAGGGTTGATAAATCAGTGAATCCTTTACATCCGTGGCC
>JAUIFR010000032.1 GCA_030430325.1 Bacteroidia bacterium | reverse complement strand
TATGATCTTTAAATACAATAAAGGGCATACCAGCTTCCGTTTGAATTTCACACACCACCTTCCATAATTCTTGTGCCTTTACTTTTCGAACGCCAAGACCATCTTCTTCATACATGGTATATAATTGTTTAAAGTCATCACCGTATACATCAATCAACCCTGGTGCTGTATTGGGGCAAAATAAAGTCCAATCCTCATTATTTTTCACACCATCATTATACCCACTCATTTGCATGCCATTCGTCCCGTTGTTTCCATATTGGTTACATACCCAAATCTCATCACCAAGTGAGCTATAGCCAGTCCAACCTTCCCAGTCAGCACAATTATTAAATTCAAATACGTAATCTTCTTGAACAATTTCATCAACTACCGTAAAAAACCACGTTCCATTGCCTGAGAAACCTTCAAAAACATTGTCTGAATTATCTATGATCGCACCAGAAGCTAGCTCTACATAATAGCTCGCTGATAACTCGAATTCTTGAGCAGGATTAATTGTTACTTCACTACCTATAATTGATACTTTTGCATTATCAGTAATATCGATTGCCTCAAACTCAGTGTCATCACTGTTTCGAATAACCAAATTACCAACACCAGCTTTTACCCCTTCATTAAATGTAATAACAAGGTCTTGATTGGGTAGAACTTCGATACTATTATGTACTGGCTCAAACTCATTAACTATTGGCGCAATGACATCATCCACAGCATCACTGAGGTCGAAATTCACCATAACAGGTAAGTGATCTGATGTCGTACTTCCATACCATCCGTCTACATAATCAAATGGAATGATTATTCTTGGTGAATTAGGTAGAAAATATGCATCAAAATCATCTGTAAAAGTAGCATGATCAATCACATTTTCATACGTAATATAGGTTCGTAGACCAGCATTACTTAAGGCAATGGTTGGTGTATTAAAATTTACATTATCATTAACATAAGCCCCATATGGCGAAGGCGGTAAGGGGTTAATATCGGCTACTGAAATATCTAAATCATCATTATAATCACCAAGAATTATAACATTTTGATCAACCATATTATTATCAATATAATTTTTTAGATACTCGGCATCATATTTTCGGCGATTATAGCTTTCTTGCTGATCACCAGTGTTTGCTTTGGCGTGGATATTAATTAAATTAATTTGTGCTGTTTTACCATTAATAGTAGCATCTACAGTCAACTTAAATGGTAAACGACCACTTGCCCAAAACTTATCATCAGTAGTAGGATAATCTGGTAAAGACTCTGAATTATCTAACAAACCTTCAAAAAAGTTTTTAAACATGGACTCATAGTTAACCAGACTAATAGTTTCAGATTTGTAAATAAAACATACTTTTTGCATCCAACCATTCTGAAAGTAGTAGGAATACGTATCTGAACAGAGGCCTTCATAGCCCACCAAACCATTTACAAGCGCATCGAATTGTCCATCATTTGCAATTTCTTGTACAGCATAAATATCGGCATCAATTTGCTGCATCACTGCAATGGCATTCTGTAATTGGAGGTTTTCATCCGTTGGGCCATTGTTAACACTACCAAACCACTCAATATTCCAAGTAACAATGTCCAATGAATTCTCTTTTTCAAAAGACTTACCTGTTAGATAACCATGGTTTTCATTGACCCCGCTTCCAGTAAAATTAACTCCACCAGCATAAAATTGCTTGGTATCATTACCTGGTTTTAGCCTTACATAAACTTGTTGCTCGCTATTCAATTCTTCAATTGTATATTGTAAATTATTAAAAAAATCAACATTATTTTTAGAAATTTCGAAATTTTCAGGTGCATTTATTGCTAAATTTTCAATAAAATTAAAAGCCGAATAGGTGAATGATTTGCTTACCGAAGCATTAGGAAAATTAACTAAACCAAAATCCCAGTCATGTATTGGATTAAATGACGTTACTAAAAACGCTTCAGGTGCTTCAACAGAATTTTCGATTTTTACATCATCAAGTGTCCAAAGAGCAGCCCCATCAACAGGGTTAGAAAAATATTGAAAAGCAATATAAACATTTGCCTGTTTAAATGCTGAGATATCAATTTGAGGTGAGGCAGTCCAAACATCCGTATTTAGACCAGGTAAGCCTGCTTCAACCTCTGTCCAATCTGCCGTATTTGGATTACTTATTCCATCATAATTGGTTGAAACTTTTAGTTTCATTTTTAGTCCGTCATATTTTGTTCGAGACCAAAAAGACAATAATATAAAACCATTAAAGCCACTCAAATCGAGAGCCGGAGAAATAAACCAATCTTCGTTATCAAGCGGCGAGCCATTAAATCCACTCATTTGCATACCACTGGTACCATTATTACCATATTGGTTACAAACCCACACCTCATCACCTACTACACTGTAATCCGTCCAACCTTCCCAGTCACCACAATCGTTAAACTCATATACAAGTTCTTGCGGAATCTGTACAATGGTAGTAAAAAACCATGTTCCATTACCCGAAAATCCGTCATATGAATTATTTGCCGCATCAACTACAGCACCTGCAGTCACTTCAACATAGTAGCTGCTATTTAAAACAAACGACTGATCAGGATTAATCAATACTTGACTTCCGTTAAATGTTACCTTTTGATTATCTGTAATATCGAGCGTTTCAAACTCCGAATCATCATTATTTCGAATCGTAATGGTACCCATACCTGCTTGCACTGTTTCGTTAAATGCAATGATTAGATTTTCACTTAATCCAACATCGACACTGTTGTGAGCAGGACTTAAATTAACCATGGCAGGCGGCACATTGTCTTCCATTGGGCCATTCCCATGAAAACCAAGTCGCTCTGTTGTTTGATCTGCTGCTGTATTTACTTCTTCTAACGTATACTCATCCCATTCTGCTAAATCAAAATCAAGCGTCGGTACATTTATATTTCTTACAAATGATTTGTCCTGACCCCAACCATCATCGCCACTACCAACTACATCTAAACGATTTGCCCAGGTAGTCTCATCATTAGTCAAACTTAATGCAATCAAGTCATCACCATTAAAGTTGATAACCCCTGAACTTGTAAAAGGTGTACCTGTAATAAATTCCATGGTTGGTGTATCGGCACTTCCATGCTTAATTGTAACTGATGCACCAGGCTGAATGGTACCGGTCAACACAAAACTCGCATTTGGAGCAAGGCCATCAGGAGCATCCGCACTAGCATTACTATATAGCGTCAAATATAACTGAGGGTTTTCAAAATCTATGGTTGCATTACTTAAGTTGGAAACCTCAATCCATTTATTGAAACTCGTACCTTCATAGTACTGACTGATAATCAGCCCACCTGCATTAATTATATGCACTCCAAGCCGCTCTGTATTTGACTCGGGAGCTGCATTAACATCGGCTAGAGCATACTCATCCCATTCTGCCAGATCAAAATTAAGGTTTGCCTCATTGGTGTTTCGCACAAAAGATTTGTCTTGTCCCCAACTATCACCATTTCCAACTACATCTATTCGATTAGCCCATGTAGATTCATCTGTAGTTGTACTAAGGGTGATCAAATCATCACCATTGAAATTAATTACACCACTACTAATGGGAGTACCAGAAATAAATGCTTCAGCTGGTGTATCTGCGCTACTATTTTTTAAGATGATAGAGGCTCCCGGATCCAAAACCCCTGTTAAAGCATAGCTTGCATTTGGAGCAAGGCCATCAGGAGCATCCGCATTGGCATTACTGAATAAATTCACATGTAGCTGTGGATTTTCAGTATCTACTGCATCTGGGCCAACATTGGTAATTTCTATCCATTTATTGAAACTTGTACCTTCATAGTATTGGGTGATTACCAATTGTGCCTGCAATACACCTAAACTAATTAAATAAAGGCAAATTAAGGGTAAGGTTTTTTTCATGATATATAATTTGACAGTCAATTTTTACTGTACAAATATACAATTTCCTATTAGTTTATTGATATTAGTTTTGTTTTCAACCTAGATTTATTTCCAATAATTATACTAAATAAATAATTTATTGCATTAATTTGTTATTAATTTTAACGTTATGTTAATTGGCTAAATTGGATATTTCGAGAGGTAAATTTGATAAGAACCTATAAATAAAAGTACTAAAGGATAACGAAATTCTAAAAATTGCATTTTTCCTATTTTTAGGAAAATTTCTAAATCTCAAAGTTAAGTTTTTGTTAATTTTTTAAATTACATAAAACTCATTTATCTAATTGATTTACAGTATTTTATAATTATCAAATATAAATACAGTGCTAATAATTGATAAATACTACCTATTCAAAAATAGTAAGATATTTATGTAAAATTGAAGTGTATTATTTTAAATTATTTAGTAAATTATCGATATGCTGGGATTGCGCCGCTGAATCATCCAAATAAAGTTGCAAATCAGGAATTTTTCGGATTTGATTTTTAATTACAGCTGCTAGTGAATTACGAAGTTCGGCTTTACGATCTTGTAAATCATGAAAGGTTTCTAGCTTAGTAGCTTCTGGCCATATACTTAAATAAACCTTAGCAAGCCCCAAGTCTGGGCTTACCTGCACATGTGTTACACTGACCATAATATTTTTATACCAGACACCGGCCTTCCTCAACAAAATACCACCTAGCTCCTTTTGTAACAGTCTAGCAAATTTTTTTTGTCGTTTTGATTCATTCATTGTTAATTCGTAAGGTTACCTACTTAATCGTAAAATAAGGAATATTTACGCCTTCGTATTCAATTTTATGTTAAAAAGGCTTAATTTCAAAAAAATTGTTAATTAAACATCAAAAAAATGAATTATTGGTTGGCAAAATCTGAACCAAACACATACAGCTGGGATGATTTTGTTAAGCTTGGCCGGGATCATTGGGATGGCGTAAGAAACTATCAAGCACGCAATAACCTAAAAGAAATGAAAGTCGATGACCTGGTATTATTTTATCACAGTGTTAACGAAAAATCTGTGGTAGGCATTGCTAAAGTAGTAAAAGAATACTATCAAGATCCCACTACTGATGATGAGCGGTGGGTAGTGGTTGATCTAGTACCAGTTCAAAAGTTAGATAAACCAGTCACCCTGAAAGAAATTAAAGCAGATGAACGCTTGGGTCAAATTGCACTTGTACGACATAGTAGGCTATCAGTAATGCCTATGAAAAAAGAAGAATATGATATTATCGTAAGTTTAGGAAGCTAATGTTTAAAAAGGTATTTGGGTTTGTCTTAATATTATTTTTGTTTGAGGCTGGGTTTTGCCAAATTGCACAAAGCAAACGGGTAGAGCTTGAGATTAAGCACTATGAGGATTTTTTCAATGTGATCTCTGGTGAGCAACATGGCATTATGATACTCAAAGAATCTTCTAAACGAGTTGAAAATGGCTACAATTGGGAATTTATTCATATTGATACGAGCCTCAATATTACTTGGCGCAAAGAGATCGCTATAGATTTTGACCTAAGCCTAATTGGTTTTGTACATCACAATAGTTATGCTTACCTGCTTTTTGATAAAAATGAAAAGGAAATGGAGCTGATAAAAGTAGGCTTTGAGCAAGGAGATACATCCAATTATAAAATCCAAAAAACAATACCTGTCGAATTTACACATTTTGATATTGTAGGCCAGTCGGCCATCTTAGCAGGTGCCTTTAATGCTAGGCCTGTCGTTTTTATTTATGATTTCATCAACCAAAAAATCAAGACGCTTCCTGGCTTTTTTAATAATAACTCAGAAATTACTCAGATCAGCGTTGATAACGAAAATAACAATTTCAGCGTAATTAGTATCGAAAAAGGACTCCACAAAAAATATTATGTTGGCGTTAGGATTTTTGATCAATTTGGCAGCCTTATTCATACACAACAAGTTGAACCCGAAGATGGCAAGAACTTTGTATTTGGGATAGTAAGTAAACTTCAAGATCAATATTTATTGGTAGGAACATATGCCAAACGTAAATCGAAGGAATCTAAAGGTATATTTTTTACTCGATTAGACAGTGCCTCTAATGTAAATTACTATGCATATACCGATTTTGAAAATTTCTTCAATTATATGAAGGCCAAAAGAAAAAAAAGGGTGAAGGACCGTATCGAGCGAAAAAAAATCAAAGGCCAAAAATTAAAGTTTAATTATCGACTGCTCGTACATGATATTATGGAAAACAACAATCAATATATCATGCTAGGTGAGGCCTACTTCCCAAAATATCAAAATAATAGCGCCAGTTTTCAAAATTTAAAGTACAATTTGCCTACTTATCATTATACACATGCCGTTGTCTTTGGGTTTGATAAAAAAGGCCAATTACTTTGGGATAATAGCTTTGAAATCAATGATGTAAAAACATTTTACTTAAAAAAATATGTACATGCTGATGTTCGCGATGACAAAATCGTGCTACTCTACATGTTCGAAAACGTCATCCGATCAAAATTCATCAAAGAAAGTGAAGTTTTAGAAGGTAAAACACTTAATGAAATCAAACTACTTTTTGAAGATGATGTGGCCAAAAATAATGAGTACATCACAAATGATCTCAATCATTGGTATGGCCATTTCTTCTATGCCTACGGCATACAGCGTATTAAAAACCTTAAAGAATCGGGGGTAAAACTTAATCGTAAAATATTCTATATCAATAAATTGAGTTACGAATAAACAGGGATAAAACTAATTTTATTGAATACACCTTATTCTATCAACAAATAATTGTGGATTTGCAGTTGGGTAAATTTCAACCCCCTCACTCCAAGGGATCAACACTCGATGCACACCTTCGCTCTCTAATTTTGCCATATCTTCATTAGTAAGCATAGCATAACTCCGATAGGTAGTCTTACCATTTTCATGATCAATTTTACCCATATCGGATTCCTCTAAGTTTAAATGTACATTTACTTTGTTTTTTAGGTGAATGGCTAGTTTTTTATTTTTTTGAATCATACCAAAATTCTTATAAGCATACACGCTCTGAATCGTAATAACAAAATAGGCAATTTTGGTACCACCAAGGTCCGCAAGCTGCACATTACAAGTAATAAACTCAGTATCCTTTGGGTAATACTTTTTAAACTTAGTTAAAGCCTTATTGGTATATGAGATGAATTTACTATTCTTTAAAACCAACTTATTAGGTTTACTAACTAAGTAATCACACCTACTTTGCGCAACTAAAGCAGCAGCTACCATAAACAGAAACAAAAATATTGGTATTTTCTTCATGAGCTTCATTCAAATATGCCACAAAATATAAAAAAGGGGTTAAAATGGAAAACAACACCACATGAATTAAAGTTCAATGTAAGAAATCAATCTTAATATCGTAGATTTTAAAAAGTAGACTATCGGTATCTTTTTATTACTTTTTACTAGTTACATCAAAATATTCCAATGGGCCCTGGTAAAAACCACTTAACTGCTTACCATTTTGGCATATAGCATTTACCTGAATGGTATAAATGGAATTATCCCTTGAAACATTAATCTCACCACTTTTCATTTCATGAATAGCAGCACACTGGTGCTCGTCATAATCAAGACCTAAATTGACAGCACTTGCCTTGCACGTATTCTCACTAAAAGCCAAATCCTTATTGATACAGTATTTACCAGGTGCTAAACCGTGGCGCTGAGTAGTATACATCTCAAAATGCAAACCATTACCTGATCCATTCAACGAAATTGAATGAGACGAAGTATACACATTTATCCCATCAGAGTACAAGTATAGATCCTTCATATACAAATTAGATGCTGATTTTCCATAATCTTCCAGCAATCCATGCATAATGGCATAGTTTTCATTCATAAACTGAAACTTATTGCCCGGTGCCTCTACCTGCGTACTATTGTTGCAACCCATTTGGGAAGCGATTATCAATCCACAAACCATAATTTTATTTAAATTCCTTTTCATGCTTCTCAACTTAAAAAATATAAAAATTTAAGGTCTGATTGTTTCGGAAAGTTATTGGGGCTTCTATATATTTATGTATGAAAGTGTTAAAATGTTAAGGCAAGTTCGAATTCAAACGAATACCAATTCGATAAACTAAAATATTGTACATTGCTAACGAGCAGAATCAACTAGAGAGTACCATTTAAGCTAAATTGCTATGCCTATGTTGTCTTTTCATTAAATATTGTTTTGTATACCGATTGGTATTCCCTAATTTTGCAGATCAATTATGAAAAATATACGAAATTTCTGCATTATCGCCCATATTGATCATGGAAAAAGCACCTTGGCTGATCGCTTATTAGAAGCAACCGGTACAGTTTCTTCTAGGGATATGCAAAACCAGCTCTTGGACGACATGGACCTGGAACGAGAACGTGGCATTACGATCAAAAGCCATGCCATTCAGATGGATTTTAACTATCAGGGGGAAGCGTACACATTAAATTTAATTGACACTCCTGGGCATGTGGATTTTTCTTATGAAGTATCTAGGGCTATTGCCGCCTGTGAAGGAGCATTGTTAATTGTAGATGCCTCTCAAGGAATTGAAGCACAAACGATTTCAAATTTATACCTAGCCATAGATAATGACTTGGAAATTATACCAGTACTCAATAAGATTGACCTACCCGGAGCCATGCCCGACGAGGTTAAAGATCAAGTGGTAGATCTAATTGGCTGCGACCGAGATGAAATCATCCTAGCTAGCGGAAAAGAAGGCATAGGCATCGATTTAATTTTAGAAGCTATCGTGCAAAGGATCCCGGCCCCAAAAGGAGATCCTGACGCACCGCTACAAGCCATGATTTTTGATTCTGTTTTTAACTCTTACCGAGGTATTGAAGTATATTACAGGGTTTTTAATGGCCAAATTAATAAGGGGGACAAGGTTAAATTTGTTAATACTGCCAAAACATATTTAGCAGATGAAATTGGCATTCTTAAACTCAAGCAGCAGCCCGTTAATCAAATTGGAGCCGGTAATGTAGGGTATATTATTTCTGGGATTAAAGAAGCAAAAGAGGTAAAAGTAGGGGATACAATTACTCATGTGGAGCGCCCTTGTGAAGCCATACAAGGCTTTGAAGATGTTAAACCCATGGTATTTGCAGGCATTTACCCTGTGGAAACATCTGATTATGAAGATCTTAGGGCATCTATGGAAAAACTTCAGCTCAATGATGCCTCGCTTGTATGGGAGCCCGAAACATCTGCTGCCTTAGGGTTTGGGTTCAGGTGTGGCTTCTTGGGCATGTTGCATATGGAGATCGTGCAGGAACGCTTAGAGCGTGAGTTTGGTATGACCGTAATTACAACAGTACCCTCTGTGCAGTTTCATGCCGTTAATACTGATGGAACCAAAGAGGATATAAATGCACCATCCGAAATGCCTGAGCCAAATAAAATTTCGCATGTAGAAGAGCCCTTTATTAATGCCCAAATAATTACAAAATCCGATTTTATTGGCCCCATCATTTCGCTTTGTATAGACAAAAGAGGGGTAATTAAAAATCAGGTCTATCTCACATCAGACCGGGTCGAACTTTCATTTGAATTACCACTTTCAGAGATTGTTTTTGACTTTTTTGATAAACTAAAAACTATTTCAAGAGGGTATGCTTCGTTAGATTATGAACTCATTGGATTTAAGCAATCTAATATGGTAAAATTAGATATTATGCTCAATGGCGAAAAGGTAGACGCACTCTCGGCCATTGTGCACCGCGATAAAGCCTATGACTGGGGAAAACGCCTCTGCGAAAAACTTCGAGGACTTTTGCCACGTCAGATGTTTGAAATTGCCATTCAGGCATCTATTGGCACAAAAATAATTGCTCGGGAAACGGTAAAAGCTATGCGAAAAAACGTACTAGCAAAATGCTATGGTGGTGATATTACTCGTAAACGCAAGCTGTTAGAGAAACAAAAGAAAGGTAAAAAACGGATGCGGCAAGTTGGTAATGTTGAGATCCCACAGGAAGCATTTATGGCTGTATTGAAGCTTGACGGGTAGATTTTAAACAAATTTAGCTAAATTAATTGAATTCAACTACTATACAATTAAGTGATATACACTTAAAGTTTACAAAGTAAGAATTGCACACATTCTGACATGTTAAATATATTAGATTAACGTAACTTGGATATAGGTTAAAGTTAATTTAATTAACATGAGTAAACAATCAAAGACTATAAGGGCGGTAGGAGTTCTAATACTGCTAGGCAGTATCATAGGTAGCATTGTCATTTTATCTCAGCGTCAGGCCATTCAAAATGAATTAGCCAAAGTAGAGGTAGCTAAACTTGGGGAATATTCTGATAAAATATTAGAGGGTAGCATTGGTAAACGACTACATTGTGCCAAATATTTCTCCACAATCGTCAAATCCGATGAACTAATAGAAAAGTGGGGTAAAATCCTTGAACAAACTCAAAAGGAATATGATCAAACCCTTGCCAACTTGAATGAGAAAAAAAATAAACTTACTGAACTAAAGAAAATCAAACAAAAAGAGCAAAGCGAGAAGGATCAAATTGAAAATTTAGAAGTTGAAATCATACAGCTCGAATTTGACTTAAGTATAGATGAAACTCCCAAAAAACTACCAAATCGAACGCATGTTATCCTTTTATGGCATGAACAGGGGTTCTTTGAAGCCGAAGCCAATGAAATGAAATTACGACTCATGGATAGCAGCATTTATACCGAAGTTTATGAACATGTCATTCCGGAGGAGCCCGATGCAATATTTATTGGAGGTCTTGTTCCTGCTCGTGATGCACAAGCGGTGTTGCGTAATATTCCCTTTCAAGTTAAATACATATTTCCAATAGAGTATCCTTTGATACAGGGTGGTGATCCGGCTGGTTACATTATTGGGGTCGGTTATAATTCTGATTTTAATATTGAAAATCGTGTAAAGGAAACAACGCCTATTGAGGTTACTGAAGAAGATCTCAAACTCCTAAAGGCACCCAATATTTCAAATATTGAATTTCAAAATCGTTTAAGAAAAATTTTAGGCTCCTAAATTTAAGTTTAATAGGCTAAAAAAGATTTTGAACGTAGTTTGCAAATTACGTTCAAAATCAAATCAAAACTTGTAATTATTTAAAAGCTAAAGTGCAATCCGCCAATTAAATAGGTAAATTCAGTACCAAATTCAGCAAATACTGCAATATTTTCACCAAAATAATAAGCCGCGCCTACACTTCCAGTAGGAAGTACTGAAAAATCAGACTCTCTATAATCATTCCCCAACCCATTATTGTGATACTTTGTTGATGTAGTGCTAGATTCAAAACTTACTGAAACTGATGCATAGGTATCTAAATTCTTAACCCCCCAATTGATATGCCAAGTTCCACGCGGCGCAAAATAAAATGTCCGATAATAATCATCATAATATGGTCCAGTAACCGCATCAAATCCATATCCTACCATACCGCCAATACCCAAGGTTCCCTTCCAAATTTTTGTTACTCCTGCTTCATAACTCACCCTAAAGCCAATAAGACCACCACCATAGTAACCACCATAACCTGTACCAATACCAATAAGATGACCACCTGGTTCTAGCTTTTGAGGAGGAGCATCGGCCATAAATTGTGCATTAACCATTACAGAAAGGCCAATGCCAAGCATTAAAATTAATTTATTCTTCATAGTTCAAGTTGATTTAATAAATTCTTTACTAAGGTAAATAAAAAAAATTTGAAAAGAAATTAACATAAAAAAATTAGAGGTAATACAACTTCATCTATTTTGTGGGTATTAAATTATTTTTAAACCAAATTGTTAACAAAATTAATAGGATTAAATCGGGCTATAAGAAATCGTTATTTTTTCATTCATTCCCTCCAACTCCAATACAAGTAAATTTTCGGTGATTTCGATGATTTTATATTCTTTTAAGTCATAATAAATATTATTGCTGGCCGTTACGAGCAAACGATCATCATGCATACTCCAATACCCCTCAAAGTTTGATTCATTTTCATAACATTGCACACCATTTACTTGTTTTAGGTAACTTTTATCAGCTGCAAAAATTTCTATATCATCCATTTCACAGGGGTTGGTTTCCTTAAGTTGACCATTGACCGATTTCGCCTTTAACTTCCATTTTTTAGAACCATTTCCGGTAAGCTCCTCTTTAATTATTATTGGCCCTACTTCCATTTGGGTAGGGTGGCAACCTAAGCACAAAAAAACCGCCGTACTAAGCACAAAAAATGTATAACTATAGTTCATTTTAATAGGTTATAAGTGATATGTATTGGTTAGTCGTGGTTGGGGAAGCTTAAAATTAAAAGTAAGTAGCATCAAGTGTTGATGAATCCAGTCAATTTTAACGTTGGTTAAAGTTAATAAACCGGTCTATATCATGCCTATTGTATTACGTGCATATCATACTCATGTAATATTAATTTGCAGTAGGTATTTTAATATTTTTGAATATTTTTTGCCGAATTCATTAAAATTTTTGATCAAATTAAATATGCCGCCTTCATTTTAGCTCAATTTATTATATTTGTAAAACATCAAATAACTTACGCATGATACAGGAAAACCAAAAGGTTATAACAGCCCCAACTGGTACACAACTTAATACCAAAGGATGGGTACAAGAGGCCGCACTAAGAATGTTATGTAATAATTTGGACCCACAAGTGGCAGAGAGACCAGAAGATCTTGTAGTATATGGAGGTACAGGAAAAGCGGCACGTAATTGGGAGAGTTTTCACCTTATTATTAAGGCACTAAAAGATCTATCCGATGACGAAACTTTACTGGTTCAATCAGGTAAGCCTGTTGGCATTTTGCCAACGCATAAAGATGCACCAAGGGTGCTAATTTCAAACTCCATGCTAGTTCCGAATTGGGCCAACTGGGATCATTTTAGGGAGCTCGAAGCCAAAGGCCTAATCATGTATGGGCAGATGACTGCTGGATCTTGGATTTATATTGGCTCACAAGGAATTGTTCAAGGCACTTACGAAACGTTTGCTGCAGTAGCCAAACAGCATTTTGGTGGTAGCTTAAGCGGTACATTGAATGTAACAGCAGGATTAGGAGGAATGGGTGGTGCTCAACCTCTTGCCATTACCATGAACGAAGGTGTTTGTCTTGCTGCCGAAGTAGAAGAATGGCGAATTGATAAAAGAATAGAAACCAAATACTTAGATTATAAATTTTCAGATATTGATAAAGCCATTGACAGAGCACTGGAGGCCAAATCAAATAAAGAAGCCATTTCGATTGGTGTCATTTGCAATGCAGTTTTATTGCTGGAACGATTGATTGAGCATGGCATAACACCTGATACCCTTACTGATCAGACTTCTGCCCATGATGAGCTCATTGGCTATTTTCCAGAGGGCCTATCCGTAGAAGAAGCAAAAGTACTCCGAGAACAAGACCCACAAATGTACTGTGAAAAATCATTAGATACCATGGCCAAGCATGTCCAATTAATGCTAAAACTCCAAAAAAGCGGTGCTGTGACATTTGATTATGGAAATAACTTAAGGGGCCAGGCTAAAGATAAGCGAGGTGTCGAAAACGCATTCGATTTTCCAGGATTTGTACCAGCTTATATTAGGCCACTCTTTTGTGAGGGTAAAGGACCATTCCGATTTGCAGCACTTTCTGGTGATCCTCAAGACATAAAAGTATGCGATGATGTACTCCTCAAATTATTTCCCGAAGATATTGCACTAGCTCGATGGATCAAGATGGCCCAAGAGCGCATCGCTTTCCAAGGCTTACCTTCAAGAATTTGCTGGCTAGGTCAAGGAGATCGTGCCAAGGCAGGCCTCGCCTTTAATAAACTAGTTGCTGAAGGCAAAGTTAAAGCACCTATTGTTATTGGAAGAGACCATCTCGACACTGGGTCTGTTGCATCACCGAATAGGGAAACCGAGGCCATGAAAGACGGCTCGGATGCCATCGCAGATTGGCCCATTCTAAATGCACTTATTAATACAGCAGGAGGAGCTAGTTGGGTATCCGTACACCATGGTGGAGGTGTGGGCATCGGTTACTCCATACATGCAGGTATGGTAATTGTAGCTGATGGCACGAGTGATGCTGAAAAAAGACTGCACAGAGTCTTATTTAATGATCCTGGTATGGGTGTGATTCGGCATGCAGACGCCGGATATGACATTGCGCAAGACATGGCTCGAAAACACCGCTTGGATATTAAAAAGCGCTTAATTTGAATATATTTTGCTAATTACATTTAAAATATCTATCATTTTTAATAGAAATCATCCATAATCATGGCCTATAGTACTTTTTTAGAAGATCAAATTAACCATATCCTAAATGAAAAAAAGGTATCCTTTGAGGCCAAAAAGATGATGGGAGGACTTTGCTACATGGTCGATGACAAAATGTGCATTGGTATTGTCAAGGAAAGCCTAATGGCTCGAGTTGGCTCCGAACAATACGATTATGCGCTTTCTCAAACAGGTTGCCGGCCCATGGACTTTACAAAACACCCCATGAAAGGTTTCGTATTTGTGGACGCCGAAGGTTTTGATGGAGAAAATAGGTTGACCCATTGGATTGATTTAGCTTTGGCCTATAACCCATATGCCAAAAGTAGTAAGAAGAAAAGGTAAACAAATATTTAAAAAACACAGATTGTTACACACCTCATAAAGTATCAATATTCTCTTGGTATTTTACAAAAAAATACCTAAATTAAAGGGAATAAATGCTAATCTCCCCAGTTTACGGTAGTTAAAAATGGAGATTTTGCATAAATTAAAATAAAATTTTATATTACGTGTCCGATTTAGAGAAAAGTGTTATGACTAAATATAGTTGGAAGATTGGAATTAATGAGTATCAGATACCTAAAGCTCAGTTAGGTTATGTTGTTAGTGGGCGAAAACGAAAAGAACGATCAAGATATAGAACATTAGATGATGGTTTTAACCCTGAATTGTAGGTAGATTATGAAACAGTTCGTTTGGATTATATTTCTGGTAATTTCTTCTTGTGAAACAGGTCATGAGTTTGAAAATAAAGCCATTAGTGGGCAGGTTGATTTAAGTGAAGTAGAGCAAGAAGTGAATGAATATTTAAAATCAGACCCCTATATTGCTATGAAGAATGCTGAAATTCTTGTGCAAGATGGTGATAAAAGACAGCAAGGCATTGGTTACAGTGCGTTAGGAATTTTGAGTTTTTATAATGAAGATTATGTCACAGCAGCCGAGTTCTATTTAAATTCTCTTAAAATCAGAAAGGATTTAGACAATAGTGAGTATAGTCTTATTAATACATATCTAAATTTGGGTATGGTCTATCATGTAATTGAAGATTTTGAAATGGCTTTTGAGTATTACAATTTGGCTTTGGTGACGAGTAATAAAAGTAATGGCCTACGCCGTGAGAAGTGTTACCAATATTTAGGGAAGCTTTATAATGATAGTGGTGAACCTGCTGCTGCATTAGAGTATTTGTACCCATTGTTGAGTCAATATGTTGAAAAAAACAATAAAGCTGGTATTGCGTCTGCACATATTTTTATAGGCAATAGTTTTATTGAATTAGAGCAATTCGGAAAGGCACTTGAACATCAGCAAATTGCACTAGAAATCAGCAATGAAATCGACGATCAGGATCGTTATGTAATGGCTCTAAATAATATTTCGATCTGCAATGAAAATTTGGGCAATATTAGTGAGGCCATTGATAAGAATATGCACGCCTATAAGATTGCAAAAGACCCAAAACTAAAAGCAAGTATAACGCTAAGCCTTGGTAAGTTATTGTTAAAGGAGAATCCAACACAATCTAAGCAATTTTTAGATGAAGGGTTAGCACTTGCTAAGTCTGAGCATCTACTTAAAGAAGAGGCCTATGCTTACGAATTACTTAAGCAACAAGCGCCGTCAATGATCATTTATAAAGAATATGACAATTTAGCCTTGCATGCCAATTTGGATTTAGAGAAAATCCAGAATGCGGCCAAGCTAGATTATGCTAATGCCCGATCAGATATAGGAATTATGGCAGCTAATTTTGAGATCAGTCAAATTAAAGCAGCTAATTTGAAATGGTTACTGATTACCAATTGTGTGATTGTATTTATCGCATTATTGACTTTATTTAACTTTAGGAAGTCAAAATTAATTGCCAAACAAGTCTAATATTAGTTAAACATCCCTGCAGATAAATCAAATTTCTCCTTATTTGAGTCTAAAAGATTGTTTTGATCACATTTTAATATCCGATACGAATGATTCATAACCAAATTATGATTATGTGTCGCCATAAGTACCGCTGTACCACTGGTATTAATCTCTAAGAATAGTTTAAAGATTCCATCTGCTACATCAGGATCCAAATTCCCAGTAGGTTCATCTGCTAGCATAATTAAAGGTTCATTAATTAAAGCACGGGCAATCACAATCCTTTGTTGCTCTCCTCCCGACAATTGATGTGGCATTTTATTGGCAACTGAACCTAACCCCACTCTCATAAGCACCTCTGCCAATCGCTTTTTAATTTGAGCTTTATCCTTCCAACCTGTAGCCTTCATCACAAATTTTAGATTTTCAGAAACATTTCGATCAAAAAACAGTTGAAAATCTTGAAATACAATGCCTATTTTTCTTCTTAAAAATGGAATTTCTTTTTTCTTAATATTACGAATTGCGTATCCACAAACACTAGCTTCACCCAAACGTAAAGGTAAATCAGCATATAATGTTTTGAGTAATGAAGATTTTCCGCTACCTGTTCTCCCCACCAAAAAAACAAATTCTCCCTTATCAATATGGAGGTTTAATCCTTTTAATACAGTATGATGCTCTTGAAATATACTCGCATTCTTAATTCGTACAACTGGGTCACTTGAAAACTCCATATTAAATATTTAATAACAGCAATTTACCATAAGGCAATGAAGAAATCAACGTTTTTAATGCCTCCTCCTTACCCGCTAGCCCATACCTTTCAATATTTTTAAAAGGTCTATCCGCTCTAAAATACGCAATTAATACCAAATTACTGTCCCTTAATTGAATGTAGTCAGGAATTTTTGCTTTTCCTTTTACTTTTAAAATGTACAAAACTATCCGTTTATGGTTCTACCTTTTTATAATCTGCCAGGAATTTTGCTAACCCATTATCTGTTAGAGGGTGGTTTAATAAGCTTATAATAACCTTTAGTGGACTCGTGGCTACATCTGCACCTATCTCTGCACATTTAATAAGGTGCATGGTATGACGAATAGATGCGGCAAGTACCTCCGTAGAATAACCATAATTATCAAATATGGTAATAATCTGCTTGATAAGCTCAAGGCCATCATAAGCAATATCATCTAAGCGCCCAATAAAAGGAGAGACGTATGTTGCACCAGCTTTTGCTGCCAATAAAGCTTGGCCTGCTGTAAAGATCAGCGTGCAATTCGTACGTATACCCTTACTTGTAAAATAGGATATTGCCTTCACTCCATCCAATGTCATAGGGACTTTAATAACTATTTTTTCACTTATTTCCGCTAGCTGAGTTCCCTCCTTCACCATTCCAACATAATCCGTAGATATAACCTCAGCACTTACCTTATCCTCAACAATCTTACAAATAGCCTCGTAATGCTTAAGCACCTCAACTTTACCCTTGATTCCTTCTTTCGCCATTAAAGACGGATTGGTGGTCACGCCATTAAGCACGCCTATCGCATGTGCTTCTTTTATTTCATCTATATTTGCTGTATCTATAAAAAAATCCATATCTGTTAATTTAACTGTAATTCACATTATTTTTCTCGAAAATGACATAAAACATGATAAAGTTACATAAATATGAGTCGAAGAAAAAGAAAGATATCAGAAGAAAAAATGGCAAGTCGGATATCGCACCGCTACGACTATCTACCCTTGCTTCTTTCCAGACCTGGGGGAGTTCGATAGGAGCTGGTCGTATCCTATTGCCATTGCGCAAAATTAGATAATTCGACATACAATACCAACTTATTGTAGAGAATTTATTAATTCTATCAAAAAACATTAATATTTTGTCAAATTTATTACATTGTATTAAAAATTGATTTTTGTTATAGAAAAAGATTCTATTTTTGACTATATTATTTAATAAATAATCGGCTTATCCATGAGGGGGTTTTCATTTATCTTATGCTTATATATTTCCACAATGCTCTACCCTAATGTAGGGTTGGGTGAAACAGGTGACTTCCTGCAGCCTGATTCAATGGTTTTGATTCACGGCAAAGTATTTGACGCAGTCACTAAAAAGCCCGTTACGGCTAAAATTACATACGAAAAACAACCTTTTGCTGATGATATGGGCGTTGTAAGCTCTAAATCTGAGCGGGGCTTCAAAATGTATATGCTTAACACACAAAGCTATGCTGTTGAGGTGAGAGCTACAGGTTACTTATCATATCGAAAAGTAATTAACTTTGATGAGCTTTCTGCATCCATCGAAGAGGAAATGAACTTTACCATCGTCCCTATGTCTACCACCCAGTCTATTAGGCTTAGGAATGTATCTTTCCTCCAAGGCGAATCTACTATTACACCAGATTCATTTGATGAACTTAACAGTATTGTAAAATATATGAAGGAAAACCCCAAGGTGGTTCTACAAGTTGAAGGACACACCGATTTTAGAGGAAATAAAAGACTAAATTTAGCGTTATCTTCTCAGCGAGCAGAAACAGTATCTGAATATTTAATTGCTCACGGTATTAAGAAAAAACGTATTAAAACGAAAGCCTATGGGGGCAGCAGGCCTATAACTGATGAAAACACGGAAGAAGCTAAAAGGCAAAACCGACGTGTAGAAGTCAGGATTTTAAAATATTAATTGTATAATATTTATATTTTATTATATTTTTTTAATAATTTCTATTGATTCATGTTAGTTTTCTGAAAATTTAAATACTTTGATATTTATTTTATTTAAATTTGCATTTATGCAATTGCTTTTTATAAAATCTCAAAAAATTACTTAATATGTGGCGTAAATCAATAGGTTTAGGGATCTTAGTTGTCCTAACTGGTTATATTATTGCACAAGACGTTAGGTGGGCAACGAAAGTAATAGATTATTCATCTGAACTTACTCCTATACAACATTCGGCAAATCAGGCACTCAATAAACCAAATGTTTTACCCAATGCAGGTGAAAATCCAAATGCCTGGACTCCAAAACCGTCAAAAAAATTAGAGTTTATAAAGGTTGGTTTTGACCAGCCCATGAAAATTAAGCAGATTGTAGTTGGAGAATCAAATAATCCAGGTTCAGTATACCAAGTTTATACTTATGATGCCAATGATAATGAGTATCTTATAAATACATTTACACCAAAGGCTTTACCAGTTGCCAGTCGTTTATTGAATGTATTTTTAGATGAAACACCCTACGAGGTTCATGCAGTTAAAATTGTATTGGATGTAGGTGCTGTTCCAGGCCTTAATAGTATTGATGCTATTGGTTTGTCTGCTTCAAATATTCCTGTTAAGGTGACCATAAATGTTGCTAAGGATATAAATGAGGATTTACAAGCGGAGCCCCTTGGTGAAAATGTAAATAGTGAATTCATTGAATACAGTCCACTCTTATCACCTGATGGCAAAACACTCTTCTTTAGCCGAAGAGGTCATCCTGAAAACATGGGAGGTGAGACAGATTTAGAAGATATTTGGTATTCTGAGTATGATGAGGAATCTGGGGAGTGGTCAGAGGCTAAGAATATTGGTAGCTTACTGAATAATTCAGAGCCTAACTTTATTAATTCCGTTTCAAAGGATGGGAATACCACCATTTTAGTACTTGGCAATAAATATAATAAGAAAGGTGTTATGACGCCCGGTGTCTCGATCACCAGATCAACAAGTGCTGGAGGATGGTCCAAGCCCGTAGATGTGAAAATTGAAGACGATTATAATCACTCACCCAAAGCACATTATTATTTGTCGAATGATCAACAAGCACTACTAATGTCGGTAGAGCGTGATGATACTTACGGAGATCGTGATTTATATGTTTGCTTTAGAAAAGAAAACAATACTTGGACAAAACCTTTAAATTTAGGAGCCACAATTAATACTGCTGGAGAAGAATCTGGACCATTTTTGGCCATTGATGATCAGACGCTTTACTTTTCATCAAATGGATACAGTGGGTTCGGTGGAGTAGATATTTATTTTTCAAAGCGTCTAGATGATACTTGGCAAAATTGGTCTGAACCTGAAAATCTAGGCTCAAGCATCAACTCAGAAAGAGATGACTTATTTTTCCACTTACCAAGTACGGGTAAATATGCTTATTACTCAAGAAGTGTAAGTGATAATAATGTGGATATTTATCGATTAGAAATGCCACTTTATAAAGAGCCCGTTGACTCCTCTTTATTAGTTCAATCTAACCTCCTTGCTGATGCTGACAATGCTCCTGTACCAGTTTCTGATACAGAAGAAGAAAGAAGCCCTGTTGAAGATCTTGAGACTGCGAAGCCCGTAGCAATGGATATGCCAGAGATTGAGGCCGAAGCTGAAAAAAGTAAGGATGAAATTGATTTGGATCGAATTAAAGCAGTATTGTCACAGCAAATATTATTTGATTTTAATAAATCTGGTTTATCAGACAATATGAAACAACAGATGGAGCCAGTTGTAGCCATAATGATGGAGTTTCCTACAATTGAAGTTGGAATCGTAGGACACACTGATAGTGTTGGAGGAGAAAGTTATAACTTAAGCCTTTCAAAACGTAGGGCATCTACTGTGCATAGTTATTTAGTCAATGGCAAAGTAGAACCAAGTAGGCTCTCGTTTGATGGTGATGGTGAAGCTAACCCCATTGATACGAACGAAACTGATAAAGGTAGACAAAATAACCGCCGTGTGCAGTTTAAACTCCTAAAATATTAAAATTTAGCCCTCCAATGAGGGCTCTTTTATGCACGCTCTTTTTGATTTGCACCCAACTATAGATTCGCTTGGAAATCATCATGGTTGCCAAGTAGATATACTTCGGGGAGATATCTTGCACCCTGCCATCTCTGGTAATAAAATCTGGAAGCTAAAATATCATTTAGAAAATATAAACAACAGACCTGTGCTAAGTTTTGGCGGGGCCTACTCGAATCATATTTTTGCTCTCGCTGCTGCTTCAAAGTTATTATCATTTAAAAGTATTGGAGTAATTAGGGGAGAAAAACCAAAAACTTTGGGATATACACTTCAATTCGCCAAAAATGTAAATATGCATTTAGAGTATGTTTCCAGGTCCTTTTATAAAGACCGAAACAAACTTTACCAATATTTTTTGAACAAATACCCTGATGCCATTATTATTCCGGAAGGTGGTGCTTCCAGTCAAGGAATAAAAGGGTGCTCTGAGCTACTTAAAAACGTACTAGAGCAGCATTTGTATGACTATATTTGTTTACCAGTGGGTACTGGGGCTACTATGGCCGGCTTTATAGCTGCAACACCTACTTTTTCTACCCAAATAATTGGTTTTTCAGCTCTAAAAGGTGATTTTCTAGCCAAGATCATTCAAGGATACCTCCTTGATTTAAATGCTCGAAATAAAAATTGGCAAGTTATTTCCAACTACCACGGAGGGGGATATGCTAAATGTTCACAAGAGCTAGTGTCCTTCATTAATCAATTTACTAGAAAATTTGATATCATGCTCGACCCAATTTATACAGGAAAAACGGTATATGGCGTTTTTGATTTACTCCAAAAAGAATTTTTTAAGCCTAACACTAAAATACTGATCGTGCATACAGGAGGCCTGCAAGGCATACATGGTATGGAAGAAAAGCAAGGGACCCCATTTGAAAAAAGGGTATAATGGACAAAAATCAGGCTTCTAAAAAGTGAAGTTGTTTTAATGGACAAAAATCAGGCTAAGAAAAGTACAATAATAAATAAGAAGTTAAGGTG
>JAUIFR010000282.1 GCA_030430325.1 Bacteroidia bacterium | reverse complement strand
AATGAACACACTTTTTTTATTCATATACTTTGATTTTAACCAAAGCTAATAATAATAAGCCTTTCAGAGATCCTTAGCCTGATTTTTGTCCATTAAGCCTTTATTTTCAATAAATTTTGCAAAATACGTTTAAATTATATATTTCCCAAGTACAGCCATACCTTTTATTTTTTCTCTAAAAATTTCAATATCCAACTAAATTAACAAGCTTTTATATTTTTAAATCATTCTTCTCTTACAATTAGATAGTTATTAGATTTTATTAAGATAATAAGTAGGTCATTATACAATAAATAGATAGTAAAATATTTTTATATCAATATAAAATATTATATTATTACAATTAAATCAATAATTAACCTCACCCCATGAACAAATATATCTTATTAGCCATAATGTTGGCTTCTATAAGCTCGTATGCAATTATTCCAGTAATTGATGATCTTCAAGAAAATATTCCAGAACTAAATACTGAAAAATTTGATGTTGCTCTTCAGGGGAAATTAGATCCAATTTTGAAAGGGTATGCTTATGTTTTGACCAATAATGGTGAGGTAATCACAAAAGGGGGTGGCGGTGTAGCTCGGCATGATGGCAACCAAATAGTACCATACATGCCTAATACAAAGGCCTATATCGGAAGTGTATCAAAAATGATTACTACTATAGCTATCATGCACGCTCTTGAAAATGGGGCAAGTTTTACATTAGATGATAAAATAGAATCGTTTTTGCCTCAACAGTGGAAGGCGACTTTACCTGGCTCATCCAAAAACATTACGATTAGGCAGCTTCTAATGCACAAAAGTGGGTTTCGAGATATACCTGACGAAATTGTTGATGCAGCTTTACTCGAAGAATATGGCGAAGATAGCGAGTACTTGGAAGATGAGGTTTCTATTGAAGCACTAAAATATTATTTGGAAGTTGGTGTAGAAGCAAACCATGTGGGTCAACGCGAATACCATAATATAAACTTTAAATTGCTTGGCCTAATCTTTAAAAAAATGGCGCTACCATCCATTACTAATATTTTGGATAATGCCACTTGGCAAAGTGTTAATGGAAATATACATGAATATGATAAGGTGCTTTATGATAACCATATCAACTACTTGGCATATTATGTCAAAGAGCACTTATTAGACGTAATCAATGTAGAACAAAGCTATGATATTTCAGATTATTTGGAAGAAGGTAATTATGCGGCATCCTTTATTGATAAAGATGACTTCGAGGGGTATGATTTTAAGGGTGATTTATATGGTTCAGCACATGGGTCTTACGTGATGTCTGCGCTGGATTTAGCAAAGTTTATGGCGTATATCAGGCATTCGGAGTTAATTATTTCAAATAATGTTTTTGATATGCTCTTTGACCCAGATCAGCAAGATGACCGATTAGGTTGGAATGAGGCTCAACAGGAGGATGATTTTTGGTGGTATGGGCATAATGGGGCACGGTTTCATTATATTGATGCCGATAAATTAACAAAAAAACAATGCTATGCCCTTGCTATAAATTATGGTAAGTATCAGCTTGTAATTTTAAATAATTCTACTAAAAAACCCATACTGGAGGTGTTAGAGGCATTCAAGATTGCGCTTAATGAGTCCTGTGACATTGCCTCAATGAATGATTACATTGACGAAATTACCTTTAACGACCAAACTATTACAACGGGCAAGGATTTTGGATATAAAGATAATAGCCATGATGATAAGGAGAATTTCCATATTTATAATCAAAAATATACTAATTATTTTACATTAATACCAGGGCACAGCTATTCCAATAAGCCTGTAAGCTGGGGAGTTTGGATGGATCTTAATAATGATGGGGGATATACTGCTTTTGAGCGGATTTTTCATACTGAAAGCATTGTTGGGCCAGTTTCTGATCAGTTCAAAATGCCCACCTTAGTTATGGAGTATGGTCTTTATAATATGGTTATTGGTATGAAAGTGGGCGATGAGGAGCTTAAAACTCCTCACCAAGGCTGTATTAATGAAATAGAGAAGTATGGAATTTTAGTTGATCAACCATACTGCAAGGTAAGCCCAGATAAATCTGAACATACTATTACATCCATAAAGGTTGATGATAAATCAATCGAGCCAAGTCAAAGTAGTGGGTATGTTAATGCCCTCAACAGCACGTTTGAGGTAACTAAAAATATTGAATCAATTTTAGAAGTAAATAGCACCATTGTTCCTGGTTTGGATTACAAACAATATGAGCCATCCAATTTATACTGGAAAGTTTGGATTGATACAAATAGAGATGGCAAATTTAGCGTTTCAGAGTTAAAATATTTCTCTGTTGAACCTGAGTCAAAAATAATTGAACCAATTAATTTACATGCAGGAATAAACCCTGGCAAAACTGCCATGCGTATTGCGATGCGGGTTGGTGAGCCTGTCCCAAATGAATGTATGGAGTATGAGAATGGGCATGTAGTAGATGTGAGCTTGATTATAAAAGAAAGCCCATATGCCAATTGCTCAGCCCCTAAAAGCCTAATTGTAAAGGATATAGGGCCAAATGGGGCACATTTAAGCTGGCAGCCTTATGATCAGCTAAACAATAAGGTTTATTATCGAGATGTTGATGGTGGAGAATGGAATGAGAAAAGTGTATATGCAACAGAGCTCACACTCACTGGGCTAAAACCACTAACAAAATATGAATGGAAGGTTTATAACCCCTGTGAAGGGCCAAATAATTACCCTGCGCAATTCTCGAATTCTTCCTACTTCACTACATTGGCCTATGGTAATTGTAAAACTGATCCAAATGAATATCAAAATGGTGGACCAAACAATACACTTGATCAAGCAGCCTATATGCCAATAAATATAAACGTATACGGAAGCATTTGTGAAATTGAAGATCTAGATTGGTACATGTTTGTGGCAGAAGGGCAAAACAATGACTTGGTCATTGAGCTTACAGGCGAATCAGGTGGAGATTTAGATGCTGACTACAATATGTTTTTAGTTACCGAAAATGAAATATTAGCTGCATCTGCACAACCTGGCAATGTTCAAGAAAAAATAAATATTTCAGTAGGAGCTGGTAAATACTACATTTTAATATATAGTACAGAAGACAAAGTAGTCCCTAATTTCTATAAATTACGAGTAAAATCCACCTTTGATGAAATGGCTTTTATTGGTGAAGAAGATAACTTTATAAGTGCCTTCCCCAACCCTACTTCCGAAGGTGTTACTTTGAACATTGGTTCATCAAATACCTCGCATACTTACAAAATAATCGACTCATATGGGGTTTTACAAGGGAGCGGAACGTTAAAAACGAATAGCGGAGGTTCGTACTATTTAAGCGATACCGAGAGACTGCTTCCAGGTATTTACAACTTAACAATCCAATTTGCAGATAAGCAAAGGTCTGTGAGGCTTGTTGTGGAGTGATTAGTGTTTTGAATAAATCCTGCAAAATTCGCTCAAGTTAACTGTTTGTAAGTATTTCTATAAGAAGTTTTAGTTCCTTTTCGGAGATATTTCCCTGATCAGATTTATCATATATATTAATGAGGAAAACTGTTATTATTTAAAATGCGAACATAGGTAATGATGCGTGCGCCACCAGATTTCCCCTTTCCTTTTGATGTGATTCGTATTCTTATTTTATAGCAATCTTTACCTAAAGGAGTACCAATGGTAGGGTTTTCTTTAAGTTCATTAAAAACAGGTGTGATATCACTTTTTAGAGATTTATATTTCTTAGCTAACTTTTTAAGTTTTCGTTCAAATGGTTCTGTAACAATAACCTTAAAGCTCATTTAGCAAGTCATTAGCTGTTTTTAGTGATTTTTTTCCGTGTTCATAAAGTGCAGCATCTTGAAAAGCATCAACTATATCTTGCATGTGTTCATCCTTATTTTTATCGTTTACTTTTTTTATGATTTGAATATAAT
>JAUIFR010000031.1 GCA_030430325.1 Bacteroidia bacterium | reverse complement strand
GGCTGTTTCTTTTCTGTATATTTCAGCCAAAGAGTAGCCGATTGTGCATATGAAAAGGCATAATCATGCACTAAGTAAGGGAGTTTATTATATTTTAAATAAATTGGTTTAGAAGATTTAATTAAAACATCAAACGGCAATAATGCTATAACACCATCAGGAATAATTATAATTTCATCATTTTTTGCTAAGAATTTTTCTGTGGGGTAAAACAATGATTGGTAAAGTAAATTTGCATTTTTTGAGTATAACACCCAATTTGACTTTGCATTAGTTAATGCAGAAGATTTAGTCAAACTTTCTCTTAACCTGTAGATTTGGTTTACTAATTTATTCTTATTTGCAATTTTTAAAACCTTGAAATTATCACTTGAAATAATAAATGCATATATATCATTTGCACCAAAAAAATACGAGACTACTTTTTGATGCTTTGAAAGAGATTGTTGAACTTGCTTTACTTCATAAACCTTAATATTATATTTCAAGTCATAGTAATTTGGATAATTTTCCTCGATTTGTTTTAGGAGGATATTATACCTTCTTTTAAGAATAAATAATGTATCTTTATAATGATTTTTTCGCTCGTTATATAAATGATTCAATGAATTATACCTAATTTGTTCAATTTTATCTAGTTGAGAGGTGTATAGTGATATATCAATCCGGTATTGATTTTCAAGCTTTGCAATTGAATCCGGTAATTCCCCGAACTTTCTTGCATTTACTGCTTGAATTCCACTATATAATGTTGCTGCCTTACTTTTTTCTGTAAAATAAAATGCTTCTTGAATATAATCGACATTATTTGTTTTTAAATTAAGTGTCAAAGCCACTTCAACTGCACCTTCAAATATACTTGATGTAATGTTAGATAATTGAATCTTACTCTCTTCACTTTGATATGAAAGGCGTAATGCATCAATTAAGATAATAACTTTGTGGTACAAGGATATAGATTTCTTTAAGTATTTGAGATTATTACTAGGGGTATAATATTTTAATTTTAGTACATTAGCATAATTTCCAACTGCTTTAATTAATTCAACTCGATTTAATATATTGAGATCATCAAAGCTATTTTCAAATTCAATTTCATTGTAGTCTATAATAAGCGCTTCAATTGCTTGCCTGCTTTGACTTAGTCCGAGTTCTATGCTACCCATTTTTACATATATTTTACTTAAATTTAAGCATACTTGAGCAACGCTCACATGATTATTTCCATATAAATGCACCATTAAACTTTTAGCTTTGATTAAGTAGTCTAACGCCAAGCTCCATTCTTCTTTTTCAATAGCAATTTTTGCAAATTGATGTAATGCATCAGCAAAATCGGGCTTTATTAATTGTTCTGCTTTTTCTATTATACTTAATGCCCGATCAGCATTTCTTTTTGATTGATCTAAATAATTTAAATTCAAGTATATATTACCTTGTGCTAAATAAAACTTAGCCATGATTGGATGGGAAGAACCAAAAAGTTTTTCACCATGTTTAATTGCAAATTTGATGCAGTCTAAAGCTTTTTGATACTGAGCTAATTTTGTGTAAGTTGTTGATAGGCTGTATTTGCTAAGAATAATATAATAGTTTTCTTTTTCACTATAATATCGTTTAAAAATATCGAGTGCTTGGATTAAATAATCTAATCGTTTATAATAATCTCCTGTTGCTTCATAGACTTTACTTATATTAAAATATGTAGTTGCTAAGTAAACATTTTTCTCAACTTCTAATTTATGTTGTAAATTAATTGATGCTTCATAGTAATATAGCGCACTATCATAAAAGCCTAACTTGCGATAACAAATTCCAACATTGTTTAAATGATATATATGAACATATGGATCCTTTGATAGAGTATGTAAGCTTTTATTTGCATAATATAATGATAACCGATAATCACCAAGTTTTTGATAAATAATTCCAATATTATTATATGCCAAACATAAGATTGGGTTATCATCATTGTAAATCTTTGATAGTATATTTATCGATTTTTTATAAAAAAATAGCGAAGAATCGTATTTACCGAAATACTTGTAATACAATCCATAATGATTATAAAAGTTTCCTAAATACAACTTTACACCTTCTTCATACTTTTTTTGGACAAGAGGTAAATTTGTATCCAATATTTCTTTAGACTTCTCAAAATCAAATACTTGTAAATAGTTATAAATTGCCTTGATTTGCATATCAAGAAACCTATTGTCAAACCCGGCGTTTTTATATATAGCACCAGCTTCAACAATTGCATGTGAAGCCTTGATAGAAGGGCCTGCTTCAAGTAATTTAATTGCATTTTGAAGCTTATTATATGCTAATAAAGTATCTTGACAATGAACAAAACATGATATGAATAATAAAAAAATAAGAAGGAAAAGTAATCTTGGCATTTTTAATCATTTAACAATGTCAAGATTAATAATTATTCTGTAATCAACCACTATAATTAATAAAAAAACCTGGCTGGGCCAGGTTTCAATATTTTAATTTATTTATTATCCCAAAGGATCCATAGGGCCACCACCATTTTCATAATCTAACCCACCTTGATCACCAGGTTCAGTATCATTACCACCACCACCAGTTAATAGATTTAATTTTCCGAAACCAATACTTTTTACTTTTAATTCAGTTAAATTTTTTCGATAATTTCTTTTCATTTTTATAGTGTTTTAATAAATAAATTTATTTTTATAATAATTCCTTACAAAAATAGGATTTTAATTAATTAAAACCAAATATTTTTGTATTTAAATTAAAATAATTTTATAATACAGTCATTATAAGTGTTTTATATTTATAAATTTTTGTCGTTATGCAAATATATATTGTAATTATAATTATTTATGACTAAAAATTGTAGTTTAATTCATAAAATTCTTAGTAATTTTTCATATTTAAAACAAAAAAAGAGTGCTGTAATAAAAGCACTCTTTTTTATCAATTTAATGATTAATATCAGCCTAACCCAGGATCACCACCACCTGGTACTTGAGGTCCACCTTGAGGGAAATCTAATCCGCCTTGATCTTCAGGTTCTTCTCCAATGTCTCCTCCTCCTCCTAGGACCATCGCAAGTTGGTTAGGTAATAATTTTTTCTCCTCCAATTTCTCAATTAGCTTATTTCTTTTCATCTTTATAGATATTTAAGTGAAACCGGCACGAAGAACTTCACCATAAAAAATGAAAAAGGCTTGCCGGTTCCTTCCGAACCATTAAAATCAATTACTTTTTCGGAAGAAACAAAAAATTAAATTAAAAATTATTAACTGCTAAAATTTAATTAGGTATTAGTCAAACCTAAAAAATTAATGCGTTATAAACAATAGTAAATCTTCATTAGAAATTGTTACCGAATTTTTTAGTTTTTTTTTATTTATTTAGAATGATACAAATTAATTAATTTAGCAGAGTATTGAATGCACATAATAAATATCTATTTATTCTTTGTTTTTTTCTTTTGACATATAAATTAGTTGGTAAGGAATCAGATACTTTATTGGCTAATAATTTATTAAATAAAGCTATTTATTTACATGAAAATAATGGACCAAGTATTCATGTAATTGAGTTGCTGAATCAAGCAGGAAATATTTACATAAATCATAATTTACAGTCAAGATATTTACAAACCCAAAATAAAATTATTTTCAACTATTTGAATTTATCTAAATACACAGAAGCAAAAAAAGTAATTGATAGGGCTTACAAATTTGCGACCTCAAATATGCCTACAAATGATATCTCGTTAGCTGTATTAAATAATAGAATAGGGTTCTACTACAAAGATATTGGACATTATGACTCTGCAATGCAATTTCTATCTAAAAACCTTAGAATTGATTTGAGTTATAATGATAATTCAAAAAAAGTATTAACAGCTGCTCATAATAGCATAAGCCTTATCCATTCTCAACTAGGTAATTATAATGAAGCCATTTTTACAATTAAAAATGCCATCAGGATTTTAAATACCTTTAATAAAATAGATACTTTTAAATTAACTACATACTTAAATAATATTGGTATATATTATCGAAAGATTGGAAACATAGATAGTTCAATTTATTACTATAAACATGCATTACAAATTCATGAGCTTACCAATAATAAATACATTATAGATATTGGTAGGATATACATCAACCTCAGTAAAGCTTACGAAACAAAAGGAGATTACAAATCTAGGCTTGAGTACTTAAAACAGGCCTTAATTATTTTTAATAATATAAATGAAACCGAAAAAAATCATTACAGCATTGTCTGCTATTTCTCCTTTGGCACTACCTATGTTAAATTAAATCAACTAGAAAAGGCCGCCCAATACCACCAAAAAGCCCTATCATTAAGAAAAGCACTTTATAAAAATGTACATCCAGACGTAGGAAACTCCTACTACGAACTTGGTATCATCTACCGAAAAATGAATCGACTGGATAGCGCTATGCGCTATTTTGAGAGCTCCCTGCGTACTCGAAAGGCCATTTTTGAACACGACCACCCCGATATTGGGCGTCTGTATCGTGAAATGGCCAAGGTTTATCATATCCGTGGGCAATATAAGCTGGCTCAGTCCTATTTGGAGGATGCGAGGGCGATTTTTTTGACGCGCTTTGGGTCAGTGCATCCTGAGTTAGGAGAGACCTATCTAGTTATGGGAGAGCAGCATGAATCTTTACAGAACCACACCAAAGCCTTGGAGGCCTATCAGCAAGCGATGAAAGCCGTGGTAGAAGGGTTTGATTTTACCAAATTGTCTCAAAACCCAAGCCTAAAGCTCGTGCGCGATGAGCTACTCTTGCTCCATGCCTTACAGCATAAAGCTGATTTGGCATTTAAAGTCTATCAGCAGCATCCTGATAATCAAAACTACCTTAAAATATGCGAGGAAAGCTTTAAAAAAGCCATTTCGCTGATCGATAGCCTTCAAAAAACCTATGTAAAAGAAGAGAGCCGGGCGGACTTTCAGGCCAAGATCAAGCCTATTTTTGAGGGAGCGCTTCATGCTGTACACGAAAAATATAAGCTCACGGATGCCCCAGCTACCTTTGAGCAAGCATTTGCCCTCATGGAAAAAAGTAAGGCTGTACTCTTACTGATGGCGCTGCAAGAAACGAAAGGGCGTACACATGCCGGCATACCGGATTCACTGATGCAACTCGAAGTTAAAGGGCGCCGCGCTATTTCATTACAAAAGAGAAAGCTCTTCGACCTGCAGCAAAAAGGAGACTCGGTGCAAATTGAAGCCCAGCGTGCAGAGCTCTTTGAGGCCGAACAAAAATACAATCAATTGGTCGAGCAACTTGAGCAGGATTATCCCCAATATTATGATATGAAGTATCAAAATACTCTGCTTAGTTTGGAGCAGCTCCGAGCAATGATGAACCCAAAAAGTGCTATTCTAGAGTATTTTTTAGGTGATTCTGTCGTATATGGGCTCTGTATTAATGATCAGCAAGCACAATTTATGCCCTTAGGGTCTGCTAAAGAGCTAATTCCAAATATTATGGGCCTTCGGGATCAGATCAGTTCTACTGCCTTTTTAAAAGACCCAATGAAAGCAAGACATGATTTCATAACTGTTGCACATGCGCTGTATAAGCAATTGATCCAGCCATTTGATGCATCACTTCACGACATTGCTGAGCTGGTGATCATCCCTGATGGAGCGATGGGCATGATGCCTTTTGAGACATTACTTACTAAGCCTCCAGCTGGGCCTGAAGTTACGTTCAAGGCATTTGATTATCTTCTTAGAGATTATTTGATTAGCTATGTTAATTCAGCCCTTGTTTGGAAACATACCTTCCAAAAACCCAATAAAAATAGGGAAATTCCTAATAAGGGATTTTTAGCTATTGCGCCCTCTTATGAGCTGGATCAACAAAATCAATCCAATCCCAACCGTGGCAACTATGCCGATAGCCGAGGCGTGCTACTACCATTAAAGTGGGCTCAACAAGAGGTCAAAGCCATTAGTAAAAATTTCACAGCTAAGATTTTAGAGAATGCAGAGGCCTCAGAAGCTAAATTCAAGGAAAATGTGAGTCATTTTAGGGGCATCCATATCGCTTCGCATGCTATTGTGAATGAGGACAATCCTCTTTTTTCAAAAATTATGTTTAGCATAGATGAGGACACCCTCGGCCAGGGCATTTTATATGCTTACGAGCTCTACAACCTCAATCTCAATGCAGACCTCACCGTACTTAGCGCTTGTAACACGGGCAGTGGCAAGGTAGTAAAGGGAGAAGGCGTTATAAATCTTGCACGGGGCTTCTTATACGCAGGCAGCGCTAGCGTGATCATGACACTCTGGGCTTCTGATGACAAATCCACTGCTACACTTATGGAGTCTTTTTATGAAGAATTAGCAAATGGTAAAGCTAAAAATGAAGCGCTTCGTAATACCAAACTTCAATATTTATTGAGTACCAATGACGTTAAATCACACCCCTATTATTGGGCCCATTTTATTGCCAACGGCAACATGCGATCTTTTCATAAACCCTTCCCCAAAATACTCTTTGCCATACTTGGAACTGCACCTTTTTTACTAATTCTACTGCTTTGGTGGTGGAAGAAGAGGAAAGTTAGAAATTAGGCTAGTAATTCAAATATTAAACGTATTTAGCAAAATATATTCAATATTATTAATATTTTGATTGATTTTAGCAAAATTTATTTAAAATAGCCAGATTATGCCTAGGCTTAAGTTAAAAAAACTTAAGCCAAACCCCTGCTCACCTACTAAACACCCTATACGCTTTATAGCCTTTATAAAATTCAGATACACTTACTCGCAAAATAGTATATGTGGGAATGGCCAATATCATACCGACAATTCCAGCCAAGGAGGCACCTGCAAATATTACAATGAAGATCTCTAAGGGATGCGCCTTTACGCTTTTCGAAAAGATGATCGGTTGTAAAAGAACGTTATCAGTAAGCTGTACAACTCCAAAGACGACACCAATATTAATCACTAACCATAAATAATCATTCCCATTTTGGTATTGCCCAAGCGACAACCCTACGATGATACCAAAGCTGGCGCCTAGCATGGGTCCAACATATGGAATTAAATTGGCTAACGCCGCAAAAATCGCAATAGTTAAAGCATACTTTACTCCTACTAGCGTTAGCCCAAGGGCAACAATACTAAATATAGTTGGAGAGGAGCTTCTCTATCTTATAAAAAGCCGCGATGGCCAACTCAAAATATCTGTTTGGCATAAGTGAAATAATTCCCTTGCGTAGTAATCCATTCTCATACAAAAGAAAAAAGGTGATAAAACTCACCGCCATTACCGTAACCAAAATGGTACCCATAAAGGATATGACATAGTTTATAAAAGTGGACACATCAAGCTCCTGAATGATAAAAAGTAGGTTTTCACGTAATGCCTTTAAGATAAACCCGTGTTTTTGGTCTGTAAAATTATTCTCAATCACAAAATCCTCCACGCTTTGAATGGGGACAATGGCTTTGTTCAACAGCAACTCAAAATCAATGCTGCTAATGACTTGAATTTGCTCAGATACCAGCGGGATAAATAAGGTAACAAACAAAGTGAACAAGGTAATCAGCACCAGATAAGACATCAGTACCGCTACCACACGAGGCACTTTAACTTTAAACAAATAAAATTGGCTGATATAATTAACAAATGGCCTTAAGATGGTCGCTAGAACGATCGAAATAACCACATACATTAATATATCAGAGAAATAGGACATGATCAAATACATGAGCCCCACAACGCCAAGTATGATGAAAAGATTCTTATTTATTATGCCATTCATCGGTATTTAAGTATAATTTAGCATAAAAAAACCCCATGAATGGGGTTTCAATTATTTTTATCTTCGATTTAGTCCCATTTTAATTCACTATCTTCCTGCTGGCCATCGTAGTGCTCATCTTCCTCCTCTGATCGCTCAAACTGAGCAAAGTCCACATCCGGTAGCAATTCATTTTTGACATGATCTACCGTTACCTGCAACGCTTCAATAAATTTATGAAAATCCTCTTTATATAAGAAAATCTTGTGTTTTTCATAAAAATAACCATCCTCTTTGTAACGCCTCTTACTTTCTGTAATAGTTAGATAGTAATCATTTGAACGAGTTGCTTTTACATCAAAAAAATAGGTTCTTTTACCTGCTCTGACCCGCTGAGTATAAATTTCATTATCTTTTTGCTCTTCCACACCTTCTCATTTAAAACTTCAACAAACTTTATAGATTTCTAATGTGTTAAATTACATCAAAATATTAAATTGCATAAAAATAAGGCCAAATGCCACATTAACACGGCCATCATACGCCTTAAAGTTAGTAAAATAAATACTATCATTGCAAGTAGAAACAAGAAATTATGGTAAATACATGTTAAAAAACAAATTTTACATGAATAGATTAAATTTTAGATCAACTAATCATAATAAAGTTCAATATTTAAGTTATATAATATTATTTATATTGCTCAATATAACCTTTGAACCCGTTATAGCGGAAAAAAAATTTACACAAACGGGTAAAGCATCTTACTACGGAGATAAATTTCATGGTAGACCCACCGCTAGTGGTGCGAAGTATGATAAGCGCAAATTTACAGCAGCCCACCGCAAATTACCCTTTGGTACTAAGCTTAAAGTAACTAATTTAAATAATGGTAAGAGCGTAATTGTAGAAGTCAATGACCGAGGGCCTTTCAGTAAGGGACGCATCATTGATTTATCTAGGGCCGCTGCGGAGAAAATAGGTATGATTCAAGCCGGAGTAATATCTGTGCGCATTGAGTCTGTTGCTGGTCAGCCTGGTCCTACTCCTAAATCGTCAGATCCAAATTCATCTGGTAAGGTTTCAACAGGTAAGTGGGCCTTGCAGTGTGGTGCTTATAGCAATAAAACCAATGCCCAATCACGTAAAAATCAAGTAACTAAGATCCTTGACCGATCTACAAAATTAAAATCGAGCAAAAATGGGCAAGTAACGATCTACCGAGTAGTTGTGGTAGGATACGGCAAGAAAAAAATGGCCAAAAAGGATGTTAGCAGGCTTAAGAATAATGGGATCGATGCTTATGCGTTTAAGGTGAAGTGAGGATATCCAATATTAACTATTGTCCTAAAAATTAATTTCTTTTGTCTGAATCACGGATGGCCGCGGATTAAACGGATTGGACAGAAATTAAACGTATTTAGCCTATTTTATTCAATATTTCAAATATTTTGATTGATTTTTGTAGATTACGTTCAAAGTTGCCTGATTATGCATACGCCATCGATTTGTACTTTAACATGAAAAACCTCCGGAAAAGTACCATAAAACCGCTCCAAAACTCCTAAATTAGGAGAAAAACAAGATTTAAATATTGAAAAAATATCATACATCCATCCGTGTAATCCTTTACATCTGTGGCCATCCGTGATTCAGATATTAAACGTATTTAGCAAAATTCATTTAAATCTCATCGATTATATGGATATTCATTGATCCAATTAAATCCTCGACTCGTTAATCGAAAACTATTTGCGTTTTTGAGTTTGGTATACATTTTTACAGAGTCCTCACCTATTTTACCATTTAAATACAGCCTCCCTGAGTCAAGTTGCTCATAATTAAACGAATATATTTGAGTTGAATCAGTTCGAAGAATAATGTCAAGTTTTTGACTTACTGTATCAATCTTTGTATAACACCTTGCTATACTATCATTCATATAATTTATCCTGGCATAGCCTTCCCATTGTATAACTAATTGATACCATCTTACTGTATCAGTAACTAAAGGAGGTAGTGTATCTTGATTATGTATATAGGTTTTAACCTCATGAATTCCATAAAATCTTGGCTTTTTAGCATATTCTTTTTGATACCCAAGCACTTCGATAAAACCATAAATTAAGGCATAAGCAATAAGCAAGTATTTAAATCCTAATTTCGAATACTTTAACCATCTTTTTTTTATAATTGGAGCTTCTATAAAATTTAAGCTTACCTGCTTACCTAATACGAATAACTTCCAAAGTTTTTCAAAATCGCGCATTAATATGCATAAAGTTATAATAAATAATGAGGTGGAAACAATTTTTACAGGTACATCATAAAAATAATTAATTGCCATAACATTTGCTGTTGTCATTAGCGTAATAATTGCACCTAATGTCATTGTTCTTCTAAAGAGCAACAGTACCGCTGCAACCTCGGCCAAACCCATAAATATATTATACCCCTTTGAAAAGCCCAAAAATGTCCAAGCAAGCCCCATTGGTGATGAATCACCATAAATTTGTGTCAATCGATTCAAACTGGGGGGTGAGAATTGAAACTGAATGACTTTGGAAATTCCATATCTAATTAACATTAAAGCAACATAATATCGTAGACCAACTATAAGCCAATAATATAGCTTATTGTAATTAGTATTATTTCGATCAAATATCGTCCAAGTTATAACACTAAATATAGATATCACAAAAATACATAATACCAGCACATAGTCATAAGTCGTATCGCCACTTCCATTGGTAAATACAGTAATATCATAAGACAGGTGCAGTATATTCTTGCCAACCCAAGGAATTAATACTTTTAATAATTCGTCGGGATAACTCATTACAACATACCAGTATGGGAATGCGCCGTTGTTAACTAACAAAATAAATAATAGGAAATAAATAAATCCAAAACGAAAAATGATTTTCTTCGATTCGCTCCATGGGTTAGTATTTTCTGCTAAACTTTTCATCAATTCTAATTGTATTTAATATGTTTTTACTTATTAATGTTTAAATTCAAAAAATGTTACCTTAATTTTATGTTTAATTAACATGTTAGTATATAATTCTATAAAAAACCACTAATTTCAAACAAATTCTGCAAAATTCATTCAATTTAACCCATTTCCATTGAAAAAACACCACAAAAATACCGTCCGACCCAAAAAGCAACTAGGGCAACACTTTTTAGTTGACCCCATCATTACCCTCGATATCATTCAAGCTTTTGAGCTTTTCGAGCAGGCTGATGTTATTTTGGAGATCGGCCCGGGCATGGGTGTGCTTAGTGAGCATTTGATCACTAAATACGGGGAGCGGTATCATGCGATTGAATTGGATCGGGAGTCCATTCATTACTTAAAGAAACATTACCCTTCCCTTGGAGATCGGCTCATTCATCATGATGTGCTACGCTTTGATTTCGAACTATTTGAAGGTAAATCGATCGCTATTATTGGCAACTTTCCTTATAATATCTCGAGTCAAATCATCTTTAAAGTGCTTGAAAATAAGGAAAATATAATTGGTGTCGTGGGTATGTTTCAAAAGGAAGTGGCTCAGCGCCTGTGTGCCCCGCCCAATAATAAAATTTATGGTATTCAAAGTGTGTTGCTGCAGGCCTACTTTGATCGAGATTACCTATTTGATTTAGGTGCTGAAGCATTTGATCCTGCTCCAAATGTGCAATCAGGTGTGATACGCCTTACCCGAAATGGTACTGAAAAATTAGATTGTGATGAGCAAATATTAAAAAAAATTGTTAAAAGAGGATTCCAAAACCGAAGAAAAACATTGCGCAATGCACTTAAAAGCCTTAATTTGCCTCCCAGTGATGAGTTAGACCAATGGTTTAGTAAGCGAGCCGAGCAACTCAGCGTGGAAGATTTTATTTCCCTAACCAACTATACACAACAGCATGGGGGCATTATTTGAGTTAAGTAAGGAATATGTTGAGCAGCTCGAGCATGCGATCGAAGCCAATAATGATTCCTTTATTCGCAACTCACTGGATGGCGTAAACCCAGCCGATATTTCTGCCGTTTTAGAAGAGCTCAACACGGAGCAGTGTAAGTTTATCATTGACTTACTACCGCTTGAAACTGGTGCCACCATCATCAAAGATTTAGATCAGGACACCCAAGAGAAATTCCTAAAAGTATTTGATAATCAAGAAATTGCTAATTTTCTAAATGAACTTGATTCCGATGATGGGGCCGATATTTTAAATGAATTGCCCATCAAAGTTCGAGAGGATGTCATCACGAAGGTTAACAATGAAGAAAAGGCCTCTTATTTACTTGATTTGCTGCGATACAGTGAGGATTGCGCTGGCGGATTAATGGCCAAAGAGCTCATCAAGGCCAACCTCAATTGGAATGTGGTGCAATGCATAGAAGAGATCCGTCGGCAAGCAGAAAAGGTTCAAAAATTACACTCGGTGTATGTAGTGGACAATTTGGGCAAGTTATTGGGTCGTGTTTCATTAAAACGCATCATTTTATCGGATGATAACACTAAAATTGCAGCTATTTATGACGAAGAACTTGTTTCGGTAGAAACAGATATGGAAGAGGAAGAAGTTGCTAGCATCATGCAAAAATATGACTTGGAAGCTGTGCCCGTTGTTAATGTTAGAGGAATTTTAGTTGGGCGCATCACGATTGACGACATTTTGGATGTCATTACCGACCAGGCAGAAGAAGAACGGCAAATTATGTCTGGAATTAGTGAAGATGTGGAAGAGGACGATAGCGTTTGGATGCTAACTCGTGCTCGGCTTCCCTGGCTTGTTGTAGGAATGGCTGGAGGTATCCTCGGTGCTCAATTTATAGGTTTATTTGAAGAAAGCATTGCCATGCTGCCTGCCATGGCCTTTTTTATTCCGTTAATTACAGCAACAGGAGGTAATGTGGGTATACAATCTTCCTCTATTGTCGTACAAAGTTTGGCAGAAAGGTCTGTTTTTGGAATCAGTAACCTTAATCGTGTATTTAAGGGGCTTATTGTAGCCATAATAAATGGTATTGTGCTAGCCAGCATCGTTTTTTTAATAAATGGCCTTATAAATGATAATATTAAATTGTCTTTGGTCGTATCTGCGGCATTATTCAGTGTAGTGCTATTAGCTTCTTTTATGGGCACCATCACTCCATTAATACTCAATAAATTAGGTGTAAATCCAGCGTTAGCATCGGGTCCATTTATTACGACAGCTAATGATTTACTCGGACTAGCTGTGTACTTTTCGGTGGCCAAATTATTATACGCATGATGCGGCTGGGTTGGATTTATTTTGTGTTTTTAATAAGTATTAAAATTTCATATTCGTCTGATTATCAATTAGTTGATTCAGCCAAATTCAACAATCCACTTGTTGGCATTTCCTGTGATAACCAGGGTTTTGTATATGTACATGACAACACCGGTATTGTTTATAAATACAACCAAAAGTTAGAGCATATACAACAATTTTCCCCAGTAAAAAATGGTCCCATCACTACGTTAGACGCCCGCCAAGGATTAAGAATTTTCATATTTTATGAACCCTTTCAAGAAATTACCCTCCTCGATCGGTTTCTTTCACTTACGCAATCCTTCGGACTCCCCACGCAGCAGATTGGTTATGCATCGCAAGTTGCTTATGGCCAAGATAATAACCTTTGGATTTTAGATGATATTGAACCCAGCCTTAAGAAGTTTGATGTGCCACTCCAGCGGGTCACTTTTGAACTTAATTTACAAACGATACCCTTTCACTATCCGTTTCGGCAGGCCATTACGTACCAAAATAGATTATACCTTGTACACCAAACTGGTATTATTGTATTCGATCAATTTGGTGGGTTTTTGAAAGAAATAAACTATGAACATGATAGTAAAATTGCTTTCTGGGATAACTATTTTTATTATATTAATGAATATAGTGTCACTTTTCAGCCACTGTATACGAATATACAAGTTAAACAGGCCCTTCAGCTACCGACTAAGGTAAATGGTTGTGTATTATTTGAGGATTTCCTATGGGCGTTTCGCCAAAAAAAGTTATACCTTTACAAGAAAAAGTAAGACCATGCATATCGGACAAAAAGTGAGGCTCATCCACACACAGGAAGAGGGCCGTGTGATCAAAATATTGGCTGGAAATCAATTGGAAGTGGAATTGGAAGATGGGCTAAGCTTCCCTGTACTCATGAATGAGCTAACCGCTATTGATCCGCTGGAACAAAAGTATTTTGAAGGCAGGAAAACCGATCATTTAACAGCGCAAGAGCCTGAAATAAAGCAGGAAATTATAAAAAGTAAAAGTACTTTTGAGGGCATTTATGCATTTATTAAAAAAGATCATAATCAAGTAAATATTTACAATTTCAGCCCAAATTCGGTGCATATTGTTGTTCATAAATCAGAAAATAAGCAAGAAGCAAGCCTCGATTACCTTGCAATAACGGCTGGAGCACATAGCACATTACCCAAAACAACCTTTAATCCAAATACCGAACTTATTCTCGATATGATTTTTTTTGGAGAACAACTTCACCAGCCAGCTCCACCACTTCGCCAAGTGATTTCACATCAGTCTAAGCACCTGCGCAATATCGTTGAATTTGAGCCTGCAGGCACCAAAGGTTATCTCATTCCACTTACAACAACGGCCAAAACAATTCAACCTACTTTGGATTCCAACCAAATAAAAGAAGAAATGTTTAGCCCTGCTCAGGCAACTACTTCATTAAATACCAAACCAGCACCTGCACCAATTGTCGACTTACATATTGAAAATTTATCAAGCAATAATGAACAACTCGATGCCGCTGAAATGCTTGACATACAGGTCCGAGCCTTTGAGCAAAAACTTGATGAGGCCATTGCTGCTGGTATGGATGAAATTACCTTCATACACGGTGTTGGCAATGGAACTCTGAAATATGAAATTCAAAAAAGAGCTAGCCAATTAGATAATATCCAGTATTTTAAAGATACGCAAAAAGAAAAATTTGGCTATGGCGCTACGTTGATCAAGATAAAATAATGCATTACAAATTGGTACCTTAAAGTGATTACTGGTCCATTTTCAATTAAAAATCAGGATAGCATTCTTTATTTTGAATGTATTTTGCAAAATTCATTCAAATTTTCATTTAAAAATGATTAAATTCAATCTTTCCCCCATCTTAGGGTAACATTTTTACCATAATTGTTATAAATAAGTAAGTAATACAAATTATTTAAACAAAACACTAAATATTACAAACTAAACAATTATAAAAATGAAAAACACGACATTACTTCTATTCGCTTTAATATGGGCAAGTATTCAATTATTGGCGCATGACAAACAAGAAAACTGGGTATCATACCATCAAGCCATTCCTGTTAAAGAATATGTGAACAAAAACTTCAGGGTATCGGCAAAAATCAAAGCCGAAATAGCTATAAATTGTGCTTCTGCACATCTCTGGGCCCGCACGGACAGCGATGGCAAGACCAATTTCTTTAATAATATGCAAGATAAGCCCATTATAAGCAAAAATTGGGAAACCTATACGATTGAGGGCAGCATTGGAGAAAACGATGATTTACTAATTTTTGGCGCACTTTGCTATTTTGATGGAGCCTTTTATTATGATGATATCAAGGTGGAAGTAGAAATGGCACCAAATTCATGGGAAACCATCTACCTAGCTTCTTTTGATGAGAGCATTGAAGGGTTTAAACAAGGTGTGGGTCGCGGACCTACCGGTTATAATACACATTGCCATGCTAAAATTATTCCAATGAATAAAACTGGCGCCTGTCTAAAAATCACTTCATCTGGTGTACCAAATGATGAATGTGAAGATTGAAGATGGATTGTATAAAAGTGAGTAAGAAGGCCAATTATGGCCTTTTTTATTTTAAAAAATGAATTTATTAAATAATAAGATACCTATCCTGGCGCAGGTTCCCCGAACCTGTGCCATTGCATATAAATTTTGTCAATTTCATGTTAAAATCCAATTTAAATTTGCATGAAACCAGCTTGCTGGTTCACTGAAGGCCTTTAAAATTTATAGTTTTACTGAAGTAAATTTGCAGATTTTGTTTAAATCTTCAGAACATCATGTAGGCATAGGTTCGGGGAACCTGCGCCAGGATGGTATAATTTTAAATATTTTTTGCTAATTTCATTCATTAACGAACCTTTATTGATAAAAATATTAATTAATTCTCACCATCTGCCTTACTCCCTGCGCACAACGTATACCATCCATGGCAGCCGACATAATACCACCGGCATAGCCTGCACCTTCTCCGCAAGGGAACAAACCCTTAACTTGCACATGCTGTAAAGTCTTAGGATCACGAGGAATCTTTACTGGTGATGAAGTACGACTTTCTACCCCAAGTAGCACAGCCTCATTGGTTAAGTAATTTTTCATTTTATTGCCAAATGCTTGGAACGCCTCCCTTAAAGCCTGGTTAATTGGCTTAGGTAGTACTTCTGATAATTCAATTGAAGTCATACCAGGTTGGTACGAAGCATCAGGCAAACTTGAAGAATGTTTCTGGTTCACAAAATCCATTAATCGCTGTGCTGGAGCAGCCTGAGTATTACCAGCTACCTTACATGCCTGCTGCTCAATAGCCGACTGATATTTCATAGCCGCCAATGGCCCAAACTTATCAAATTTAACCCAGTCAGTGGCTGATACACCCACTACCATACCTGAATTGGCATATTTTGAGTCCCGCCTTGAGGGGCTCATCCCATTGACAACCACCTCACCGGGCGAAGTAGCTGCTGGCACTATAAAGCCCCCGGGGCACATACAAAAGGAATAAACGGCTCGCTGTGTCGATATATTTTGCGTTTGATAGGTTAGTGAATAGGAAGCTGCAGGCAGATATGGATCACGCTGCTCACAATGATATTGGGCTTGATCAATATAAGCTTGTGGATGCTCAATGCGCAGACCAAGCGCAAAGGGTTTCGCATCAATTTTAATGGACTGCCGTACCAAAAGTTCAAAAATATCACGCGCAGAGTGCCCTGTTGCCAAAATTACGGCATTTCCTTCCCACTTTTCGCCTGTATTTGATCGCACAGCATGGATTTGACCATTTTTTATGATCAATTCGTTAACCCGCTGCCCAAAGTGAATTTCGCCACCAGTTTGAATAATAGTTTCTCGCAATGCCGCTACCACCTTGGGTAACTTATTGGTGCCAATATGAGGGTGTGCATCAATAAGGATATCAGCAGGTGCGCCATGGGCAACTAGGGTTTCCAAAATAGGTAAAATGGCCCCTCTTTTTTTTGAGCGAGTATACAATTTACCGTCAGAATAGGTACCCGCACCGCCCGCACCAAAACAATAATTTGAATCCGGATTTACAATATGGTCTTTTTGAATAGCTGCTAAATCACGTCGACGTGCTTGCACATCTTTCCCTCTTTCAAGAATGATAGGCTTTAAACCAAGCTTAATGAGCTCCAAAGCAGCAAATAAGCCTGCAGGACCTGCTCCTATGATTAAAATGGGTGATTTTTGCGCAACATTTGGGTAATCTGTTGGAGTGATATTTGCTCCTAACGGTGGTTCACGCTCTTCATTTAATCTTAATCGTAACCGAATTTTTACTTGCTTTTGGCGGGCATCAATAGAACGCCGAATAATTTGTGGGTAATAGGTCTTTTGGTGACCCATAATTTTTTTTACTTCTTCCTTCCAAATAGCTGGATCAGTTGCCTGCTTTGGCGTAAGTACAAGCTCGATTTCTTCTGGCATATACAAAAATACGATATTGTGATGAATAATATGGATTAAACCAGAATTATTAATGAGTTGGTAGGATGAGTTAAATCTTACAAATTTTCAATGTATTTTGCATAATTTGTTGAATAATAATCAGATTTGGGCTTTAAATAAACAAATTGGAAAGATTTTGGTTTAAATTTATAAACTAAAGTAAATTAATATTTTGATGATTAAATCCTCAATTTATTTTATTTCATTATGGGCACACCTAATAATTTTCACTGTTACTGCTCAATACAGTGCATTTAATTATGCTAGACAAGTTCCAACAGGAACTAATATCTTTGTCTTGACAAATCGAACTATTGATCAAACTAAACCGCATAGCTACACAAATATGGTAAAAAATGGTCCTGAGCTATTTCATTTGCTTGGAACTTGGCAAAATGATTCATTATATTTTAAGCAAATTAATGAAGATACATTCATTAATCGGTGCCTTACTAAAAAGGGACCCTGGGTTGTATTCATACACGGAGATAGCAAAACCATTGAGACAGCTGCATGGAGAGGCCTTGACTTGCAACACCTATATGGTGTCAATGTGTTGGTATTCAGTTGGCCATCAAAATTGCTAAAGTACTATGGGACCAAAAACTTTAATAATTCCAACAAAAATGTCTACAAAGGAACTGATCATTTTATCTCCTTGTTAAAGTTGATAAAAAAATTACGGAATAAATTACCTAGTGAAACGCATCTAACACTAATGGCACATAGCCTGGGAAACCTATACCTTAAGTCATTTATTGAAAATGACCATATGAACCAAGAGTTTGAGCAATTATTCGACCGAATTATTATGAATGCAGCTGCAGTAGATCAAAAAAATCATGCTCAATGGATGGAAAAACTTGACCTCCAAAAAGAACTGTACGTCACTGTTAATAGAAGGGATTTTAATTTGAAAGGAGCGCGTATTTTTACCAGGCATGGCAAGCAATTGGGTGAAAAATTGACCTTCCCATTAGCTACAAACGCTAAATATATTCAGTTTAACCAATCCATTGGATTTAGGTTCCCAACGGGTACCACACACACCTATTTTGTAGGGGAGGTACCTGATATTATGCCCTATGTTTTTAATTTTTACCATAGGATATTTTATGGTAAGAATATTGAGCTACATGACACCATCCTGTTTGAAAAACGTAAAGATAGCATTGGATACGAGCTATTGCCAACCACCAAAAATTAGAAGTAAACCGAATTTATTATTTACCTAATTCCAATTGATTTTTGACAAGCTGATAGTAGGCACCTTTGGCTGCTGTAAGCTCAGCATGATTACCACTCTCCACAATTTTACCACCATCCAGCACAACAATCTGATCAGCATTTTTTACGGTGCTTAAGCGGTGAGCAATGATAAGTACGGTACGCCCCTTATAAAACTCCTCCAGATTCTGCATGATAATGCGCTCATTATTAGCATCTAACGAGCTAGTGGCCTCATCAAAGAAGATATATTCTGGATCTTTATAGACTGCGCGAGCTATCAATATACGTTGCTTTTGACCTCCACTGAGGTTGATCCCACTCATACCAATTTTTGTATTGTACCCTAATGGTAAAGATTCGATATACTCTTCAATATTAGCTATTTGAACTGCCTTAAGGAGCTTTTTCTTATCAATGCGTCCTTCACGGTCTGATTCTGTAATATTTTTGGCAATGGTATCACCGAAAATATAACCATCCTGCATAACGGCACCACAACGCTCCCGCCACCTGCGTGGGCTAATATTGGCTAAATCCATGCCACCGATCATAATTTTACCCTCGGTAGGATCATAAAATTTTAAAAGTAACTTAATAAGGGTTGTTTTACCACTACCACTCACCCCAACCACAGCCGTAACCTTACCTTCAGGTATATGCATGTCAAGATCTTGCAATACCAATGGAGAGCCAGAACCTGAGTATCGAAATGACATATTTTGTGTGATATGAATATCCTTATTTTCTGGTAAAATGGTGACAAATTCTTTATCTGGTGTTTCCTCTTCCTCCATATCATGAATCTCTCCTAAACGCTCCAAACTCAGTCGTGCATCCTGCCCATTTCGAATAAAGCCTATAAACTCATTGATAGGGGCATTAAGCTGACCAATTATGTATTGTATCGACAGCATCATACCAAGTGTAATTTCCCCATCAATTACAGACTTCGCCGCAAAAAAGGTAATGAGTATATTCTTTAGTTCATTGATAAAGTTTGCTCCGGAGCCTTGGTATTGATCAAGCGCCAAGCCCTTGACCGATATTTTAAATAATTTTACCTGAATCTCTTCCCACTCCCACCGTCGCCTACGCTCCGAGTTATTGAGTTTGATCTCTGGCATACCGGTGAGAAGCTGAATGATATTACTCGAATTATCCGCCTGCTCATCAAAACGCTTATAATCAAGCTCAGCCCGTTTTTTCATAAAAAAGAGCACCCAAATGATGTAAATGGCACTACCTATTAAGAAGATAACAAAAAACTTAACATTATAATAGGCCAATACGGCTCCAAACACAATCAAATTAAAGAAGGAAAAGATCACGTTTAAAGAAACGGAAGATAAAAAACGCTCCACCCTATGGTTATCTTCAATCCGCTGCATCAAGTCACCGGTCGTCTTGGTATCAAAAAAATGAATGGGGAGCTTCATCATTTTGATTAAGAAATCAGCTATGATCGAAATATTGATCCTAGAACCCATATGCAATAGCAACCAACTTCTAATAATGCCAACGGTGGCTTGAGAGAAAAACAACATGAGCTGCGCTACCAATATCAAGTAAACAAAATTGATATTTTGGTAGTTAATACCGTAATCAACAACAGCTTGAGTTAAAAATGGGAATACAAGTTGCAATAAACTGCCTGTAAGTAACCCCAAAAGCAACTGCACGATATAACTCTTAAAAGGTCTAAAATACGGTAATAGAAACTTTAGGCCTTGCTTGGTTTTGCGCCTTTTATGCCCCTTTTTTTCATAAAATGCAGGCGTAGTTTCCATTAAAAGGAGCAGCCCTTCCTGATCTTCCCGTTTATTCCGATCGCTCAACCAGCCATTCAAAAACTTCTGTTTGGTATATTTCATCCTACCAAAGGCTGGGTCTGACACATACACGTGCGTCTTGGTAACATGATATACCACTACAAAATGACGTTGCCGCCAATGCGCAATACAGGGTAAAGGCACCTCGTCCCGCAGCACGTCATAATTTACACTTACCGCGAGCGTATGCATACCAATTTCCTCCGCTGCCTCCGAAATACCAAGCATGGAAACCCCCTCTCGCGTGATGTGCGATTGCTCCCGCAAGTATTGTACAGAATAGGAGCGCCCATAGTGCTTTGCGATCATACGCAAACAAGTAGGACCACAATCCATCTGATCAAGTTGCTTATAAAAGGGAAATTTCTTTAAAGGGATCTTCATGCCACTCGCCTACTGAAAATTTTGACAGGAACAAAAATAAAGAATAATTCGGCTATGACCCTATTTTTTTGGATTTTTTACTTACGTGAGCGTAATAGGTCTGCCTAACTTGTTTGCATTCTGGATTTTCGGCCTCCTTTTATTTAATTGAATTTTGCTAAATTTGATCAATTTCTATTTATTTTTCAATGTATTTTGCAGAATATGTTTATTATTTTTTGGATATGAAAAGTGATTTTTGAACGTATTTTACTAATTTACCTCAGTTCGATTTTTAAGTAATTGTTTTTTAGGGTGCCATTTTTTTACTTTTAAGGTTATTTGTAGTTTATTAAATATATTTAGCTAAATATGTTCATTTTTTGTGTTTTTTTTCATTTCTTCGTATTAGGTAAATTTTTTCCATATGTTAACCCGCATTATTCATCACAGTATCGTAATGAGAGTCAAAAGTCCAAATTGAGTTAGGGGTATAAAATGCCAGCCGCAAGCGGCTGGGTCCACAGGACGGGACCATTTTGGGGCCCGGCCAGAAAGGCAGTTGTTGTCTTTCTGGCAACTCCCAAAAAATAAATAATAGTAAATTTGAATATAATTAGCTAAATAAATTCAATATCAATCATAAAATAGAATAAAAATTAATACTGATTAGAAAATAAAACAGAAATAATATAAAAGCTTAATACAAATATTAAATTAATTCATAATAATAAATCAAAAAATAAATATAAAAAATGTACAATAATTATAAAAGCTTCCCATCAACAAATAAAAATCAACTTTAAAAAAAAACTGAAAACATTGATTAAAAAAATTTTTAGAATAGTAACTTCAAGCTTAGACGCATACTATAAAAGTATTACATAATCTATACAACATAACTAAACCAAAAAAATTATAGTTACTATAATCTATGATAAATAAAGCAAATCAGCTAAATTGAAAAAAACTTTATATGATACCCATCATTGATTTACATTGTGATTTACTGAGCTATTTGCAACGCCCTAATGCAAGTTTTAATAATGAAGAAATCGGATGTGCGCTTCCACATTTAGATGCCGGGAACGTAAAGCTTCAAACTATGG
>JAUIFR010000281.1 GCA_030430325.1 Bacteroidia bacterium | reverse complement strand
CAATAGCTCAACCACCAATAGCCAAGCCAAGCTAGCAATAATGGTGCATTTTACTCTTGCTCTTGCTCAAACTCAAACTCTTGCTCATCACCATGCCTTTTTCAAGCACTTTTGTCTGAATCACGGAAGGCCACGGATGTAAAGGATTAACACTGATTTATCAACCCTGGCACACACAATAGCTCAACCACCAATAGCCAAGCCAAGCTAGCAATAATGGTGCATTTTACTCTTGCTCTTGCTCAAACTCAAACTCTTGCTCATCACCCCCTCGCAAACCTGTGCCTTAGCCCATTAATTTGCTCTCTAAAAAGATAAAACAACGGAAAAACACTATAAAAACATTCCAAACACCCAAAAATTGCAGAAAAACAAGATTTTAGTCTTTGATTAATACAATCAAATAACCCATGGATTTGAGCAAAAACAAACAATCAACACGGATATTTCATTGTTAACTATTATATTAAAGCTAACTTTGGGCATTGCAAATGCCCTAATAGATTTCAGGCGCATTACAAATACGCCCGAGCGGGACAAATTTTATTCAATATAAATTGTTTATTATCCTGGCGCAGGTTCCCCGAACCTGTGCCTGAATCATCAAATTTTCAACCATTTTTGCTAAATTAGTGCAATAATTATAGTTTTTGAAAATATCACGGTAGGTTGGGTAACTTTTTTTCGTATCTTGACATTAATAGTAAAGTACATGCATGAAACTTTACCAAGAAAAGAAAGAGCCTAATCCCGCTGCTGAATCCGTAAAAAAGCAGCCCAATCAAAGCACACAACTTCCTAAGCAAGGCAGCTTGGATCATGACGCCCAAATGCTGCAACTTATCCAGCAAAGTAACCCTTACCCTAAAGAGCAACAATTGATGGCCTTGATGAGTAGCTCTACCCAACCAATGAATACTACTTCAGGACATGAAAATAAAAATGGTTATTATAAACAAAATGGTAAATATTTAGGCACAGATGGAAAAAACGAAGGCAAGATCTTTATAGTAATAGATAAAACGGACGTAAAAAAAATCACTAAAAATGATAAGGCTGGAAAACCTACCTCAATTAGTGATATCAACTCAGCTATTGAGCTACCAAGTGCTTACATTAGAACCAAAATGGCAGAGGCCGTAGATCGCTCTAATGCCCCTAACCAATCAGTTGGTGATAAAAAAGGTGGCTTTCATGAAGAAGGTGGGATTTATGGTCATACAGATAATAAAGAAAAAGGAATCGATGCTTTACCAGGACCCTATAGTGATACTAGGGTAAATAAACATGCCCATATCGATGTATTTAGTGGAGAAACCAAGAACAACTATCTGGAAGAAGTTTAGGCACCTTCCATGTTCACCCAAAGGGGGAATTTATTGAAAAACCAGGCCCTAATACCATTGGGGGAAAAACTAAAACTGCAAATTTTGAACAAGAACCCTCCGAAGTGGACTTAGAAAATGCAGCTTCAAGTGATCGAAAAGGCTATAATTACGTACTTGGTGCTCGTAATGAAAAAATTTATATTTACAACAATAAGAAAGAAGTTTTTACCTTTCCCTTAAAAGAGTTTAGATCAATTGGAGTCAAAAATAAAGAATAAATTGAAACTACTTCCTAGTTTTTTAATTAGCATATTATTCCTATCGCCTTGTGATACATTTGCACAAGAAAAAGTGATCATCACAATAACATTTTTCAAAGAAGGTAAACCAGTAGAAATTAATAATAATTTTCATATCTATATTTTTACTGAGGATAGCTTACTTAAAAAAACCTATCTGCCTAAAATACAAGACAATCAATTTACCTTACCTCAATTTAATAAAGAGCAAAAAGGAATCATTTTGTTTGTTTACAAAAACCACTGTATTGCTTTTGATCAAGTGAACCTTTACCACAACCAAAATATGAAATGGGAGTTTGGAATTGATAATAGACCATTCCATCCAGATAACCATGCCGGCACCTCAAAAGATGAAATAAAAAAGATTAAGCAAATCAACTATTTAAAATTTAACCCATTGGAATACGGTGATGGCACCCGTTTATCTAATTATATTCATAATATGCGTCAGTACAAGAACGATGTAAAAAAACTTTTGATAGGCCAACTCAGAAAATAACCTTTTTTTAATCTAAATAAGGTTAAATTAGAAAAAGCTTCTTTATACCAGTAAAAAATGTAATTTACCTGAGTTTCTATGTTAAAAACTAAGAAAAGTATCAATTATGTTAATTAGATGTTCATTATTTTGTTTATACTGATGAAAAGACAAGCTCTAAGTAAATTAAAAAAATGTAATTCCAAAACTAACATACGTTCGAGCGCAGCAGAAAAACGTATCATTTAGCGTGATTATCTTTGTACTTTACAAAAAATAAAATACTATTCTATTGACTATTAACTATAACATTATTAATTTAAATATTTTATTTGAAAAGAGATTACCAGGAATTATATCACAACTAAACTGCACATTTTTTATTATGGAGTGAATCTTTAGATATGCCTCATATCTAACGGAAAAATTTCCTTAATGTATTAAGTAAAGTTAACTATGAAATCAGCAAAAATTGAGAAAAAAGTTCCAAATGATCAAGAACATAGCAGTATAAAGCCAAGTCCCTCAATGTCATGGGTCCACCGGTGATCATAACTCCGAGATGATGCAGCTCATGCAAAATAGCTCTTCCGAACCTATTCAGATGTCGAGTAAAGCAAATGGGGGAGGTAACAATAATAGGCACGATCGGGAAGACTCCAAGGCCGAGTCTGCTGAAACTGACGAGCAAAAAAAAGAACGCCTCATCAAGCAATATGAAGCCATGATAAAAGAAGCTCGCGGTAAAGGCTATGCTGTTGCAGCCGATAATTTGCAGCATTTCTTAGATGGCTCTGGCACCTTAAGAATCTTAGATGACAGTTGGCTCAGAGGGTTTGACAGTGTTCAAGAAGCTTTAAAAAGAAATCAAGATCGTTTCGAAAAACAACTCATCGAAAAAGCCAATGTATTGGCAGATGGGCAGGAATTTGTGCTTGAAGACTATTGGGACGCGCAAGAGACAGCCAGTATTTTTTCGGAGCTTTACTATGCTAGTGGTACATTTACTGTTACCTCTAATGGTATTTTTAGACTCAAACGTACAGGAAAATCCATCACCATCACTGGTGAGGTAGATATAAAATGGCAAGACCCTTATGATTGGCACGAAGGTCTCTCAGCTTATATCCCAGGCTTTGGAGATATTTCTGATGAAGATGCGCTATTTTTGCAAAAATATGGCAAAGCGAAGCCATTTAAAATGGAGAGCTACTGGAAATATGATGCAAGTGGAAACATAAAAATCCGAGACTACTGGTTCGCTAAAGAAGAATTTTCATGGACATTAAAAAAATAAACTTAATTCTAATTATGAGCCTAACTATAATGTCATCTTGTGATGAGCAGTTTGTTGAACTAAAACCTATCGTGTTAGAAAATGATCAGTTCATTGAAGAACCCACATTGGCCACTCCTGAATTTTTGGAGCATATCGTGACTGTACTAAAGCACTATGACCATAAATTTGAATTAAAGGAAGGGAAAGTGTTTATTTCCGAAAAGCTATTTGATGATAAGGAAATCATGTATAATTATACTAAAAAGGCCCAAGATGATCATTGGCTAGAGAAGCATAGCCAATAAATACATTAAATCAAAGAATGATTGTTGTAACGAAAACAAGATGATAGCCTTTAATAAAAGATAAATAACTATCCTATCTTGGCGCAGGTTTTATTATAAAATTAAACGTGCCCGCATTTTCCTGGTATTTCCTAATGCCATATTAGACAAAAAGCAGGCTAAGGCCGTTTTGAGAAGTTCCCACTAAAATTGCACGCTACCCAGAAAAAACAACGGAAAAATGCAATAAAGATAACCCAAACAATCTAAAATAGAATAAAATCAAGATTTTAATCTTTGATTAATACTATCAACT
>JAUIFR010000280.1 GCA_030430325.1 Bacteroidia bacterium | reverse complement strand
TGGTGTCTTGTGTAATAAAAACAGTTGATTCATTAACCTTAGAAGCCCGCTCTAACAAATGTCCATTTGGAACTGATAATTGGATGGTAGGGTTTATGTAATTTGGATAATAACCCCTATCGAATCGATGCAAAAAACATTTTTATTAATAAATGGATCGCTTTTATCCATTTTCTCATCCAAAACAAGTTCCATAGAGTCAACATCATTGCTCCATTCATACACTCTTTTTCGAGTAAATTCAGGATATGGCTCCATAATGATAAACTGATCTTCTTTTATACAAAATTGAGCGGTTGGGTCAACCAATATTTCACCAATATTCTTTGGAGGTAAGCTTTTGCTATTATGACATGCGGTAGTTAATACGACGAATAAAATGATCAAGGATTTATTCATAAGTATTGTATTTGCTACTTTAGGAATTAATATCAAAATGTATGAAAATGTTACCCTAAATCATTGATTTTTATAAAAAATAATAAGATTTAGTGGACCATAGGGTAACAAATCGGCTTGTTTGAACATTAATAGAAAAAAGAACTATGAAAAGTAAAGAACAAGTTGTGGAGGTACTCACTCCTGCCTTCAATTTTGCAACACCAAAAATTTTGAATAATTATAATATTTAATTACACAATAAATTGTAGTTATTGTGTGGAGTGGAAGGTATAAATTTAGAGAATTGCAAAGCTTTATTGTTTAGTTTAGGTTTTATGGAATATTATTAGATGATTTGATAATTTTATTCTAAACTTAGTTGATAAAAATGTATGTAAAGATTTATTTTTTTGATTGATAACTTTTTTTATTATAATAATTGTTTAATATTATATTGATAATTAGTTTATTATTTGGGCGTTTCTTAGTCTCAAAATAAATTTGAGACTAAGACCAGGCTACAAAATGGTTCCGTCCTTCGGACCCAGCCGCAAGCGGCTGGCATTTTATATCCTTAACGCGAAATAGGTAGTAAAGCATATCACAAATTCCAAAAAAAATGGATAATTTTTTAATTTAATATATGTGTAATTATTTATTAGATTTTATATAAAATTATCTCAACTGAAATACTACCAGATCTGTTCCCCTAATTTAGCCTTTCAACACCCATTTTACCTCAGTTCGATAATTATTAATTTGATTTGAACATATTTTGCCAATTACATTTAATATTACCCTAAAATGATTAAATCCAGCTTTATCATGGTGAAGCTTTATGTTTTTGAAGCAATTTTCCAAAATATTCACTAGCTTCATCAAAAATTTATTTTACTAATTGTAGAATCGTGACTAAATTATTTGTGTATGGGGGTCAGGTCAATAGGGCATTTATAAAATATACAGCCCGGCTCACTGGTAAATCAAGGCCCAATATTTGTTTTCTGCCAACTGCTCTAGCTGATAATGACCGTTACATTAGCTACTGGTATGAGCTATGTACAGGGCTTAATCTCATACCGCATGTAATGCGTGTTTGGGTAAGCTCTCACTCCGATGATGAACTCTTTGAGGATATCATTATGAGCATGGATGCCATCATTGTTGGGGGTGGTAATACCTTAAATATGCTAGGTATTTGGAAGGCTCAGGGTATTGATCAGTCACTCAAAAAAGCTTATGAAAGCGGTATTGTATTGGCTGGTGGAAGCGCAGGATCCATCTGTTGGTTCAATGGAGGAAATACGGACTCTCGGCCGAAGCAGCTAAGCATTGTTCGTGGCCTTCATTTTCTAGATTATAGCCATTGCCCGCATTATAGCTCGGAAAAAACCCGCAGGCCCTTGTATCATCAGCAGATATTAGCAGGAAACTTAAGTGATGGCTACGCCTGTGATGACCTATCGGGAATCATATTTGTAAATGGAAAAGCTGAACAGGCCGTATCTAGAAACACCGAAAATAACTCCTATTTCGTTTATAAAGACGGGAATAAAATTATAGAAGAACAGCTTGAAGCAGAGCTGATTGGGTAATTGAACTCATAAATCTATTCAATGTATTTTGCCAATTATATTCGATTATTTTATGTTTTGAATAAAATTAGCTAATTATATTCAAATTATTTTGTTTAGAGCACCCTACGGTCCATATTTTTTTAGTTTATTTTAGCAATAATACTGGAATTGGTAATAGTAATTTTATATTTTTACATAAAATCGATTTTAAATATCGATTGATTAACAACAACAAACAAAAACTATGAAATTAAATGGCCTATCTTTTGGGCGAAGTATCGCGCTTACCTTAATTCTATTACATTTAAATTTATTAGCTGACTGGCAGGAATTACCCGAAGCAGGATTTTCTACTGATTCTAAGGAATATGCCATTCAAATAGAAGTTCAACCTAATTCGAATATATTATTTGCTGCAGGCCCCGTGAATTCATTAGGAAACGACCTTCTGGAGCTGGCTGTCAAAAAATTTGAAAATAATCAATGGACACAAGTAGGGGAGGTATTTATTGGGGTCGAGGCTTATCAATCACTAAAGCTAGTATTTGATCCTATTCTAGGCACCCCATACATTACTTACTTGGTAGATAATGACATTCAAGATAAAACTGATGGGTTTGTTGTCTATAAACTTTCAGGAAATACTTGGGTGCAAGTAGGTTCAACATTAAATGTACAAGAAAAATCACACCCTGATATTGCCATTCAACCGGTAAGCGGAATACCTTATATCGCTGTAAAAGAATATGTTGAACTACCAACAACACTACATAAAGTATATAAACTTGAAAGCAACCAATGGCTACAAGTAAGCAATGAATTAGGTAAGGCAAAAGAACAATATATTGGAGATAAGGCCTCGATTGCCTTTCATCCAGTAACAGGAGAACCATATGTGGCCTTTGCTGACGCAGGCGAATGGGATGCAGTAACATTAAGGGTAAGAAGGTTCGATGGTAACATTTGGTGGCAGGTAGGAGAAGCTATAGGAAACATCACTAATTATTATCTGCAACAAGATGTGCCTTGGTACGTTACAACAGGCTTTGAGATGAAGTTTCATCCAAATACACATGAGCCATACCTATTTTATGAAGAACATGACAAAGGTGCCGCTCTAAAAAAATTTAATGGTCAAAATTGGGAATTTATTAGCCAAGATATTGCGTTACCTTCCTTTGGTAAATATTTGGATCGGCCGTCCATGCAATTTGACCCATCCAGTAATGTACCATACCTTGCAGCATTGAATGGTACCCAAGAGGATAATCAGGGCTATCAAGTAAAATATTTCTCCAATGGCTCTGCAAAACCCGTTGGGGGTATTAATGGTATTGGAGAACGTGCCGGGCAAAACGGATCGATAGATTTGGCATTTCACCCAGTAGATAACTTACCATTCATAGCCTTTTATGATGAAGGAGTTGCACCTGATCATCTTGGAAAAGGATTTAAAATAATGAAATTAAAATGCTTGCAAATAGAATGTTGGATACAAAGTGAACGACCGAACCCAAATGTACAACCAGATGTGATCGATCAGATTGTGCAGGTTGAATTAACCCCAAACCCTACGACCAATACACTTTATATTAATGGTTTAAATCCAGATCAGCAGGTTATAGTTGTCATTGTAGATGTGACAAATAACCACCAGGTTTCTATTACAAGCACTGGTAACTTGATGGAAAATGACGGTATTGCCATTGAAGATCTACCTGAGGGACTTTATGTAGCGCAAGTATACAGCAAAAAAGGCGAAATTTTACTTAGTGAACGGTTCGTTAAAGAGTGAAATTGAATAACATATAGGTTTGGCTACGACCAAATTACTGCACCATGGCTTTAGTTTCTTCAAAATGCTGAAGACTTATTATTTTCTACTAACACATTCATTGTTTGTCTCCATCAAATTACCTGAGTTCGATTAATAAATTGCGTTAAGAACTCAATAAAAAATAGGGAATAATTATGGTTATATATTAGAAAAAATCATGCCTTTTTGTTATATTAAAGTTTTGAAAATCAACAATATAAACA
>JAUIFR010000279.1 GCA_030430325.1 Bacteroidia bacterium | reverse complement strand
ATTATCATCTACTATTTCTCCCCTAATATATCCATCTACTACTGACCTGTTTAATTTACCGATTCCATAATAAAGAGCTCTAGCACTTGGGTCTGCCGTATTAGCTAAATAAATAGGGTCATCGCCATTCAAGCCTGGTTCATCAATATGATAATGCAGGCTCATAAGTTCTAGGGGTCTTTTACTGACCTCGCTAGCAATAAAATCACTTTGGCCTTTTATTTCACTGCCAGCTGCCGCATTGGTAAAGTGCTCGACAATCACTAAGCGGTTTCGCTCTTCAATACTGACATCATCAAAGGCAAAGCCATCGAATGGTTCATCGTCCGATTTGTTCAGGACGTTATTACTACCAAATGCAAACCGAAACCGAACCGTGGCATTAGTTTGATCGATTTTATGTTTCAGATCACTCAAATCTACACGTACATTTTGCCATTGGTCATCTGTATTTCCGGTCCAGCCAACTTGCTCAGCTCCAGTTTGTCCGCCTGGTCTACCCAAGATTACATCCGAATTGTACCAGTTTATACCACCACCTACATTACCGATGATATTCCAAGTATTACCGTTATCAATCGTGTACTGCAGTACCACACCATCTTGTTGATAGTCCGTAGAGGTCCAAATACGAGCACTAAACACGGGTTTTTTTAGTGCTGATATGTCAAAACAAGGGCTTTCTACCCAACTTTGCTCACCACTATAATAAGTATTGTTTTGAGTGCCACTTACTGTTTGGTAATTTCCTCGGTTGGTAACCCATGCTCGAGATCCTGAATAAGCATGATTAATTTTGGCACCAGCTGGGCTTGTACATTCCCAACTTGATGGACCACCTTTCCATTTAGCATCACTGGATATCCACCCATGATTATTGCCTTCAAAGTTTTCGAAATAGGTGCTATCAGGCGTAACTAAAATATTTGAAAATACGGTTATTTTGATAGGCTCATTGCGATAACAAAATAAGTCCTCAGACCCTCTCACTGATACTTCTTGTCCATTAGTTAAATTATTAGCAGAGTAGGTATTATCCTCACCACTCTGTACGAGATTACCGTCCACAAAGAATCGATACACGTCTGCATTTGGGTAACTCGCAGTGAAAACAATGCCATCACCATCGCAAATGGATGTAGCATTGGCTTTTAATTCAATTTCGGCTTGCTGCACAGTCACAGCAATTTTATCACTTTCAGCGGTGATGCATTCCCCATCATTCCGCTGACGCCTTACATAGACTTTTTCACCATTTTTGAGCGTATTGGTAGTATAAATTTTGGCTTTACCAGACTGTAGCGATTCTTCTATACCATCTATATAAAATTCATATCTCAACCCAGGTTGGTCTTCGTAGTTATCAACTGCTGTGAATACGACCTCGTCCCCTTCGCAAATTACGCTATCGCTTACTTCAAGCTGGATTTCTTCTATATTGTCGTTAACACTTACAGTGAGGGTATCACTGAAGATCACACAATCACCAACTGTTTCCCCTTCTACATATATTTGTTGGCCATCATTCATGCTTTCGAGGGTGATCTTTGAATCGCTTTCTCCGTCTACAAGTTGTCCGTCAACAAAATAAGAGTAGACCATACCTGGAACAGATTGAGTCTCAAATTCTACAGGCTGATCAATACATAAATTCAAGGTAGGAGTGGTTAATTTAAGTTCACTAAACTGTGTAAATCTTACATTAAATTCAGCCTCGTTTTTATACCCGTATTGATCAGATTCTTTATTGGTATAAACTATGATTGTTACATTTACAACCCCTGCAGCGCCTGGAATTGGCTTAAATTGTAGGTCATAATTGCCATCATTTTTTTCAATATAGGTAATATTTTCAGGAAGCAATACATCGTGATCAGAGCTTTCAAACACAAATGTTGCATTTTCAACGTCAAGCCCCGATAAACTCTTAACTTTTAATGAAAGTGTGCTAGGGTTACATGGAATATCTTCTGGTAAATCCACAATAAAAGGGCTTTCGTTTAGATTCAATGCATAAACTGCTCCAACAGTATTATTATCCAGCTCATAGTCATCTGCAGAAGCTATTATTATTCGATTGTTAATTTGAACTTCCTGTCCAAAATTGTAATTATCTTTTACATCTTCAGGTACCCATTTGAAAACATACTCCCATGGAAGTGTCTCATCTAAATTATCATTTGCATATTCACTGTTATGTCGAAAAATAAATACTGCTCCAGCATTACCACCATTTTCATTGGAGTTATTAATTGCACCAACAGCTATGAAATCCCCCTCCATTGCTACGCTATATCCAAAATAATCACCCTCCTCAATTTCATCGGGAAGTAATTCTTGAACTAACCCCCAATCATTGGAATTATTTGTTTCCGTATAAACCATCACTAATCCCTTATTATAAACAAAGTCATCATTAATAACAAAGCTTGTGCCTGGGGCACCAATAGCCACAGTTTTAATATCATCACTACTTTTTCCTATGGCTACATCATATCCGAAGTTGTCAATATATGCATCAATAATATTTGACTTGGGTAATAGGTAATCGTTTCCGTTATGAGTGCCTTCTGAAATATTATTTCCTTCAATTTTATATATGTAGGCGTAGCCAACGTCATCATCAAATTCATTTTCATAATTTGCATAAGAATTTCCAACAACTATCATATTATTGATCATATCAACATCACGTCCATAATTATCTATATTATAATCACCAGAATAATAATCAAGAGGGTCCTTGTAAATTTTATCTACTTGTGAAGCATATTTAACTACATTTTGGTCATCCTTTTTCCATCTAAACCATTTTTGATGGACATTATTCCATCTAAAAAAATTAATTTGACCATGGTCTAAATAACCAGTATAAGTTTTATACTTGTCAATTTCCCGGTTTTCAACAATTACCATAAAGTTACCTGCTTGTGCAATTTTGCCATTAAAGTCAGCTTCGCCTTCTAGTTCATTAATTACTTCTATAAAATCACTTCCTAAAATATTTACTTCATTATATACATCTGATGTGTCTATAACATAATAAACACCATCGCCATCAGTTCCATCTTTATCGCCATACCTATCATTTATAATCAATTGGTCTTTGACAACAGCCACTCTATACCCGAAGTTTGTGTAATCATCTGGTATTTTTTGAGTTACAATTTTTGGTTCCATCCAAATACCATCTTTTATATAGGTATAACTTACCGAACCAGCATTATATAATAGGTTTTGATTATTATCTTCAACGTCGTCATATCCAGCTCCAGCTATTACAATATTATCTCCAATATTGATGTCATAGAGTTTAACTACATCATCATCAGAGTCAATCCTCCCAGTCAGAATGCGGTTTTCTTGGCTATATAAAAACAGACAATAATGCATGCCTAGAACAGCAAGCAAAAGTTTAAAGGTTGACATAGTGGTTTCTAGTTATTGGTTCTTAACTCTAAATGTCTAATAATTATTAAATGTTAACCAAGTTTTAGGAAAATTTTTTAATTTTCAATGTAATTAGCAAAAATTATTGAAAAAAAGAAAGATTTTCATCACTTAGACCAATATTTTTGATTCTTTTGGCTACTTTCTGAGTAGTACAAGCCGCTCTACCCAGGTTTTTTGATTACTACGTATTTTTACAATATACGTACCATTATTTAATTGATCAAGAGGCAGTTCGAATTTATTTTCCTTAGAAACGCCTGAAAGTATTTTACTACCGGTATTTGCCAATATTTCCCAATAAATAGGCGCAAATTGCATTTGGTTTATTACTACTTTTGCTTCACCAGTGCTTGGATTGGGTATCAACTTACATAATTGGAGTTTATTTATGGAAGGTTTTGTGGCCATTTTATGCTCATCATTAAAAGTTAATGCTGCTAATGATTGGTAAGCTACTTGGTAAACCTCTTTGCTCTTGATACCTTGCAAAAATACGATGACCTCAAAATTGGAATGGTTGGTTTGGACTTGCAACTAAATTTGTTACAAAAAGTTAAGCCACATTTTTAATATTATTACTAGTTTTTAAAAATACTTCCATTTCTAAAGGAGACCGATAGCCC
>JAUIFR010000030.1 GCA_030430325.1 Bacteroidia bacterium | reverse complement strand
ACCTATATCTAGTATTTCGCCTACTTTAGAAATGCCCTCACCATACATGATATCAAACTCTACCATCTTAAATGGCGGTGCCACCTTATTTTTCACCACTTTTACACGTGTACGATTACCAATAACCATATCAGGTGCACTTTTAATTTGACCAATCCTACGAATATCAAGCCTTACCGACGCATAAAACTTTAAGGCATTACCACCTGTGGTGGTTTCCGGGTTTCCAAACATCACCCCAATCTTTTCACGCAACTGATTTATAAATATACAGGCACATCCTGTTTTATTAATAGCACCAGTTAATTTTCTTAAAGCCTGTGACATGAGCCTAGCTTGTAGTCCCATTTTACTATCCCCCATTTCTCCTTCCAATTCACCTTTTGGCACTAAAGCTGCAACAGAGTCTATTACGAGTACATCTATCGCGCCAGAACGGATAAGATGTTCTGCAATTTCTAAGGCCTGCTCGCCATTATCAGGCTGTGAAATCAATAAATTATCGATATCGATACCTAATTTTTCGGCATAGCTCTTATCAAATGCATGCTCTGCATCCACAAATGCCGCTAGGCCTCCTTTTTTTTGAGCTTCAGCAATACAATGCATAGAAAGCGTCGTTTTACCCGAAGACTCTGGCCCAAATATTTCTATAACACGACCACGAGGTAGCCCGCCAATACCAAGGGCAATATCTAACCCAAGCGACCCTGTAGAAACGGCTGGTACGTCAACTACACGTTCGTCACTTAATTTCATAACTGTACCCTTACCATAAGTTTTATTCAGTTTATCTATGGTAAGTTGTAGGGCTTGCATTTTTTCATTATTTGCACTCATAATATCTCTTTTACACGATTTAGTTTCTTTCTTTAAAATTACAATTTTTCAATCAATTAACAATGGATTATATGTAATTCACGTATTTTAATTAAAAAGGTTTCAAAAATTGCCGTAATTATTCAATTTTTTACTTCAAACTATAGATTTTTTGAGCTGATCAGTAAATTTTAGAGTAACATTTCTCTATATTTTGAATAAAAAGTATATATTTGTACCATCCTAGACCTAAACCCATTCACATGGATCAGGAAGAAAAAAAAGCCTATATACTGCTTATTGCCATAATATTTTATTATCATGGTCTAGATGATGACGAGCGCGAGATTTTAGCACAAATGGCAGAAGAGCAAGATGCGCAAGAGGAGTTAAAGTGGACGTTTCAATTTATTGAGAAGGATGTCATCACATCGTTTGATCGTGCACGAGAATACCTAAATAAAGTTATTGGAAACTTTAGCAATGACCGCAAACTTCATTATCTCAAGATTGTGTGGAATGCCAATAACCAAAAAGGTTATATTACTGAAATGGAAGCAACTGCTATGCTCAAATTAGCCAAAGATTGGGATGTTGAGAATGAATTACTTGCCATGGTAAGAAACTTATCTACCAGCACACCATAATATTCTGATACAAATTTCCGTTTAAAATGATGAACAAATAGTGTAATCCAGTAAATTGCAATGTTTGCATTAACACTTAAGGTCAATTTAGGTAATTATAGTTATCTGAACGTGGGCTTTTATCTTAACGGTTATAAAAGATAAAGTTTTATTTATATCTTTGCACCCTAATACTAACTCATGAGCATGGGTATGACCCGATTAAGTGTAAATATCAATAAAATAGCTACATTACGTAATGCTAGAGGGGGCAATGTGCCGGACTTACTTCAGGTGGCTAAAGATTGTGAACAATATGGGGCTCAAGGTATTACTGTTCATCCTAGGCCTGATGAGCGGCACATCAGAAAAATGGATGTACTAGATTTGGCAAAGCAGGTACAGACTGAGCTCAATATAGAGGGCTACCCTAGCAAGGAGTATTTGGATTTAATTGAAAAGGTTAAACCAGCTCAGGCTACATTAGTTCCTGATGCTCCAGATGTTATTACGTCAAATGCTGGTTGGGACCTCATCCAACACGAGGATTTTTTGAAGGAATTGATTCTTCAAATTAAAAGTTGGGGGGTGCGTGTATCTGTTTTTGTAGAGCCAAATCCTGAAACGGTATCTAAGGCTGCTGATATACATGCAGATCGAATTGAGTTATATACAGAAGGCTATGCTCATGCATATTTGCAGGATCGAGATAAGGCAATTGACCCTTATATAAAAACCGCGCAAATTGCACATGAGGCTGGCTTGGGTGTAAATGCGGGGCATGATTTAAGCCTTGAAAACTTAAGGTTTTTGCATCAAAAGATCCCTTTTTTGAAGGAGGTATCTATTGGGCATGCATTGATATGTGATGCACTTTATTATGGATTAGAGAATTGTATTCAAATGTATTTGGCTCAATTAAATTGAAATGAAAATAACAGTAATTATTTTATAAACACCTAAAATACGGTATGCACGTAGACCAAATAAATAAAGCCAATTTGCCCAAACATATAGCCATTATAATGGATGGCAATGGGCGATGGGCCAAAAAGAAAGGGGCTAAACGTATTTTTGGTCATAAAAGTGCCATAAAAGCTGTTCGTGAATCGGCTGAAGCATGTGCGGAGTTAGGAGTAGCTTACCTGACACTCTATGCCTTTTCCACTGAAAACTGGAATAGGCCCAAAATAGAAGTAGATGCACTTATGGAGTTACTAATACTTACAATTAGTAATGAGACCGAGACATTAATTAAGAATAATATTCGACTCAATACCATTGGTGCCATTGAAAAATTACCTCGTGGTTGTATTCATAAATTGCAAGAAGCCAAGCGTGCTACACATAACAATAATGGCATGGTTTTAAACCTGGCTTTAAATTATAGTGGACGTTGGGAAATCACTGAAATGGTCAAAAAAATTGCAACGAAGGTGGAGCAAGGTACGGTATCTCCTTCAGAAATACAGCAAGAGGATATTCAACAGTATTTAGAAACAGCTGAAATGCCTGATCCTGAATTGTTAATCCGTACCAGTGGCGAGCTTAGAATAAGTAATTTTTTATTATGGCAAATTGCTTATACTGAGTTATTTATTACTGAGATTTTATGGCCAGATTTTAGAAAAGAACATTTATATGGTGCCATTTATGCCTATCAGCATCGTGAGCGGAGATTTGGAAAAACTAGTGAGCAAATAAAAATATGAAACGATTAATTACCTTCTTGATGTTGTTTCTTTTGGTAGAAGTTAGTGCCCAAATTGGCTTGGGTACAACAACTACGCCTTCTATTCAGACAAAGAAAATCCCCCTTGATTATTCCAGGCCTCAAACCTATGAAATTGGTGAAATTAAGGTGATAGGTTCTAAATATTTAGATCATAATGCCTTAATTGCACTTACTGGTTTAAAAGTAGGTGACCAATTAAAAATACCTAGTGATGCCATTAGTGGTGCTATAAAAAAACTATGGAAGCAGGGAATCATAGGCAACGTTGAGATTTATGCGTATCAAATGCCAGACGGAAAGGCCGCTTTAACGATTGAGCTCACCGAACGCCCACGACTTTCGAATATAGAGATTACTGGTGTAGGGAAATCACAAATAAGTGACCTAAATGATGAAATCCAGCTCATAAAAGGACGTGTATTGACAGATGCACTCAAAAAAAATGCGGAGCTTAGTGTCAAACGCTATTTTATAAATAAGGGCTTCTTAAATGTATCAGTTGACATGAGCCAACATCCAGATACTATTCTTACCAATAGTGTGCGCTTAGTTATAAATGTTAAAAAGAAAAAGAAAGTGAAGGTAAGGTATATAGATTTTGAAGGAAACGAAGAAATACTAGATGCTAAGCTAAGAGGGAAGCTAAAGAATACGAAGGAATATGCACGTATTAGTTTATTTAAAGATTGGGCGAGCAGATTATTCCATCTAAATCCAAAAAATGCTTGGCAGTTTATGACTTCCTTTCAAAAAATTGATTTAAAAGATATTAAAGCATATTTAGGGCATCATATTAAACCTACGTTTTTTAGTAGCTCAAAGTTTATTAAAAAAGATTTTGAAGAAGATAAGACCAACTTAATTTCATTTTACAACTCAAAGGGGTTTAGAGATGCTAAAGTTGTTGGTGATAGCATAGCTAAAAATAATGATCATTCGAGTATTGATATCAATATTGAAGTAGAGGAAGGACAAAAATATTATTTTAGGGAAATTACTTGGACGGGAAACTACATTCATAATGATCGGATACTAGACCGCATACTTGGCGTCAAAAAAGGAGATGTTTATGATATGGATCTTATTAACAAAAAACTTACCTACAACCCTACCGGACCAGATATCAGCTCACTGTATATGGATGATGGGTATTTGTTTTTTAATGTGCAGCCCATAGAAGTACGTGTAGAGGAAGACTCCATTGATATTGAAATGCGGATGTATGAGGGGCCACAAGCTACCATCGAGCGCATCATCGTAAAAGGTAATGATCGCACCTCGGATAAGGTAATTATACGTGAAATTAGAACGTTACCAGGAAACAAATTTAGTAGAGCAGAGCTTATTCGGACGCAAAGGGAGCTATCTCAGTTGGGTTACTTTGATCCTGAACAAATTGGGATTAATCCGATCCCTAACCCTGCTGAAGGAACGGTTGATATAGAATATACCTTAGTCGAAAAACCAAGCGATCAGGTAGAGTTGTCTGCTGGCTGGGGTGGCGCATTTGGTTTTGTAGGTACGCTGGGTTTGGTATTTAATAATTTTTCACTGAGAAATATCCCAAAACCGAAATTCTGGCGTCCGCTGCCGGTAGGTGATGGTCAAAAACTTGCCTTGCGTGTACAAGCGAACGGTAGGCAATATCAAAACTATTCCATTTCTTTTTCTGAGCCTTGGTTAGGGGGCAAAAAACCAAATAGTTTAAATATTTCGTTGAGCCATACAAACCGTAACGAGATCAATTTTAATCAAAACATAACCGGATCTTTCAAAATTTATAGTGTAAGTTTAGGTGTAGGTCGTAGATTAAAGTGGCCTGATGACTACTTTACCTTGTCTAATTCTATTAATTATCAAATTTATCATTATCAAGATTTTCAGGGGTATACCGGAATTGAAGGAAGTAATGGTACCTCAAATAATATAAATTTTAATACCACATTTGCTCGAAATAGCCTTGATAACCCAATTTTTTCTAGAAATGGTTCATCAATTTCACTAAGCTTGAGTTTAACGCCCCCTTACTCCCAGCTGAGCAATAATCCAAATGATACAGGAGAGGCTAATGAGGACGAAGATATTATAAAAGTGGATAAGTGGGTGGAATATCATAAGTGGATGTTCGATGCGGCCTATTATGCACCGATTATTGAAAAATTCACCTTCCATGCACGTGCACACCTTGGATACATTGGAACGTATAAGGCAGGGTATGATGTAGGGCCTTTTGAGCGGTTTACATTAGGAGGTAGTGGCCTAGCTGGGCAGAATTTTATTCTTGCACGTGATATTATTGCACTCAGGGGGTATGAGGATAATTCCATTAATCCGCCAAATTATGCTGGAGGCTCGATAATTGGAGGTGTAGAAGGCGGGGTGGTATATAATAAGTTTGTGTTAGAACTCCGTTACCCAATTTCCCTAAATCCAGCGGCAACCATTTTTGTGCTTGGTTTTGCTGAAGGCGGGAATAACTGGGGTGTACATAGTGAGTTTAATCCTTTCAATTTATATAAATCGGCTGGAGTTGGGGCAAGAATCTTTATGCCAGCATTTGGTTTAATAGGTATAGATTGGGGATACGGGTTTAATACATTACCTGGCGCCAATAGCATAAGTGGGTCTCAGTTCCATTTCACTATTGGTCAACAAATTAGATAATATTATTATGAAACATAGTCTGTTTACATTCCTTTTTGTGGGGCTTACTTTATCCTTGTTCGGACAGAAATTTGGATATGTTGATACCGAGTTTATCTTAAATAAGATGCCTGAATATCAGCAGGCTCAGCAGGAGATTAATCAGTTTTCGACAAGGTGGCAGGAAGAAATTCAAAATATGCAAAAGGAGATTGCTTCCATGTATAGTGACCTTAAGGCAGAAGAGGTCTTGCTTACTAAGGAAATGCGTGCTGAGCGTGTACTTGCCATTGAGCAAAAAGAAATGGAGTTAAAGGAGCATCAAAAAAAGATTTTTGGTTATGAGGGCATGTATTTTTTAAAGAAAAAGGAACTTATTAAGCCAGTTCAGGATAAAATTTTTGAGGCTATCGAAAAAGTGGCTAAGGACAAGCGGCTTCAAATTGTCTTTGATAAATCCGGTGATTTGATTATGATTTATACAGACCCTCGGCATGATTATACTGATTATGTTTTGGAGGAGCTTGGGCATGGAGACCCTGATGACACGATAAAATAATTTTCTAAATAAACATTTAGCATACTGATTTCATCGCTTGGAAAAGCGGCCAAATAAACTATCAATAAAAATTAAATCTGAATTATTGTTTAAAGTTTAACTGATAATAATAAACTGATATCAAATCAAGCTTGGTTTTCATCAAATTTAGCAAAATATATGCAAATATTAAAATTAATTCAATAAAATTAGCAAAATTAATTGAAATTAATACGGACAATGTTTGCACCCACTTTTACAGCAATACCCTCTTTTCAAGTGATACTTTTCCGTAAAAACCATCAGCCCTAGTTCGTTAATATAATAATCTTCTTTGGTAAGTTTGGTGTTTGCCAATTCAACTATACTTTTAGGTTAGCCTAAAGATACGAAAAAAGGATTAATCCATAAACCTACTTTGCTGCCTCCAAGACTGCATCCCACCCCTTAAGTGATAAACTTTGGTGATCCCAGCTTCTACTAGCACCTCGCAAGCCTTGGTGCTTAATGTTCCATTCTCACAATAAACGAAATAGGTCTTGGATTGATCAAAATTTAGAGCATCACTCGTAAAATTCGGGCAATTAAAGTCCATATGGATTGCTCCATGTAGGTGATCTTCCTCAAAAGCTTCCTCATCTCTTGTATCGATAATAACGGCATCATTACAAGTATCCAGCTCTTGTTTAAAGCTAATTAAGCTTAGTGTTATAAAACGACTATCCGAATTGGCGTCAAATATTAAATTTTTTAGCATATCATTAATTTCTTTTCATGCAGTACACAGCTTATCATATTGTATTCAAAGGTTCTATATTACATATATGTATTGGTTTTTGGTAATTGTTAAGCTGAAATTTTAAATTCATTATTATTTTTATCGGAAAGTATTTAATTTTAAGGGCACAAATACCAATTTACTACTACATTATAATTTTTTTTGTGATAGGTCAGTAAAAACTTTTGTGTGATTTTCTAACTTACATTAATTATAATGTTAGATATAATATTGGCTTTTGTGTGGGCATTCTTATTAGCGATATTTGCGATACCATCAATTATTTTTGTATCATACCGCAAACACCTGCTTGATGAACCCAATCACCGCACGATCCACGAATCGCTAACTCCTAGGTTAGGAGGACTTGCTATTTTTGCTGGATTTATGTCGGCTATTACTATTTTTGGTGACATGAAGCAGGGTATACAACAGCTACTGGCTGGTTGTTTAATCATATTTTTTATTGGTGTTAAAGATGATCTCGTAACGGTTTCTGCCCTGAAGAAATTTTTTGTACAAGTATTATCTGCAGGTATTATCATGTTCGTGGCTGATCTACGAATTATGAATTTTCATGGCATTTTAGGGATTCTGGAACTTACTCCTGGTATTAGTTATACTTTTACATTTTTTGTAATCATTGGAATTACCAACTCAGTAAATCTTATAGATGGGTTAGATGGGCTTGCTGGAAGCATCATAATGGTTATTTCTATTACATTTGGAATTTATTTTTTTCAATACGGTCAAATGCCATATGCCTTTGTGGCTTTTACTTTGGCAGGAGCAGTTTTGGGCTTCCTCCGTTATAACTTCTTCAAGGCAAAAGTATTTATGGGTGATACAGGCTCTTTATTATGTGGTTTTATCGTATCGGTGATGTCTATCAAATTTATTGAAAGTGATTTTACACCTGCTTCTCCAGCTATGGCAATTGCCATTTTGTTTGTACCAATTTTTGATACGCTCAGAGTATTTGTAATTCGATTAATTCAGGGTAAGTCTCCATTCTATCCAGATAATAATCATATACATCATCATTTGTTAAACCTGGGATTTTCTCAAATTTGGGTTGTGGTTTTACTCATTTTGTTGAATGTATTCGTTATTGCCATTGAAATTTATTATGTTGAACTAGGCAATATGATACTTATGATTGGTTCTGCAAGCATCATGTTTGTGATTGGCTTAGTACTTTATATTTTGAATGCAAGAAAAGGTAATGTTGCTCAAGACAAATAAATATTGCCTGATATTCCTTATTTTTTTACCATTCATCATTCAAGGTGAATATAGGCCAATTAAGGACTTATCCACAGGCTTTCAATGTTATCATGCTTTTAAAGATGTTTTTGTGCCTCTTACCAGTAATGCTGCCACTGAGCAGACGCTTTATTTCTATTTAGATGTAGTTAATTATAGGGGAGCTTACTTGGAGCTTTGTGCACCACCATATACCACGATACTGGTTGGTAATAAAATCCTGGAATACTTACCCATCAAAAGCTGCCAATATATAGATATTGATAGTTTATATCGAGTTATGCAAACTGATTCTCTATTATTAACTATTAATAATGATATACGATTAGGAGCTAACTTTAGCGCTCATGTTGTGTCACATTTTGATAGCCCAACCATTCTTCATCAATCATTCAATCAATCTTCGGTAAGGCAACGAGATGAGGCGAGGCACAATTTTATACTCATTACCTATTTGCTTATTTTTTTATTCTTAGTGTATTTAATATACACTTATTCAAAGTTTGTAAAACCATTATTATCGATACGCCAATTAACTTTGTTAAACCACATCAATAAAAATACTACTGGTTATGTGTTTGATAAGCAGTTTTTAACTGTGTTAGTTTATTTTTCAATAACATTGGCACTATTAATCATCATTTGGGATGATCAGCTTCGATTCAAGGAGTTTGGTAGCTTATTTGAGGGGGATACGCTTGGTTGGAATTTATTTGGTTATCTGTTGTTGTCTGTTTTTATTTTTTTATTGACCTTAACAAAATACTTTTTAATTGCAGTTGTTTCAAATTTGTTTGGCCAAGTTGCCCTTTATAAATGGCATTTTATGGCTGACTTTCAATTTGAATTTATTATTATTAGTTATAGTGCTGTCATTACTGCAGCATTGTATTTGCTTAATTTTCAGATCAATATAATAAACGGGAGCATTTTAGCTGGAATTGTTGTTGGATTATTTATAATACGGTTAATATTATTAGCTGTAAGAATTGGTGGTGGATTTATGCTTAGAAATTTCCTTTTATTTTCATACCTTTGCTGCACAGAAATTTTTCCATTCATACTTTTGGTAAAAATTAGTTTTTAATTGAATAATTGAATTAAGGATGGTTAAGACTGAAACATTGGCGATAATGAAAAAAGTGCAAAGTATATTAGTTTCTCAACCAAAGCCAACAAATGAGAATTCACCTTATTTTGAGTTGGCAAAAAGGTATCAATTACAGGTTGATTTTAGGCCTTTTATACAAATTGAGCCCGTTACCCTTAAGGAATTTAGGAAGCAAAAGATAAATATATTAGACTTTACGGCTGTTATATTTACTAGTCGAAATGCAGTTGACCATTTCTTTAGGTTATGTAAAGAAAGTAAAATTGAAGTACCAGCAGATATGAAGTACTTTTGTATTTCAGAGCAAACAGCTAATTATCTTCAAAAATACATTGTTGTTCGAAAACGTAAAATATTTACAGGATTACGCACTGCAACTGATCTTATCGAAATTATTAAGAAGCATGCTAATGAAAAATATATTTTTCCATGCTCTGACATTCGTAAGAATGATATTCCTGATTTTCTAAAAGAAGAATCCTTTCATTATAAAGAAGCGGTCATCTATCGAACGGTGGCATGCGATCTTTCTGATTTAAGTAATGTAAATTATGATATGATTGCATTCTTTAGCCCTTCAGGTATAAATTCACTATTCGTCAATTTTCCAGATTTTGAGCAAAAGGAGACCCGCATTGCAGCCTTTGGCTCCTCAACGGCCAAAGCAGTGAAGGATTCAGGTTTGGAGCTGGATGTGCAGGCCCCATTACCTAATGCTCCTTCCATGACAGGTGCCATCGAGCTTTATATTAAGCAGGCTAATGGTATCGAAATGTAAGATACCCGTAAGGTTTTGTATTTATGTGTTTTGTATGTATTGATTATTATATATACATTTACTATCTGTATATTAATACAGGATTTTGCTTATATTTTATGAAAATTAATATCAAATTATTGATCTTTTTTTGTGGCTTAGTTACAGTTAGTTTTGGTCAGCAAGACCCTCACTTCAGCCATTACATGTTTCAGACCTTGTTTTACAACCCTGGTTACTCTGGTGTGGAAGGTGTGGCTAAAGTATCTGCCATTCATCGAACCCAATGGGCGGGTTATAATTCAACTTTTGACGGGCAGGGTGCCCCAAGTACGCAAGTAATTTCGTTGAGTGCACCAATTCTGAGATTTCGTAGTGGGGGTGGGCTTGTAATCGTACATGATCAACTAGCAGCTACTACAAATATGCAAGTACAAGCATCATATGCTTATCATTTTGGTTTTAAGGATTCAAAGCTTAGTTTTGGTGTGAGAGGTGGGCTTTATTCTATGGCAATAGATTATGATAAATATCGAGCAAATGAGGCAGATGATCCCTTGCTAGGTAATGGTAAGGAAAGTCAAGTGCGTCCAGATTTAGCTCTAGGGATATATTATCGAGCATTAAAATATTTTGCAGGTGTAGGTTTCAACCATATGATTAAGTCGGAGTTTAGTTTTGGGATAGATGAACTTAGAAACCCACTTCAAAATCACTTAACATTTACGGGGGGCTATGATTATGAACTTAATCATAAAATAACTCTTACGCCTTCTGCATTTATAAATACAGATTTTAAAACATATTCCTTTGACATAAATGTAATGGCTACTTATGATCAAAAAATGTGGGGCGGGTTATCATATCGTCAATCAGAGGCAATTGTTGTGTTGCTTGGCTATAGTTTCTTCAAGGATAATGCCTTGAAACTTGGCTATGCCTTTGATTACGTAATTGTTGCGAGATCAGCTAAACAAGCTACCTCACATGAGTTAACAATAAGTTATGCATTGCCACCTGTTACTTCAGGAAATAAATCGATGATTCGAACACCTCGATTTAGGCATTGATGAAATAATATTTTAAAAAATTATTTTTATAATCGTACAATAATAAGTAGTTTTACGACGTTTAAGGATAAAGGTTAATTAAATTTAGGTGCAATTTTAAAATTCCAAATAGCTGAACTTGATATTTTGTAAAAACTTACAAGGTTGAGTTCTTGCAAAATATCATTATGATTTGATCATTTGGAACTATAATTTTAGTCGTTATAATTATTTTTTAAGTTTGTTACTGGATAAGGAATAAATTGGTAATTAAATAAGGTGATATGAATAATATTGGTGCTCCCAATAGTACTAAGCTTTACAAAGCTAGTATATATATTTTGATCGGATTGATGCCTATCTTGCAAGGGTGCGGATTACTTGGAAGAAGCGGGGACGATGGCGGTGAGTTAATTGGTGTCCAGGGGAGAGCAGGTTGGACGATGTCCGTGCCATATGGTATGGTGACAGTACCTGCAGGAACATTTCATATGGGGCAAGCCGATGAGGATATAGCAGCCACACAGATAAATTTTAATAAGCAAGTTACCATTGGAGCCTTCTATATGGATGATACCGAAATTACAAATAATGAGTATCGTCAGTTTGTAGATGCTGTTATGGAGGACTCTGTCAGTGTGCTTGGTGAGGATTTTATTATTGACGAGTTGTACCCCGATACTACAGTTTGGGTAAAAGATTTTACGCATCATATGGGTGATCCTCTTATGGTGTATTATTATTCACACCCAGCCTTTGATGATTATCCAGTTGTTGGTGTTGACTGGGAGGCTGCTAAATATTTCTGCAAGTGGCGAACAGATTATCTTAATACGTATCGTGCAAGTAATGGGGACTTTCCAATGCCAATGTTTAGGCTGCCTTCAGAGGCAGAATGGGAATATGCGGCACGGGGTGGTCGTGATATGGCCAAGTATCCTTGGGGTAACCCTTATATACGAAATCAAAAAGGTTGTATGTTAGCAAACTTTAAGCCAGGTAGAGGAAATTATTTCGATGATGGATTTGCTTATACAGCACCTGTAGGGTCATACTTTACAAACGATTACGGGCTTTTTGATATGGCTGGTAATATTTCAGAGTGGTGTGAGGATGCCTTTGATGCGGCATCGTATCCACTTGTATGGGATTTGAACCCAACGTATTTTGATGAGGACGTACCCTTTAAGGTAATACGTGGAGGATCTTGGAAAGACATTTCTTACTTCCTCGAAACAGGTACTAGAAATTTTGAACATAAAGATTCAACTCGAGCATATATTGGTTTTAGATGTGTAATGACATACCTTGGTCGATCAGCTGGAAATGAATTTTAGTTAATGTAATAAATAAAGAAATTCTTTTAATTCAATAAAATTTACTAATATGAGCAAGAAGAAAGGTGGACCTAATTTTTTCTATACCACTGTGATGCCAAAGATTTATGGTATTGGAGCATCAGTGGTAATTATTGGGGCATTATTTAAGATTATGCACTGGCCCATGGCTGGATTTTTCTTAGTTGTTGGACTAACCACAGAGGCGATTATCTTTTTCTTTAGTGCATTTGAACCAAGTCATTTTGAGCCAGATTGGACTAAGGTATATCCTGAATTGGCAGATGAGGCACCAAAGCGCAGAGTGGAAAAGAAAGCTGGGGGATCAGTTACTAAGAAACTTGATCATATGTTAGAGAGTGCTAAGATCGGGCCAGAACTTATTAATAGTTTAGGTAAAGGAATGAAAGGACTATCTGATTCGGTATCACAAATGTCTACGATTTCTAACGCGGCTGTTGCCACAAATGAGTACGCAAAAAATGTACAAACAGCTTCAAAGTCATTGGTTGACATGAATAAGTCATATTCAAGCACGGTTAGTGCCATGTCTGAAATGGCAAATGCTAGTAAGGATGCAAAAGCTTATCATGATCAAGTGGTTGCAGTTACTAAAAACTTGAGTAGCTTAAATTCAGTATATGAAATGGAGCTTAAGGATGCCAATAGTCATCTTAAAGCACTTAATAAATTCTATTCTTCTATGGCTGCGGCGATGGAGAATGTAACAGAAGCAGGTAAGGGAACAGAGCAGTTCAAAGGTGAACTTTCTAAGCTTACTGGCAATTTAACTAACCTCAACAAAGTTTATGGCAATATGTTAGCTGCCATGAAGGGGTAATTTTTAAGACAATTAAGTTTTAATTTTTAAAAAACGGATAAGAACTTATGGCAGGAAAAAATGAAACGCCACGGCAGAAGATGATCGGGATGATGTATCTTGTCCTCACGGCCCTTTTGGCTTTGAATGTGGATAGCACCGTCATTGATAAGTTCATTTTTATTAATGAAAGTTTGGAAGAGGCGAATAGCAAAACGAATGAGTATAATGACCAAACACTTGAAAAGATATCGGCAGCCGTAAAGGAAAGTGGGAATCGGACAGAGGACGTTGCCGTTATGGAGCAAGCAAAAGCAGTTCGGTCAAAAACAAATGAAGTATTTGCTTCATTAGCTTCTTATAAAGATACATTTTTGGAACTTACAGGTGGTATGGAAGCAGGTAAGAAGGATTATGATAAGGTAGGCCACCACATGATGAATAAGGATCAGGGTAAACATGGAAAGGAGCTTAAAGAACTCCTAAACGGATATTCGACCTTCTTAAACTCGACCTTAAAATCAAGCGAATATAAACCAATTGCTTATGATGGCAAGGATGATCCCAAGTACAAAGATGAACCAAAGCAACATACAAAAGATTTTGCTACGTTGACCTTTGAATCTACGCCTATGCCAGCAGGTTTGGCTACGATTAGCCAGTTTCAATCTACGATTTTGTCGTATGAAGTGAAGGCATTGGAGGCATTGGCTGGTAAAGTTGGGGCTAAAGACTTGAAATTCGATCGAATTATACCAATGGTACGCCCGGAGTCAAGAATTGTAGCTGCTGGTACAAACTACAAGGCTGATATGTTTATTTCAGCATCCTCTTCTGGGATTAAGCCTACCATGTATATGAATGGTAAGCCAATCCAAGTTGAAGGAGGTTTTGGTAAAGTTGATTTTAAGGTAGGTGCTGCTGCTAAGTACGATAAAGATGGCATGGCAGAGAAGTCATTCGAAGCAGCTATTTCTTTAAAATTACCAGGTGGAAGAGACACTACTTATAAAGAAACAATAAAGTATTTTGTTGTTAAGCCAACCATCTCGGTACAATCTGCTTCTGTTGGAGCATTATACCTCAATTGTGGTAATGAGCTTGATGTGCAAGTACCTCAACTTGGTGCTAATTATAATCCGGCGTTTACAGCAAGTGGAGCTGCTGTTATTAGAGGTAGACAAAAAGGTTTAGTTACGCTAGTGCCAAACAAAGCAAAGGTACGATTAAACGTTTCGAGTGGTGGTAGTGCAATTGGTAGTAGGAATTTCCCAGTACGTCGTGTCCCTAAGCCTGATCTTCAGGTACTTACTTCTAAAAGAAAACCTGTAAACGAAAGACAAGGTAATGATCGAAATGAGCTGAGGAGTCTTGAAGCAAAAGCCATTGCTGATGAGAGTTTTAAGCAATTTTTACCAAAAGATGCTCGTTATAGAGTTACAAAGTGGGAGGTAACATTAGCACGTGGGGCAAGACCAATTGGTGCGCCCATGCGTATGACAAGAGAAAAAGCGAACTTAAGTCAATTACTATCTAAGGCACAGTCTGGTGATCGATTAGTAGTTGAGATTAAAGAAGTCAAAAGAATGAACTTTAGAGATAATATTGAGAAGGTTAATATGCCTCCTTCTTATTTCTCTATCAATATTAAATAATGATGATGATGAAAAAAGCTGTTTTTGCCTTATTGATAATCATACTTATTGCTCCTGTGTACCTAAGCGCACAAGAGCGAGACTTAGGTTATAATCCAAATTCGGTGTATCCAATTTTGGACGCCGATATTATGTACAAAAAGCGTGTTTGGCGTCGGATGGATCTAAGGGAGAAACAGAATAAGCCGTTTTTTGCTTATAATAATGAAATTACAAAGATCATTATTGAATCTGTAAAAAATGGTTTGATTACACCTTATCGAAGTGATTCTTTGGTAAACCCTATGACAAAGGAGCAGTTTGAAGAAAACATGAAGCTACCAGATGTGGATATTGGACTAACAGAAGAGGAGAAAGCCATGGGGTTTGAAGAAGACTCTGATTGGGGCTCTTCATCTGACTGGGGTGATGGCGGTGGAGAAGAAGCCGATGATAACTCTGCAGAGTTCTTTTACCCTAACGAGGTATCTATCCTCGAACTGGCTGAAGATATGGTTTTTGATAAAAAGCGTTCTAGGTTGTATTATGATATCCAATCTATCCGATTGGTAATTCCTGCCGAACGTTTTGAGACTGGTTTGGAGAAAACAGTAGGTGTATTTAAATACAGAGATCTTGAGGCATTATTTAGAAGTATGCCTGATGAAGCCTATTGGTTTAATCCGCAAAATAATGCAGAGCACAAAAACTTAGCTGATGCATTTGTATTGCGCTTGTTTAGTGCACGTATCACTAAGGTTTCGAATCCGGATGATAGCTATGTGGTGGATGTATATAACAAGAGTCCACGACAAGGTATATTGGCATCACAGTGGATCGAGTATCAGCTTATGGAAAAAGAACATCATCTTTGGGAGTATTAGAGCTCTTATGTGAGATATAGTGAACGTAAAGGCTGCAGAATTGCAGCCTTTTTATTTTGAATAAGAAATTTATAATCAATTTAATTTTTTCAATAAAATTAGCAGAATACATTTAAATAATGAGTAAAAACAATCCATTAAAAGCCAATATTTGAATGTATTTTGCAGAAAACATTCATTTATAAATCAATAGAAGTCCCATCCCATTCCGATCTATAATATGATTTGATTGATTGCATATTAAATTAAAAAATGAGACAACATGTCAAAAAAAAGAAGAAAAAAGAAACACGATAAGCCCAAAAAACAAAATTACCGAGCTCGTGTAATGGAGCTGGTTTTAGCAGATACTACTGTAGGATTTTCACTACGAAAGATAATGAGTTTACTCCGAATCCACACCAAGGCAGATAAGCGGAAATTAGTGGAGCTATTGGAGAAACTCTGCCAAGAAAATGTACTACAGCAGGACGGTAAAAAATATCGGGCTTGTACGCAATTGGCCTATTATATGGGGCGTTTGGACTATGTGAGCTCCCGATTTGGCTATGTAGTAGTCCAAGAACTGGAAGATGATATTTGGGTGAAGCAGGAAAATTTAATGGGAGCCTTAGACCAAGACATGGTACGGGCAGTAATTCATAAACCTGCTCGCAAAGGTAGAAAGGCTGAAGGTCGTGTAACCGAGGTTATTCAACGTCATCGTCAAGAATTTGTGGGAAAAATCGAAGTGGGTACAAAGTTTGCCTTTGTAGTTGCGGACAATCGCAAAATGCACCAGGATATTTATGTGCGTCCGGAGGATTTATTAGGTGCTCAAACGGGCGATAAAGTTATCGTTCAGATCATTGAATGGCCAAAAGGAGATAAAAAACCAGTTGGTACGGTGATCGAAGTATTGGGCCCGTCTGGCCAGCATGAGGCAGAGATGCATTCTATTTTAGCTGAATATAATTTACCGGTCCATTTTCCTAAGGACATCAGCTCACAAGCAAACCGTATAAAAAGCGAAATTTCTACAGAAGAGATTAGTAAACGGCGGGATATGCGTGAGGTCACTACATTTACGATTGACCCAGAAGATGCCAAGGACTTTGATGATGCCCTTTCTATTCGTTTGCTTAAAAATGGCCATTATGAAATTGGGATACATATTGCTGATGTTACGCATTATGTTAAACCCAAAACACTATTAGATATAGAGGCCTACAAAAGGGCTACCTCGGTTTATCTGGTTGACCGAACGGTGCCGATGCTTCCTGAACGGCTCAGTAATGAGCTATGTTCATTGCGACCAGATGAAGATAAACTGACATTTTCTGCTATTTTTGAACTTGATGCCAATGCTCATATTAAAAAGGAGTGGTTTGGCCGTACCGTCATCCATTCTAATAGGCGATTTACTTATGAGCAGGCGCAGCAAAATATTGAAACAATATCTGGGGAATATGCCAAAGAACTTACGCTACTCAATGAAATGGCGCTTAAGCTCAAAGCAGAGCGGTTTATGTGTGGCTCGATAAATTTTGAAACCACCGAGGTAAGGTTCCAACTTGATGAAAATGGTAAACCGTTACAGATCATACCGAAAGAGCGTAAAGATGCGCATAAATTAGTGGAAGAATTCATGCTATTGGCTAATAAGCGGGTGGCTGAATTTATTGCTAAAAAAGACCCAAAATGTACCTTTATTTATCGCATACACGATTATCCAGATATCGATAAGCTCAATGCTTTTAGTGCATTTGCTAAAAAGTTTGGACATCATTTAGATTTGCAAGAAGGTGCCATAGCTAAGTCGCTCAATAAGTTGATTGAAGATATTGAGGATCAACCTGAGCAGAATGTGTTACAGGCATTGGCCATTCGTACCATGGCTAAAGCAGTGTACACAACGGAGCAAAAAGGCCATTTTGGCTTGGCATTTGAACATTATTCGCATTTTACTTCGCCGATACGGCGCTATCCAGATATGATTGCGCACCGATTATTGCAACATTACTTGGATGGGGGCAAATCCGTACAAGCAGACCTTTACCAAGAGAAATGCAAACATTGTTCTGATCGAGAGCGTATTGCCGCTGAGGCCGAGCGAGCCTCTATTAAATACAAGCAAGTTGAGTTTATGACTGAGTTTATTGGCGAGGTTATGGAAGGCGTAGTGTCAGGCCTTACCGAATGGGGTATTTATGTAGAGCTTATCCAAACAAAATGTGAGGGTATGATCCGTATGGCAGATATTACCGATGATTATTATGCTTTCGATGAGCAAAACTACCGCATTATAGGACAAAAAAATAAGAAAATGTATACGATGGGCGATGCGCTGACGGTTCGTGTAACTGCGGCCAACCTCGATCGTAGAACCATTGATTTGGAGTTTGCATAAATTCACGTCTTAATTGCAATTTACTATTTTGGATTACATAAGTAGTAAATTTTTTCTTTTAGTTAAATAAATTAGCAATTTGATGTTTATTTTAATGATATCTCAAAAATGAATGCGAAATTTTTGAGATTATTGTTAGCATTAATCCTCAAATTGTATATGACGGTAATTATCAACGAGCGTTTAGCATCAAAAACTGGCTTAAAAGTTATTCAAAATGGCCCATATATTGAAACTTACAATAAATATGGAGACATTATTCACCGAATTGAACCTTATGATCATGAGCATAAAATATTTAGACACAGCTTAATAGGTGTTGTTCAGGACGATGAGATTGTAGAGGTATTTGAAGGGGTATTGTTGCAGAAATTTAAAGAATCGGGATGTAGAAAGGTTTGTGTCAATCATTCAAAACATGAGGGTTCATTGGATGGTGTTAATCAGTGGCTAGTTGATAAATATTTACCAAAAGTAATTGGCATGGGCTTGAAATACCATGCTATTGTATTGGCAGAAGAGGTTTTTGCCAATTTGTCTTTTGATCCGTTCACTGAAAATAGCTCTGAAATATTCCATAATCGATGTTTTGCTTCTGTTAAGGAAGCTTATGCCTGGTTGACGAGTGTTTTATAATAAATTAATGAATTTAGCTAAATTCAATCAAAATATATATAATCCAATATTTATAGTGAAAAGTTTTATTGTTTATATCATAGTTTTTTACCCAAATTAGCTTTTAAAAAACACCATCCGCCCATTTCAAAAATCCAAATAATTGGCTAAATTTACATAAGGTTTATACCAAATAAATCGACTTCCATTTGTTTGCACAATTCATATAAAATTTTACTGTTTTATGCAATTAACCCAACTTTCCATCAAAGGTTTCAAGAGTTTTGGTGATCATGTTCAGCTGAACTTTAATGAGGGGATCACAGGTGTGGTGGGCCCTAACGGATGTGGCAAATCAAATATTGTGGATGCGATTCGATGGTGCTTGGGTGAGCAAAAAAGTAAGACACTCCGCTCTGATAAGATGGAAAATGTCATTTTTAATGGCACTAAGAATAGGCGAGCCTCTCAACTTGCTGAAGTTTCGATGACATTTACCAATACCAAGAATATTTTACCTACCGAATACCACGAAGTCACTATAAAAAGGAAGTTGTTTCGATCAGGTGAAAGCGAGTATTATCTTAATGGGATAAGTTGCCGATTAAAGGATATTCATCAATTATTTATGGATACGGGCATTACATCCAATAGCTATGCCATCATTGAGCTTAAGATGGTGGAGGAATTGCTTAATGATAAGGATCAAGCCCGGCGTGGAATGTTTGAGGAGGCAGTAGGCATCTCCAAATTTAAAGTTCGTAAAAAAGAAACCATACGTAAGCTGGATCAAACGGATGAAGATCTGGAGCGCCTCGAAGATATTTTGCATGAAATTGAGAAGAATAAACGAAGCTTGGAGCGGCAGGCAAAGCAAGCCAAAAAGTATCGCCAGCTCAAGCAGGAGTATCAATCATTAGCTATCCATAATGCACTGAAGCAATACTTGCAAAAACAGTCTGTCATTGAGAAAATAAGTCAGCAGCTTGATTCGCAGCAAGATATTAAATCGAATGTGTCCGCTGATACAGCTAAGCTTGATGCCCAGATTGAAGGGGAGAAAAAGCAGTTGTTGGATGAAGAAAAGGCGCTCAAGCAACTTCAAATGGAGTTTAATGGTATGCAGCAACGCATCCACCAGTTAACCAAAGAAAAGGCCTTGCATCAAGAGCGAATTCAATATTTGAGGCAAGCTAATGAGGCAAAGCAAGATGAAGTGACTATATCGAATGAATCGTTAAGCACAGACTTACAGCGCTTCCAAGAATTACAATCTCAGTTAGTGCAAAAGGAAGCGTCATTTGTCGCTATTCAAAGTGCTTTCGAGGCCTTAGCAGAAACGCACCAGGCTCAAAATAAGTTGGTACAAGACCAGCGCGCTTTACTTCAGAAAAATAATACCGAGTTAAGTCAATTACAGCAACAACAAGCTCACTGTGAGCAGCAACTTCAAGTTTGGGTTACGCAGAGAGAAACCAACAAAAAGATCGCGGCGCAACTCGTGGACGATATGGCAGCGTATCAGGAGCAGTTCGGGCAAACCACTTCAAGTTTTGAAACGCAGCAAAATAAACTGAATGAACTACAGCAAAGGCAGGAGGTTTGGCAGCAAGAACAAATGGAAATGAAGGAAAAACTAGGCTTACTGCTTGAGAAAAAACAAGCTCAAGAGGCTGCGTATAATAACTTGCAATTAGAGTGGAACAATAAAAGTAATGAAGTACAACTATTGCAATCGTTTCTGACTAAAAGAGAAGGTTATTCAGAAGCCATTAGGTACTTGAAAGGGGAAATAGCATCTTTTACAGATTTTCCGCTGTTTTCAGATATTATAACCTGTCATGCCTCCATTAGTGGGTTGTTTGATCACATCCTTACTCCTTACCTCGATTATTTTATTGTGCCAACATGGGATGAAGCCAAGCAGGCAGCTCAATTGTTAGCTGAGAAGGATAAGGGCCAAGCAAGTTTTTTTGTACTTGAAGCACTCGCAGAGCTAAAATTGCAAAAAATTGAAGCGCAACATGGGGCCTCCATTTTGGAATACTTAACTTATGATAATAAATATGAGCAGCTGCTTCAGCATTTATTTCAGCATGTTTATGTGGTAAAGGATGAGGTTGCATTAGCAGGTGATGTTTTACTTATTCATCCCGATCAAAATTATACCAGGGGCTCCTTTTATTTGACCGGAGGTGCTGTAAATAGAAGTTCTCAGGATGATAAAAAGCTAGGTATGGCGCTCAAGGTACAAAACTTACAAAAAGAATTAACAGAGCTCAATAAATTGCTTGAAGAACGAAAGCAACAACAAGAACAGCTTGCCTTTGAAATAGAAGAATACAACAAAAAACGAAGCGAACATACTCAAAAGAGCTTAGAAAAGGAGCTTTTAGTCGTAAAAACGGAACTAGCGCGATTTGAAAGTAGCTTAAATCAACTTCAAAAGTTTATCTCGCAAGCCGAAGCCAAAAAAGCACAACTTGAACAGAACAATAGCTCTGGTGATGATCAATTTCAAAAGTTACAGCAAGAGGTAGAGCAGGCTAAGCAGGCATTTCAACAAAAGCAGGCGAGTCAATTGGAGCAAACGACTAACTTAGCCCATGTGGAGGCGGAATTTCAACAAACGGCAGCTCAATATCAAGAGCAGCAGGTAAAGTTTCATACCCTAAAAAATGAAGTGCAGCAGCTGGGGCAGGCGATGCAGTTTAAGCAAGAAAATACCCAGCGCCTAGAAAAGAGCGTGCAAACTTTACAAGAGGAAATGGAGGCCAACATACAGGAGATGCAGGCCTTAAAGGAGCAGCAAGATAAAATGGAGCAAGCCCTTCAAGATCAGCTAGCGCAGCAGGAGCAGGTCAATCAAACATTGCAAACAAAAGAAAATGAGTATTATAAGGCTCGTGGGGAGCTGAATCAATATGAAAAGGATGTGCAGCATAAACGAAATCAACGGGAGCAGGTCGATCAGCTTATCGATGCCCTGACAAAGCAGCTGCATGAGGAAGAAATGCAACAAAAGAGCATTGCTGAGCGCTGCCAAGTGGAGTTTGAGGTCGATGATTTGGGTGCATTAGAATTGGAGGAGATAGCACTTACAGATGCACAACTACAGACTCGAGTGGGGGAATTGAAAGCTAAGTTGGCCAAATTTGGTCCGATAAATGAAATGGCGCAGCTTGCTTTTGATGAGATGAATGAGCGCTATCTTTTCTTAACGGGGCAAAAAGAGGATTTGATCGATGCGCGAGATGCCCTGCTCAAAACCATTATGGAAATAGATCAAGTGGCTAAGGATACCTTTGCCGAAGGGTTTGAGCGCATAAAAGCGAACTTTAAGCGGGTATTTCAAACTTTGTTTACCCCAGAAGATCACTGTGATTTAATATTGGCCGACCCTCAGCAAATGCTCGACTCTCCTATCCAGATTATGGCGCAGCCCAAGGGTAAAAAACCGCTCAGCATCAACCAGCTATCAGGTGGGGAGAAGACGCTTACGGCCACATCATTGCTATTTGCGATATATTTACTAAAGCCAGCCCCATTTTGTATATTTGATGAGGTAGATGCACCGCTAGATGATGCCAATATCGATAAATTCAATCAAATCATAAAAGAATTCTCGGCGGACTCTCAGTTTATCATCGTAACGCATAACAAACGTACCATGGCCAATATGGACATTATGTATGGTATTACTATGCCCGAGCAGGGCATTTCGAAAGTGGTGGCAGTGGATTTAAGGACAGCGGCGGCTTAGAGAGTGAGTATGTCCGAATCACGGATAGCCACAGATTAAAAGGATGAACACGGATTTTTTCTATATCCTGGCGCAGGTTTTCCAAACCTGTGCCTTAGCCTATCAATTTGTACTCTACCAAGAAAAAACAACGGAAAAATGCAATAAAATAGATCTTTAGCTCCTAATAATAGGAGGAAAATAAGGTTTTAATCTTGTAAAAGGATAATTAATTGTATTGTTGGATTTGCGGTCTTAGAGGTTGCCAACTAAAACTTTAACAATATTTTAGATTTAGTTTTTCA
>JAUIFR010000029.1 GCA_030430325.1 Bacteroidia bacterium | reverse complement strand
CTCATAACCGCTTTACCAATACGTTAAAAGATCGAAAAATTGCATTTTGGAAAATGTTTTCACACTTACAAAAACCAAACGCTATTTTAACTAAAGTATGTGAAATTAATTATTAGACTTTATGTAATTTCAATATTTGATATATGATTTGGGAAATTTTTTATGATTAAATCATTTGCCTGTTTAAGGTGCTGAATCTGTGCTTTGTAATTACCAAGTTTCTCAAAAGTAGCGCCAAGGTTCACAAGGCAAGCAACCACTTCATAACTTTCTTTGCCATATAATGACTCAAATAGCTCTTTAGATTTTTTTAAATAGTGTTGAGCCAAATACCAGTCTCCAATTTCATCATATACTGCTGCCAGAATATGGTATGAATATGATAAATGGTAGTTTAGGCCTACTTGCTTAGCTAATTCCATGCTTTTTTGAGCATTTACTTCTGCTTGCTCATACTCACCAAGGCCCAGATGTGCATTTGCAATGTTAATATAGTAAATACATGTTTTTTTAGCATGGCGGTTAAGTTTGATGGAATATTTCAAGCATTTCTTTAAAGCAACTAGGGCAGAGTCATAATAATCTAATTCTAAATAGTAAAAACCTATTCCATTATATATAGATATGAGCACACTGGTAATGCTATCGGGCAAGTATTTTTTGTGTAGTTTTAAGGCTTTATGATGCAATTTACGGGCTTGATTAAACTCACTTTTTTTTGAGTAGAAAGTTCCTTCATTTAATAGGATTTCGATATATGTTAAACTGCCTTCCCCCAAATATTTTTTAGCTAATTTCTTGGCTTTTATTAAACTACTATATGCTTCTGTTATATCAAATTTGAGTTGACTAACATAAATATATGTAGCCATCTCAACTCCTCGTTGTAGTGTCTTTTGCTTAAAAAATTCTTGTTTGGCAAGTTCATAGGTTTGAGCAGCTAGCTGATACTGTCCACTATTATATTGTAGTTGAGCTTTTTTATAATTTTTATGAGCCTGTAAAGTGTCAAATGCATGGCTCTGCACAATGGAAAATAGTAATATACAAAAGTATAATGCGCTAGTATTCATTTTTAGGTTGTATTCGGCTTAAATTTACATAAATTTAGTTAGCGCTTTGTTTTGATGAGGAGTTTTTCTTCAATAATAGAAATGTCAAATGGCGGCGAACCTATAAATTCACCATCAATGTGAGCAACTATATTATTATTACTTTCAATTTGTATATGTTTTGCCCTAAAATAATCAACCCATTTACTTTTAATATGTGTGCCTTTGATAAATTTTATTAAGTTGAGAAAGCGCTTAAGAACTTTTAAATTACTCACCATGCATACTTCAAGTAGCCCGTCATTTATAACAGCCTTAGGCGCTAATTGAAACACACCTCCGTAGGTTGTGCCATTCGCAATTGTTAGCATAAATAGTTCTTTAGTTATTTTTTTTTGGTCATCTATTTGTATTGTAGTAGGTGTTGCTTTATAAAATGCCAATATTCTCAAAACAGTATATAGATATGAAACAAATCCAGAGAATTTCTTACCTCCATTTTCCATTACATCAACTACTTCACCATCAAAACCCAGCCCAACTCCATTAGCAAACAGCCGATCATTACATTTCCCAATATCAACCTGAATAGCTTGGCCAAAAATGGCGGTATGTACTTGTTCTTCTAACTTTTTACCGATCGAAAAGCACTTTACAAAATCATTTCCAGAGCCACATGGTATTAAGCCAATTTTAATATCGAAGTTTGTGAGGCTATTGATGGTTTCATTGATCGTGCCATCACCACCTATTATTATTAGATCAGTATACTTTTTTTGCGATAAGGCAAGTTTTATGCTTAGGTCTTCGAAGCTATCCTTTTTTGTATAAAATATGCTGTAAATCAGTTTATTACTTTCTAATTGCTTGGTTATTTGAGCAATAACCTTATTTTTATTTACTTTGCCTGATACAGGGTTTACTACTATAAAAAATCGCTTATTTGTATCCATTCATTTGATCCATTTTAGGATTAAATATAATCAATTTTAGATGTATTATAAATTAAATTAAGCTTGAATATTACTAGTTTATGAGATATTTCCAGTTTATATTAATGAAACCTACAAACTAAAGAAATTTCATTTTACCCGCCAAGGCGCCCATCACCACGATTACTTTTTGGAGGTAATGCTGATCGTTTTTTACGTTTTTTCTTTGGCGCCTCCGAATAAATTAATGTAAACTCAATGGCTCCTTTGTTATCTGTATATTCTTTAAGTCCAGATATATTAATATCATAGCTCATCCGATATGTGAGGGTTTTGTATTTTACACCAATTAGAGGAATAACAGCATCACCATAACGCCACTTAGCACCACCCATTAACCCAACTTCAGCATTGGGTATTTCATAGTTGATACCAAAACCTAAATTGGCCTGCCAAGCCATTTTTTGATACAGCCCAAGTGCCTCAATACTCAATGTCAGCTCAGGTGTAGGCTTATAAAGCGTCCCCCCACCTGCCACATACTTTTGTGGCAATCTTGATTTACTAGACTCTAAAAATGACTCATTTGGAGCATTAATATGAAAAATTCCGATATAACCAAACGGATTAAAATCTTGTTTTTCATTATGATTTTGATAGGCAATGCCAAAATTTACATCTGGCATAAACCGGGTTGTACGCTCAAATAATTCACCACTTGGAATATCAGTATTAAAATGCCCATCCTGATACTGGCTATCGAAAACTAGCTCTGTAGGCTGTAGTGTTTTAAAAATAAACCCAAGTTGCAAACTAGTAGATAAACTATACTTCCCGTTGTTGGGTTTAGTGATTTCATAAGAGCCTCCAGCTGTAAACATAAATACATTCATGATCCCAGCGGCATCGCTATTTAAAAATACCCCACTAATTCCCCAGCGCTCTTTGGGAGACATCTCAAAAGAAAATAAGGAAGTACTAAACCTAGTGGATAATACACCCCATTGGCTTCGATACAAACCCGCTGCCCTTACCTCTTGTGGGGCAAGCATACCTGCCCGAGCAGGATTGGTTAATGCAGGCATCGTTTCCCATTGTGAGATTTGCGGATCTTGAGCAAAGCCCTGATACGGTAACGTCAATAAAATCAACGCACTGGCAAAGAATATAATTTTATGTGAAACGTACTGCATGTTTTTACCTTATTAATGTGGTTTCACCCGTTCGTTGATAAAAGTTTCCATCTGTAGTTTTTGCTTTGAGTGTATACACATATACGCCAACAGGCTGTTCGCTGCCATTTTTAGTACCATCCCATCCTTGCTCTGCATCAGCACTTTGAAATACAAGTTCTCCCCAGCCATTGTAAATACTAAATACAAGGCTTTCAAATGGCCCTCCTTTTACTACTAGAACATCATTTTTTTGATCTCCATTTGGTGAAAAACCACTTGGTACCTTTGGTGGGAAGACTTCACTGCCATTATTGTTACCATTGGAGCCACCATCTTGCTCTTCAATAGTTACAAATGTAGAGACTGTATCCTGGCAACCATTAGGATTTATTGCAATTAAAGAAATTTCATATTCGCCTACTGTATTATATTGATAGACAGTATTTTGTGCGCTTGCAGTGCCAATTTCATCTCCAAAATCCCATTTATAAGTCTCTGCAAAGGCAGAGCTATTCGTAAGAAAGATGGAGTCACCCACGACAAATGTTTTTTGGTCAATTTCGAAGTCTGCATCAGCAGTTTGGAATATTTCAATGTTTTTAGATATTGTATCAGTACAACCCAAGTTCGAAGTAACAACAAGCATGACTTCATAGGTTCTTTCTGCCGCATAAATATGTGTAGGGTGTTGCTCTGAGGAGCTAAGGCCATCACCAAAATTCCAAGCCCATGCCGTAATTGTACCTTCATTTATTGTTGTACTATCTGTAAATTGAATTAACTCATCCACACAAGCATTACCAAGTTGAAATTCTGCTGATAATGGCCTTTTAATCTCGTAAAAAACGGTATCCCGCACAGTATTACAATTGGAGATAGAGGTTAATATAAAATGCAATTCATCATGTGACTGATCTTCAAACGAAAACTGATAACGCGCATTTAAATCAAATTCATTGGGCTCAAAGCTACCGCTGCCATTTGTTGACCATGTTGCACCTGCTGCATTTGTTACTTTCCCATCTAATTCGACCTCTGCTGTCCCATAGCAAATGAACTCATCTAGGCCGGCGTCGACAGCAACGGCTGGGTCAATATTAATTGTGACAGTATCTGTTCCCATCAAGCAAGTACCATTATTTGTTGATGAAAGCACAAGATCTACAAAACCAGCTATAGAGTCTGCTGCACTTGCGACATAAACAGCATCCAATGCTTGGGCATCAGGACTAAAAAAGCCAGTTCCTAAGGTTTGCCACTCCCCTGTTGTAGCCCCTCCTGTTACAAATCCATCGAGCTGAATCTCTAAATTATTGGCGCAAATGGAAAAATCATCCCCAGCATCGGTAAAAACCGAATTTCCGAAGGTAATCACCATTTCATCGCTTTGCTCATCGCAAGCGCCATTATTGGTCGAAGTTAACCTTAATGTAACTGCGCCTGCTTCTTTATCTGCATCACTAAATAAATAAACAGCATCTAATGTTTCATTGCTTGGCACAAAACCACCTGTACCTGAGCTTATCCAAGACCCACTATTTGAGCCATTAGTTACCTCTCCCCTAAGTTGTGTTTGGTCACTTTGTGAACAAACATTTTGGTCAGCGCCCGCATCAACCTCAATTTCATTGCTAAATGTAATCTCAAGGGTATCTGTATCTGCATTACAAACACCGTTACCTGTAGTTGTTAAATATAAGTAAATAACGGACTCCTGTTGATCTTCTTGACTTAATATATAGGTTGCATTAAGGGATGAAGCAATTGGATCAAATGTTCCTGTACCTGAGCTTGTCCATGTAGCGCCTGCAGCTGCCTCAATAGCGCCTGCTAATTCAACTTCTACATTACTCCCCCTACATACTACCTGATCATCACCTGCGCTCACCACTGGCGCATCAATTACCGTAACCGTTAATGAATCAGAATTAGAAAGATCACAACTATTCGTTCGAAGGTATAGTTTGACACTTCCGTCTTCTAAATCCAATCCACTTAAATGATAAGTAGCGTTTAGAACGGTATCTGACGGCACAAATACACCTGTTCCCGAAGTAGTCCAGGTACCTTTGCTAATTCCACCTGTAATAGAGCCGTTTAACTCGGCTGAAAGATTATTTGTACAAACATTTATATCGCTTCCAGCCTCTGGCGTGCCAAGTCCACTTGGATAAATGTTAAGCTGTAAAGTATCTCTTACAACAAGACAACTTCCATGATTAGTTGTAGTTAAAATTAAGAGTGCACCGCCATTTTGTATATCTGCAGCGCTCGGTTCATAGTCTGCCGCCAAAGATGTATTACTTGGGCTAAATGTTCCTGTACCCGTAGTTGTCCAAATTCCTTCGGTCGCTCCACCCGAAATACTTCCATTAATTATCGTGGTTGAAACCGATTCACAAATAGTAATATCGTCTCCTGCAAGTACAGACGGAGCTGGCGTAATACTAATCTCAATACTTTCAGCTGCTCCATTACAAGCATCTGCTGTTAATGTGAGTGTAACTGTTCCATTTTGATTATCATTATCACTTGGATAATAAAATGTACTCGCATCATTTTCATCTGCAAAGTAGCCTGTGCCTGATGTTGACCAAATACCTGTTGTAGCTCCGCCACCAATTACACCGTTCAAACTAATTAAATTATTGTTAGCACAAACAGTTTGATTGGAGCCTGCATCTACTGTTCCGGCAGGCAATATAGATACTTCCATGGCATCCTGCACTGGATTACAACCCTGATTGTTTGTTGATGTTAAGGTTAAAGTAAAGCTCCCGCTTAGAGAGTCAGCCGTGCTGGCTACATAAGTTGCGTTTAGTGTCGTATTATTTGGTACGAAAACGCCACTACCACTGGTGGACCATATTCCAGTATTGGTCACACCCGATATAGCACCTGATAGTGTGATACTTAATTCGTCGACACATACGGATTGGTTTGGTCCAGCATCCACAACAGGATCATCTGAAAATGTAATTTGCAAAGTATCAGTTACTGCAGTACATATTCCATTACCAGTAGTGGTTAAAATTAAATCTAGGCTGCCATTTTGGATTTCAGTAGCTGTTGGATTGTAAACAGCATTTAATGTTGTATTATTTGGGGTAAATGATCCAAGCCCTCCAGACCATATACCTCCATTTGCAACGGTAACAGCACCATTTAATGTAACGCTTGGATTACTCTCACATACAGTTTGGTCTATTCCTGCATCAACCTCAGGTGCTGGATCATAAATAATGGTAACAACATCACTTGCTGCCAAACATCCGCCATTTCCTGTGCTAGTTAAGGTTAAGGTTACACTACCAGCGTCTAATTCAGCTGTTGTTGGTGTGTAAACGGCATTTAATGTTGTATTGTCAGGGGTAAAAAGCCCCAATCCACCGCTCCAAACACCACCTGAAGCAAAACTTATATTACCTGCAAGCGTGGCATCCGGATTATTAGCACAGACTGTTTGGTTGACCCCTGCTTCTACAGTTGGCGAGGAAGAGTTAATACTAATAGTAACTTGGTCAGATTCAGGGTTACAATTACCATTGCCTGTAGATGTTAATGTTAGGGTAACTGTACCAGCTGCTATTTCTGCTGCAGATGGAGTGTAGCTAGCATTTAGATCATTACTGCTTGGGTTAAATACTCCCGTTCCACCTGTCCACTGTCCTCCACCTACGTTCTGTACAAAACCGCTTAAAACTACTGTTGGATTCGTGATACAAGAGTTTAAATCTACACCAGCGCTTACGATCGGTGAATCAGTAATCGTAATAGTAATGTCGTCAGTAACTGCTATACAATCACCATTGCCGAATGTAGTGAGGGTAAGCGTAACAGTTCCTGCTGTAATTTCTGCTGCTGATGGTGTATAAACCGCGTTTAGGCTTGCATTATTGGGTGAAAATGACCCGCTACCCCCCGACCAAGTACCGCCAGTAGCTACTGTTACTGAAGCTGCAAGTGATACATCAGGGTTATTAGCACAGACTGTTTGGTCTACACCCGCATCTGCAGTTGGGGCATCTGTAACAGTAATGGTCATATCATCACTTACAGCAATACAATTACCATTGCCAGTAGTAGTTAAGGTTAAAGTAATGTTTCCTGCTCCAATTTCAGCTGCTGTAGGAGTATAAACAGCATTTAGTGTAGTATTGTTGGGCGTAAAAGTACCAAATCCACCTGACCAAATACCACCACTTGCTCTGGCAACAGAACCATTTAATGTGACATCCGCATTATTTGCACAAACTGTTTGGTTTGCACCTGCATTTGCCACTGGCGATTGATCAAAAGTTATATCAACCTGATCTGAAACTGCAATACAATTACCATTACCCGTAGTGGTTAGTGTAAGCGTAAGGCTCCCTGCAGCAATTTCCCCGGCTGTAGGTGTATAGGTCGCATTAACTGCAGTATTGCTTGGGTTAAAAACACCAACTCCACCAGACCAAATACCACCACTTGCTACTGTTATAGATCCGTTTAATGACACCGTTGCATTATTTTCACATGCATTAATATCTACGCCTGCATTAGCCGTTGGAGCATCTGTTATAGTAATCGTCATATCATCATTTACGGCAATACAACTTCCATTACCCGTTGTCGTTAAGGTAAGCGTAACAGTTCCTGCTGTAATTTCTGCCGCTGATGGTGTATAAACAGCATTTAAATCTGTATTATTTGGCGTGAATGTGCCTGTTCCGCCCGACCAAGTACCTCCATTGGCTACTGTAACAGAGCCGCTTAAGTTTATATCAGGGTTATTTTCACAAACCGATTGGTCCACACCAGCATCTGCTGTTGGAGCGGAGGTAAATGATATTGTCATTATATCACTTTCAGCTGTACAATTGCCATTCCCGGTAGTGGTTAGTGTTAAGTTTACACTACCTGCTGTAATTTCCGCTGGAGTAGGTGTATAAACAGCATTTAGTGTATTATTATCAGGGCTAAATGTACCCAATCCACCAGACCACGTACCCCCTGATGCCCTCACAACACTTCCATTTAACGTGACATCCGCATTATTGGCACATAAAATTTGATTTACACCTGCATTAGCGATTGGTGATTGATCAATTGTAATATCCACTTGATCAGCTACGGCAGTACAATTACCATTTCCAGTAGTTGTAAGCGTTAGTGTTAATCCACCTGCTGAAATCTCTGCAGCAGATGGAGTATATGTTGCATTAAGGTCAGTATTACTTGGGTTGAAGACACCTGATCCACCAGACCAAATTCCACCTGTTGCAATTGTTAAAGAGCCACTTAAGTTTACTGTTGCGTTATTTTCACAAACATTAATATCAACTCCAGCATTTACAGTTGGAGCATCAGTAATTGTAATGATGATATCGTCGGATTCAGGATCACAAATGCCATTCCCTGTAGAAGTTAATGTAAGTGTGACTGTACCAGCTGCTATTTCTGCTGCGTTAGGCGTATACACAGCATTTAAGTCAGTATTATTAGGCGTAAAGGTTCCGAGACCACCAGACCATAAACCACCAGAAGCCACTGTAATATTGGCATTAAGTGTTACATCCGGATTATTAGCACATACACTTTGATCAATGCCAGCATCAACAGTTGGAGCTGGCGTAAAAGTAACAACCATATCATCTTGCACAGGAAAACATATGCTAGAAGAGGTTAAAGTAAGCGTTACAGTACCATTGGCTATATCTGCAACACTTGGCTGATAGGTCGCATTAAAGTCGGTATTGTTTGGGGAAAACGATCCAGTACCAGAACTAGCCCAAGAGCCTGAAGTAGCACCCCCTGTAATTGAACCATTTAAGTCTACATCTTTATTAGCACAGACCATCTGGTCAACTCCTGCATCAACAATAATTTCAGCTACAAACTCTGAAAAATATCCGTATCGGCAACCACTAGTGGCGCCTCCATTGATGATACCCATTGAAAAAATTTCGGTTGAATTTGTAAGTAAATTAGATGATCCAACTGGAATATCAGTAGTATTAAATGAAACTTGAGCTGCCATCCATTCCCCTGCCGTGCCAGGTACAGCACTAAAATCACCTGCTTGGATCAAATTAGGATCACCATTTAACTCAAAATCTCCTTCCGAGCCAGAACGTACCAATAGGTTTAACCCAAAATACTCCGTTGTCGAACGTGTGAAATATATTTGTTCGGAGCCTGCACAATTCAAAGGTGGTAAAATGGCACCTCCCATTTCACAGCCAAATCCTGAAACATGAAGTAAATAAACAGGATTGCTTGCTTCAATATAGAAAGACGTAGCTGCATCTGAAGTTAAGTCAAAGGCGTATGTTTCTCCGGCAAATAGCGTTGCCATGCTGGTGCCATTAATTGATACTGTTGTAGCATTGGCAATAGGAACAATAAAAATGCGTTCATCGGCAACACTACCCTGATTTACAATATAATCAGTACCTACAACATTTGTTGGAACAATTTGATCCCCAATTAAATCTCGACATCCGCCATTTGAATTAGAGTCATCCTTAATGGTAATGGCAATGGGCTTATCAGAAGTTACAACTGAACCGGCCGGGTTATCCGAGCCAATAGATGTTGTTCCAGCAGCAGAATAGGTCTGGCCTCTATCAAGCGTAATACTATAAGCAACTAGGGCAGAATGACCCACTAAGTCCGTTTTGGGGTATATAAAAACAGTTGTGTTATCCTCAGTGGCTACAATATCAAATGATGTGTAAGGAGTAGGCGTATATGATCCGTTATTCCAAAAATTTTGTAATGGAATGTAAAATTCAGTACCAAGGGCATTCTCACCTTTCAGTGCAAAAATATCAGGATTAAAGGTAGTATTGACTTCATAATAAGCAGTAATTGCAGCAGTTGACTCTATGAGTAAACCATTATCCAAAATGGTATTGGCTGGCATGGTTTCTAAGGTAGCTTTGTATGCAGAAAGATCTTCGGTATGTGAAGAGTTTGCTGGGATATTTACCACTAATGGTACAAATGCACCATCGGCGGGTATTGAAATTGTAACTGTAGCTGGATCCGTGCCAGTTGCCATTCTTAATACAATTGGTGAATCAGTAACGTGACCAGAAGTAACTTCTGGTGCTGCAAACCAGAAAGTTTGGCCCGTTTGGGCTAATGAAGGCGTTGTGTATATAATCAGCAAACAGAATATTGCCGAAAATATGCGGGGCGTGTACCTGTAAATTAGTTTCATACAAAATATATAGCTATAATTGAAATAAAACTAATAAATATATATAATATATAAAATTTGATTGTTTAAAATAACATTCTTATGTAATTTATGCAGCAATTGGATGCATTGTTTCAGCAATTTACTTGGTTACCCCAATCATGTCCTTAATTTTTGAAATTAAAATTTGTCAATTCAAGATAAAAACATTAAAATTGCACCCTAATTTATGGTGATTGTAGCTCAGTTGGTTAGAGCGCTGGTTTGTGGCACCAGAGGTCGCGGGTTCGAGTCCCGTCTTTCACCCTACTTTTACAGCTCTATTTGGTTACTCATTTCGTAAAATCATTTTTCGAAAAATTATTCATCAAATTTTGCAAATTTCGTTCAATAGAAAAATATTTTGAATGAATTATGCAAAATTTACTCAAAAAATTAAGCTCGCCAAATTGGATTAAAAATAAAAAAGCCAGCAAATTGCCAGCTTTTATAGTATAGAATATTGTTCAGAAATTACTCGGTAGGTTCATTACCCGAATTAGAAATCGAGTCTCTCATATCCGTATCCGATTTAATATTTTGCATGCGGTAATAATCCATGATGCCTAAATTACCAGATCGGAATGCCTCGGCCATCGCCATCGGCACTTCGGCCTCGGCTTCAATTACTTTCGCCTTGGCCTCTTGCGCTTTCGCTTTCATCTCCTGCTCTAGGGCCACCGCCATTGCTCTTCGCTCTTCTGCCTTCGCCTCGGCAACCTTCAAGTCGGCATTTGCTTGATCGATCTGCAGCTTCGCACCAATATTGGCTCCCACATCTACATCTGCTATATCGATGGATAGTATTTCAAAGGCTGTCCCAGCATCTAGACCTCTTTGTAACACCAATTTTGATATTTTATCAGGGTTTTCGAGCACGTCTGTATGCTTAGGTGCTGAACCAATAGAGGTTACAATACCTTCACCAACACGAGCCAAAATAGTATCTTCACCAGCACCACCCACTAATTGCTGAATATTTGCCCGTACCGTGACCCGTGCAATAGCGATAAGCTGAATACCATCAGCTGCCACGGCTGCAACTTTTGGGGTAGTAATCACTTTTGGGTTTACAGAGATTTGAACCGCTTCGAATACATCTCTACCAGCTAAATCAATAGCAGTTGCCTGCTGGAAACTAATATCAATATTGGCCTTATCTGCCGAAATCAATGCTTTAATTACTGAAGGCACATGACCTCCAGCCAAGTAGTGCGTTTCTAAATCAGCAGTGGTCAACTTCAAACCTGCTTTCGTGGCTGTAATCATAGAGTTAACGATGATGCTTGGTGGCACTTTTCTGATTCTCATAAATACAAGATCAAATAAATTGACCCGAACACCAGAGAATACAGCCGTAATCCATAAATTTACCGGCACAAAATAAAGAAATACAAAAAATAGAATGATCCCACCAACTATCAATGCTAATAGTGGGAACATCTGTGCAGCTAGTATAAAGTTGAATATTGTCATAATTATATGTTATTTGATAAAGGTTCTACAATAATTTGTTTGGATTTATCAATGGCAATTATTTTAATTGGAGTACCTGTTTCTAAGTAATTCCCTAATGTCTTTACTTCAAACTCCTTATCTTCAAACTCTGCTTTGCCTATTGGCCTCAGCGCCGATAAAGTAATCCCCTCTTGCCCAACCGCTAAGATAGCCAATTTTCCTTCATTTACTTTACTTTTGATTTCTTTTTTTAGGGCAACTTATTCCAAGTACCCGAACGCAACGCTAAGGTTATGAATAGAACGCCAATTAGGCTGGTGGCAATTAAGGTAATGTAGCCCGTAGATGTGCCAAGTTTTACGAAGCTATAGTACACTCCTGCAATGCAGGATATCGTGCCAAATATTCCCACAATCGTAGTGCCAGGGATAAAAATAATCTCGATAATCCATAAAATCACACCTAGACCTAGGAGTGTCAATATTAATGTCCAATTTTCCATCGTTAATATGCTTTTGCAAATAATACGCGACCCTTAGATGGGTTACCGGTTACCATGCATTGCCCAGGCTCACCAAATTCAAGTGGCATGCATCTTATGGTCGCTTTTGTTTCTTCTTTAATTTTTTCTTCTGTAGCAGCGCTCCCATCCCAGTGGGCCCATATAAATCCACCCTTATCATCCAACACTTGCTTAAATTCTTCATAGCCATCTACCTCAGATGTATTTTCAGCCCTAAAAGTTTCCGCTTTCTGATAGATATTTTTTTGAATCTCATCAAGCAAACCAGGAATTTGATCGATCGCCTCCTCAAAAGAATAAATCTTCTTCTCCTTCGTGTCACGACGCGCAATTTCTAATGTGCCATTTTCCAAATCTTTTGGCCCAATAGCAATCCGAAGTGGCACGCCTTTAAGTTCATACTCCGCAAATTTCCAACCAGGCTTGTGCGTATCTCGATGATCGAACTTCACACTAATATTTTGAGCCTGAAGCTGTGTTTTTATAGTATCTACTTTTTCTTGAATTTGGCTTAATTGCTCGTCATTCTTAAAAATGGGTACAATTACAACCTGAATAGGTGCTAAAAATGGCGGTAAAACGAGTCCGTCATCGTCAGAATGGGCCATAATTAATGCCCCCATCAGCCTGGTACTTACGCCCCAAGAAGTTCCCCATACATGGTCAAGCCCTCCTTCTTTAGTTGCAAATTTCACATCGAATGCTTTGGCAAAATTTTGACCTAAAAAATGTGATGTACCGGCTTGAAGTGCCTTGCCATCTTGCATGAGTGCCTCGATGCAATAGGTGTCTTCAGCTCCTGCAAACCGCTCTGATTCCGTTTTTACACCTTGAATTACCGGTAATGCCATATAATTTTGAACAAAATCCGTGTATACTTGCAACATTTGCTTAGTTTCATCAATAGCTTCTTGCTTAGTAGCATGCGCCGTGTGCCCTTCTTGCCAAAGGAACTCGGCTGTTCTTAAAAATAATCGTGTTCGCATCTCCCAACGCACGACATTGGCCCATTGGTTGATCAGAAGCGGCAGGTCGCGGTATGATTGAATCCAGTTTTTGTAACTATTCCAAATCACTGTTTCAGAAGTAGGCCTTACAATAAGTTCTTCTTCCAACTTAGCGTCATCATCAACAACTACACCACCGCCACCAGGGTCGTTTTTAAGCCGATAATGGGTAACAACTGCACATTCCTTTGCAAAACCCTCCACATGATCCGCTTCTTTACTCAAATATGACTTAGGGATAAATAATGGAAAATAAGCATTAGTATGACCCGTGTCCTTAAACATTTTATCGAGTTGCGCTTGCATTTTTTCCCAAATAGAAAACCCATAAGGCTTAATGACCATACATCCTCGTACACTGGAGTGCTCAGCTAAGTCCGCTTTTCTTACTAATTCATTATACCAAAGTGAATAATCTTCTGCTCTTGAAGGCAATGCTTTTCCCATAAGTTTAATTAATTCTCATTTCCAAGTTCGACAAATATACATTTTTATATAGTTTATTCGGAACAATTTTTTTAACATAATTTTACATAAATTCTTCGTATTGAATTAAAAAAAAATTCTCTGAATGTATTGCGTAAAATTCATTCATTAAATATGATATTTGAAGCCAAACTTAATGTATATTCAATGTTGAGCCTTTTACAAATAATTTTAAGACAACTAACAATTCTAATTTGAAGTGATATATTTGTTAAATAATTTTGTGAATACATGATCCATTTTTTAATAAAATTCTTTAGAAATAGCTCTGTGCTTCAATGCAATAATTTGACTAAAATTAGCATTATTGATGATATTCGAGGAATTGCTTCATTATCCGTTTGTTTGTATCACATTATTTACAGCCCGGAAGGATTTTTTACGAATAAACTTATTCGTTCTATATTTGGTTGGGGTTCTCAAGGGGTTGAAATTTTTTTTATTGTTTCTGCTATTGTAATTCCTATATCCTTATTTAAAGCTAACTATCAATATAATAAATTCCTGAAATTTATTAAAAAAAGAATTATTAGAATTGAACCCCCATATATTGTTGCTGTATTGCTAGGGATATGCTATTTGGTGGTTAGAAATTATATTCCCAGCTCCAAGGATATAGATTTAGTACCTTCTATCAGGGAAGTAATCCTCCATATTGGGTACCTGATTCCTTTTTTTGATGATGTGAGATGGATAAACCCTGTATTTTGGACTTTAGCCATTGAGTTTCAATATTACTTGTTTATTGCACTGTGTTTCCCATTAGCCGTTAGCAAATCCACATTTAATAGAATTATTTTTTATAGTACCACATTAATACCTACCCTTTTTATTAATAATCAACACTTCTTCCCTCACTGGGGAGCTTATTTTGCCATGGGGATTTTCTATATATTACGAATCAAGGGTGTTCAAACCAAATTAGAGTTTTGGACTGTATTTATATGTGCTTGTGGAATTGTGATATTTACAATGGGTTTTGGAAAACTCATGATTGGTTTAAGTACGATAACTACCATCCATTTTTTTTACAATTATAGTTGGAAAATACTTCGGTATTTAGGGAAGATTTCTTATTCACTCTATCTTGTTCATAATATTATTGGTGCAGCATTTCTAAATTTTATGATTAAACGTATAGATCAATCTTATGAAAAATGGATTATAGTAATTCTTGCTTTGGCTATATCCATAATATCAGCACATTTTTTATGGTACTTTATAGAACGGCCAGCTCAAAAATTATCTCATAAATGGCGCTAGTAATTTAACCTGAATCCAAATTTTTTAAATGTATTTTAATTCAACCTTGGATCCGTAGGCGAATTGATCAAAACTTTATATTTATCACCAAAACTTTGGAGTATAACCCGCCAAAGATCTTCTATGGGTATTTCAAAAATTTTGTTTAGGTCAAAGTCTTTGACGATAATCCATGAAGCTTGCTCTAGCTCAGACTCAAGTTGCCCTGGCGACCACCCCGCATAGCCCGAAAACAATCTTACACTATTCGGAATTTTCCCCACCAACTGCATATGATCTATAAACTTATCATAGTTTCCACCCCAGTACACACCTTTGCTCAAGGGAATTCCTTCATCAAATTGCGCGGCATTATTTTGAATAAAATTCAATGTTTCTTGCTCTACAGGTCCACCAAAATATAAGGTACCCTCCATTCCTACATAATCATCCCCAAGCTGATCCATCGATATATCAACTATTTTATTAATTATAAATCCGATACTGCCTTCTTCATCATGCTCACAAAGCAAAATAACAGCTCTAGAGAATCGAGGGTCCTCAAGTAATGGCTCGGCAATTAATAAGTCGCCACGTTCGGGTTTTATGTTGTTCTTATGTGAATAAAAATATTCCATATTAATGTAATGCTGCTCTTAACGGTAATTGACTAATAATGTCTGCTTCCATAGTTGCCCAATCCTCTAGTCGATTATATACTTGCCTTTGGTCAAAATAGTTTAAGGCCATTTGTACAAACACTTCACCATGCTTAGCCTCCGAGGCCCAAAGCATCTGGTAGAATTTTTTTAGGCGTTCCTCCTTTACATTTTCATAAACTATCTTAAAGCGCTCTGCTCCTCTGCACTCCACGATCGAAGCAATCAGTAATCGGTCCAAGAATCGCTCGTTCTTCCCATTTCTACAAGATTTTAGAAGTCCTTTTATATAATTATCTTCCTGCATCTTAGCAGGCAAGGCAACTTCTCGCTCTTCCATAATCTCGTATACACGCTGAAAATGCTCTAACTCCTCAATGGCAGTATCGATCAATTCAGGAATAATTTCCTTACGATCTGGATATTTTGCGACAAAACTCATGGCCATGGCCGAAGCTTTGCGCTCACAATCCGCATGATCTTGCAAAAATGCATCAAAATCATTCAATACTGCCTTAATCCAGTCCGGATGACTTGGCTTCGTTATATCTACTCTAAACTTCATTTCAACAATATTAAATCGCCAAAATTACTAATTTTCAAATAAATAAATATCCTGGTACATATTCCTAAATTTTACTCAAAAATTAAATGCAATAATTCCCGTAATATAATGTACGTAATCCATGGCAAAAAGTTTCACTAATTTAAAATAAAAAATAAAGGTGTGTTAATTATAATATTATTTGATAATGTTATCATGTAATTTTTTGATAAAAATAGTATAATAATACTATTTTATAGTATTATTTAAATAATTTATACTTATTCACAAAATTTTTTTAAAAAACACCTTAACACTGGGTAACATTTTAACTCTAATTGACATTAATAAGTAAAGCTAATAAGTTGGCTCTAGCAGTCAACAATTGTTTTACTTAAAAAATTAGGATACTATGAAATTGAAAAAACAACGATCGAGTAATTTAACGTCAAGGGAATTAGAAATTTTAAAACTTATTGCAGATGAATTCACAAACTTTGAAATAGCCAATACGCTAGAAATAAGCCAGCATACGGTGATTACGCATCGGCGCAACTTAATGAATAAGCTGGATGCACGAAATACGGCAGGGCTTGTACGGGCAGCATTAGCCATTGGGGTTGTATATTAATTAAAATGATAAACGATCAATTAATTTGAAGAAAATTCTGATTACCCCTCAAAAACTCTTGAATTTGCATTCTTCGTTTCCCTTCAAGTTGTAATTCGAGGATACTAATCGTTTTATCTGAGGCTTTTGCAAGCAGCCTTTGTTGATTAACACAAAATACACCTTCCCAGTCAGCCTTCAAATCTATGACTTGAGCGCTATAAATCTTACAAATTTTGTTTTGTATGGTCGTCCAGGCACCTGGGTATGGCGATAAGCCCCTAATCCGATTGAGGATTTTATAAGCGGGCCAGTCCCAGTTTAATTCACATGTTTCTCGGAAGATTTTGGGAGCAGATGATAAATTATCAGCAACCACTTGTGGTTTTTGACTAACATTACCTGCTGCTATTGCTTGTGTGGTTTTTAAAACGAGTTGTGCTCCTTTATGCATAAGTCTTTCGTATAGACTTCCGGCATTATCTGATGGGGAAATTTGTTCTGATTCCTGGAAAATGATGTTACCCGTATCAATTTGATGCTGTAGGAAAAAGGTGGTCACGCCTGTTTCTGAATCACCATTCATAATGGCCCAGTTTATAGGAGCAGCACCACGGTAATTGGGAAGCAAGGAGGCATGTAAATTAAAAGTGCCAAGCTCGGGCATTTGCCAAACAACTTCGGGCAACATCCTAAAAGCTACCACTACCTGAAGATTAGCTTTATATGATGCTAATTCTTCTAAAAACGCTGGTGATTTCAAGTTTTTTGGCTGCAAAATAGGTATTTCAAACTGCTGGGCATACTCTTTAATAGGGCTTATGCCTAGCTTTTTACCTCTTCCCTTTGGTTTATCCGGTGCTGTAATAATGGCGACTACATTAAATTTGTTCTCAATAAGAGCCTGTAAGGAAGGTACCGCAAACTCTGGTGTACCCATAAATATGATTCGTAAATCATTCATTCTTACATATTTAGAAATTTGGTATTCGTTTGTATTACTTTGTGTAGTAATTAATTCTGCCAAAAATCCGGTAAGGAATAATTGCACGCCACAAATCAAAGCAACTAATGCTAGAAAAAATAAAGGTTGATCCACCACATCACGCACAGGTATCTGCTTGTAAATTTTATAGAGTTTTTCACCGATGAGCCACAAGGTGATAAAAAAACCCATTAAAAAAGAGAGTGTGCCGATACTCCCAAAGAAATGCATAGGTCTTTTTCTAAACTTTGATACAAAAGTGATGGAAAGTAAATCTAAAAAACCAAAAATGAAGCGCTCTAAACCGAATTTTGTATACCCATATTTCCGGGCACGGTGCTCCACGACTTTCTCGGTGATTTTTCCGAAGCCATTTCGCTTGGCAATGACCGGAATATAGCGATGCATCTCACCATACACATCAATATTTTTAATTACATTACTATGATATGCCTTGAGCCCACAATTAAAATCATGCAGTTTAATGCCTGATATTATACGTGTTACACCATTAAATAACTTGGACGGTAATGTTTTTGTAATAGGGTCATAACGTTTCTTTTTCCACCCACTTACTAAATCATACCCTTCTTCTTGAATCAATCGATATAGCTCGGGAAGCTCATCTGGGCTATCTTGTAAATCGGCATCCATCGTGATTACGACCTGACCCTCACAAGCTTTAAAACCCGCGTTTAATGCCGCAGATTTGCCATAATTTCTACTAAATTTTAAACTTTTAATGTTTGAATTACTTCCACTTATCTGATTGATGACCCGCCAAGAGTCGTCCGTACTGCCATCGTCTATAATAATGACTTCATAAGTCAGCTTTTGTTCATCCATGACACGATGAATCCAATCACATAACTCCGGAAGTGATTCTTCCTCATTATAAGCTGGTACTATTATTGATATATTTAAATTTTCTCTCATTTAATCTAACTAATTCGTAGGTTTTTTCTGCATGATCAAACTTAATACTAAGCCTAAAAATAGGCCAATTAATATATTTCCTAAAAATGACAACAGACTGATATACAGTGGAGTAAATAAAAACTTTACTTTAGCTAAAGTCTTTTTGGCACCTTCAAGAGAAGCCCCTTTTGCTATTAATTTATCGAGCTCCTTTTCATAGGCCAATTCGACCATGGCCGGATCTATGGCAGCCATATAAAGGTAGATCAATACTGTAGTAATCAGGCAACTCACTGCAATCAACCAAAAACCAATCAAAAAGCCTTGCTTTAAGGTCATCATTGAGTTTTGTTTTTTCCAGGAAATTAGAGCCAGATAGATACCAACTGCCAATATAATATAGCCCAAATATCCCCATACCGGATATTGAAATAGACTTGTAATCTGTAATATTAAATGATAGGCTATATAAGCCAACCCTATCATAAATCCATATTTTGTACCTACTTGCCTAGTGCTCATTACTCATATCATGATCTTCTTAAAAAAACTGAACTAATCAGCACAATAATTGAGCCAATTAAGGATAATTTGAAAAATTGCGACCCGGCATATTCAAGTGCCGTAGTGTTTTTGATTTGTAATAGCCTGCTTTCGTAAGCTTCAACTCCAACTTGCTCCTGCAATACTGCTGCTTGGTTTGTGAGTTTTTCGACTACCACTTCAATGAATTCCTTTAAAACATATGGATTATAGCCTAAATACACCCATTGGTATATAAAATATATAAGAAGCCCAATTACCATAACTATCCCGCCCAATAATAACCCCTGCCAAAAATGCAGTTTGCCAGCATTCTTGTTTTTTTTAAAGTCAAACAAGCATAATACAATAAACAGGGGAATGATCAAATAAGCAATATCAAATTTACTTGCCAGCACCAATGCATTCATCCCAATTAGAACAATCAATGCATTTGCTAAAATTAGAAAAACTCCTATACCTACTCCATATAGCACTCCTTGCTTAATCATACACCTGGCAAATCGATTCCTTTAATTTTCTTAAAAACTGAAACAGCCGATGAGTCTGTCATACCAACAATATAATCCAGGCAATTTAATATAATCTCATATAAATTTGGCTCATTACTAACATATATTGGTGGAATAAGTCGAATAATTCGTTCATCCCTTTTGTTAGCCGCTCCATGATGTTGGTTGATTGTTGCACGAATAAATGATTCAAGAAGTCCGCCAAGCACCTCAAAACCAACAATTTCCCTCTCTGTGACAGCCCGGCACCGATAAATTTGCTTTACTGAAATAGATTTGATCGTTTGAAGTGCAGCAGCAGACGGAACGACATCTGTAAGTGCTGAATCAAATGTGCCAGCTAAAATTTCCTTTTCATGCTCCAAAAACACATGCTGGCATTCATGTATGAGCTGCCCAATGGCCAACGCTCGGAGCATTCCTATTCGCTCATCTTTGGACGGAATGGCATTCAGCTTTTCAGGCTTGTACCGCTCCCCTACAATTTGAGCAAGCAAATCTCTAGTTTGGTCATAGGACACCAAACCTAATCTGCAACCATCTTCTAGGTCAATTACATGATAACATATATCATCGGCAGCCTCTACAATAAAGGCCAACGGGTGCCTACTCCATGCTAAACTAGTACCTTCAACAGTTAATAAGCCCAAATCTTGCGCCAAATTGCCAAATAACTCTTTATTGCATTGAAAAAAACCAAATTTGGACCGGCTTTTTGTTAAACCACCTTGATTAGTAGAAACGGATTCACACGGGTATTTTGTAAATGCTGCTAGTGTAGCTTGCGTTAGCCTCAAACCTTGGAAATTCGTTTTGTTAAGTAAACGAAAGCCTTGAGCATTGCCTTCATAACCCTGTAAATCAGTGAGTTCGTGAGGGGTTAAATATTTATTAAGCAACTCTACCACTTGTGGTTGCCTGAAATATACACGAATAGCCTCTTCACCAGCATGTCCAAATGGAGGGTTGCCAATATCATGCGCGAGTGCTGCGGCAGCTACTATAGCAGGTATAGCGTCCATGCTATGTGTTTCTTTATAGCGCGTACTAAGTACCTGGCTTACCTTTTTACCCAATGAACGCGCCACGCTTGATACCTCCAAACTATGCGTCAGGCGTGTGTGAACAAAATCTTGCTCAGGAAGCGGAAAAACCTGAGTTTTGTCCTGAAGGCTTCTAAAGGGATGTGAAAATATGATCCGATCATAGTCTTGCTCAAAAGGGTTCCTGATAGCGGGTAGCTCAGAGGACGCATATTCACCTTTACGCTTATTCGATAATAGTTGCTTCCAATCCATAATATTATCAACACTTTGGCAATTATATTCCACCAAAGCATAATTTAATCGTATTAATTCTTAACTTCGTAAAATGCAAAATTAAACTTTCTCTATAAAATTTCGTTAATTATATAAGGAAGTTAAATTTAATAACTAATTGATCATGAAAAAGTGTTCGAAGGTTGGCCTAATATTTGTACTTGCTCTCTGGGGGTTAGGCCAAATTGGTATGGCCCAAGATCGGGAAGTCATTCAGTTTTCGGGACTGGTACTGGCTGAAGATAGCACCTCAGGAATACCCGGTGTACACGTATATGTACCTAAAACAGGCCGAGGTAGCACAACAAATATGTATGGTTATTTTTCGATTCCGCTACTTGTGGGGGATAGCGTATTGTTTAGCTGTGTAGGTTATGAAAAAAAATACTTTAAGGTAGACGAAGATCAGGCTGAAGATTTGACACTTGTCATTCAAATGAAGCTGGATACTACCTACTTGCCACCGATAGATATTTTGCCATACCCTTCAGAAGAAGCTTTTAAGAAGGCCATTTTGGCCTTTCAGCTACCAGATCAGGAGCAGTATGATATCTTGAGAAAGAATTTGGGTGATGAGGTTATGCAAGAGATCCTTGAAAATTCCACGATGAGTGCTAACATGAATCATAGATACTTTATGGATCAGCAGTTTTATAGCACCCATTACCAGAATAGCTTTATGCCAAACCCTTTGCTAAACCCGTTCGCTTGGGCTGAATTTATAAAATCTGTAAAAAAAGGCGATCTCAAAAAGAAGAAATAGCGTATGCTGAGGTTTGATATCATTACCTGCCTACCGCATTTACTAGATGGTCCCTTTAATTATTCGATCATTCATCGTGCTAGAGAAAAAGGGCTGTTAGAAGTAAATGTGCATGATTTACGCGAATTTGGCGTAGGAAAACACCAGCAAATTGATGATTATGCTTACGGTGGTGGTGCCGGCATGGTGATAATGGTGGAGCCAATAGATAATTGCCTTTCAAAACTACAAGAAGAACAAACCTACGATGAGGTAATTTATATGTCACCCGACGGAGAGCCATTTACTCAAAAAGTAGCCAATGAGCTTTCACTTAAACAGAACCTTTGTATTTTATGCGGACATTATAAAGGTGTGGATGAACGAGTTCGGGAAAATTTAATTACACGTGAGATTAGCATTGGTGATTATGTGCTTTCAGGAGGTGAACTTGGGGCAGCAGTGATGGTAGATGCCATTGGCAGGCTAATCCCAGGTGTGCTATCTGATGAAACATCAGCCTTGACGGACTCTTTTCAGGATGATCTCATCGCTCCACCAGTTTATACAAGACCAGCCAATTACAACGATTGGCCAGTACCAGAGGTATTACTTTCGGGTCATGAAAAAAAAATCGACCAGTGGCGTCAGGAGCAATCTGTACAAAGAACTAAAGAGCGCAGACCGGGTTTGTTAGGTTAATTTCAATGAATTTTGCAAAATTTGATCATTATCGTGTGTTTCTCAGTATGATAAAGCTTAGTTATGGTTGACTTCACATAATCTTAGAATCTCCAAGCAGACCTGTATCTGAAGGGTAATTTTTATTGAATTATATAGAGATAACAATTGCAAAATGTCTTAGGAGAATTTGTTTTCTTAAATTTTCCTAGTTAATTTTATATTATACAGCTAAGCAATGAGATGTTTTAGCCTTTAATCTAACCTTAATGTATGAGTACTTTTCTAGAGTCTGATAAAAAACAGCAAGTTCCCCTTTCAAATGATTTGAATAAACCTATTCAATCCAAGATGCGCATTTCTACTGGAGACCAAGACGGTAAAACTATGCAAATGATGGCAAGCAATGGTGATGGATCTCATGAATGCCAAATGATGCAGATGATGAGTAACTCATCATCAAAAGGCGAAACAACTGTACAGAACAAAAAGATGCCT
>JAUIFR010000278.1 GCA_030430325.1 Bacteroidia bacterium | reverse complement strand
ATCGCGAAAGTAACCTCCCCATAACTAGTTATGCTACTTTTGGTGAAGACCAAACAGGTAAGGGATTGCATGAAAAAACAATGGTTGATGGAAATGTAGGCTATGCTATCGCTTCTCCAAGTCTGTATTTAAAAGAGGGACTTCGTGAAATCAGTTTAGATGTTAAATTTACAAAAAACTCATTTGCACATCTTGATAAGTATTTGGATGACCTGAGTTTTGTGACCAATAACCCTAGGCGTGAAGTATTTATTAAAACTTTTTTAGAGGCGTTTAAAATTTACATTACAGGTGAAGAGGGTTGGTATAACATTTCTAATTATGTGGTTTCTTATAGTGGTAAAAGAAAGCTACTTAAAATTAAATTTGATTTAGATAGCACTGATCCAGCAATTGTTGGGTATGATAATACACTTCATGATGGGAAATATGCTACTAAGTACCCGATTATTAAAATATTACTTAATAGCGACTCTTATATATATCCATATTCTTTGTTGCATCAGCTTATTTTAGATCAAATTATCATTAATACAAGGGTATCTGGTGTAAAGGAATTAGTATTGCATAATAATATTGGTCAGCTTAGCGCAGATAGCCCATTTATTCCATTTGGCCCTATTCCGAATAATGGAGCATATTTATTAATTGGTAATAATGAAGTTTTTCAAAAATCTTTGGATGATCTTAGGATAAATATTGAATGGTTTGATTTACCAAGACATAAGAGTGGCTTTTTTGGACATTATCAGCAATATAAATTAAATCAAGATAATACTTCATTTGAAGCTAAGCTATCTATTCTTGATAAAGGACGCTGGAAGCCGTTAGACCAAGATGAGCATCAGAGAGTAAAGCTATTTAGAACAGCAGATAAGGGTATAGAAGATATGCCTACCCCACAAGGAACATTATTAGAGCAAACGTGCATTGAAAGCATAGACATTGCTAAAATTAAACTTCCACCTCAATACGAACATGTTGACGAGCATCTAACGTATAGCAACATTTCTAGGCGTGGGTTTATCAAATTAGAATTAGATGGGCATGAGCATGCATTTGGGCATCATGTATACCCTTCAATTTTATCTGACATCACCATAAATAATGCCAAAACAGGTATTTTAAAGGGGAAAGAGAAAAAAGAATTACCTAATACGCCATATACGCCCAAGATTAAAGCAATTTCATTAGATTACGCATCTTCTTCGGCAATCTCTTTTAGTGATCGTGCAGAAAAAGGAGATGCTGAATCACGGGGGCAGTTTTTTCACGTACATCCGTTTGGCGAGCATCTCGTCTTTCCGGACAATTCAAGACAATACACTAATATTTTGCCTATTTACCCCTTTCAGGGTTGCTTGATGATGGGATTTGCAAACCTTACACCTCCTCAAAATATTACGGTACTATTCGAAATGCAAGATGAATTTACAAGTACTTCGGAGGACGATCCTCCCCAAATCGAATGGAGCTATATGGTTGATGATCAATGGAAATTATTGTCAGCTTCGAAAATATTAAGAGATGATACGAAGGGATTCCTTAAAACAGGAGTTATAGTAATTGAACTTCCAGTTGATATCAAAAAGAATAATACAATACTTGACCCTAATCTATTTTGGATTAGAGCATCGGTTATAAAAAATATAGAAGTTGCTTCAAAAACATTAAGTGCTCATACACAGGTACTTACAGCAACTCTAGATGCAAGTAATAATGTGCTTGGGGATCATCTTGATGAGCCATTACCTGCTTTTACCATTAAAAGATCGCTTAAAAGTATAGATGGTATTCAAAATATTGAGCAGCCGTTAGAATCATTTAAGGGATTGCCTGAGGAACGCCCTAAAGAGTTTTATACGCGCATTGCTGAGCGGTTAAAGCATAAAAAACGAGCGATTATGCCTTGGGATTTTGAAAGGTTAGTTTTAGATAAGTTCCCAGAGATTGCTCAAGTAACTTGTCTTCCAAATATGACCAGTAAAAATTTGGATGCACCAGGTAGTGTTCTAGTAGTAGTTACACCATTCAATAAAAGTGTGATTAATCAATTTGAGCCCATGGCCAGTAGTGAACAATTGTATGAGATTAAATCATATTTGCAAGCACAGGCTTCACCATTTGTAAAACTTGAGGTAAGAAATCCAAATTACGAGCGAATTCGTATTATTTGTGCTGTAAAATTTGCAGATGGATATAATTATGGTTTTTACCTTCAAAAACTAAATGAATCAATAAATAATTATTTAAGAGGTAATTTAACTTCAAGTACGATTGAACTCGGGGGTAGGGTAAATATACCAGACATATTAAGTTTTATGCGTACGTTGCCTTATGTTGATTTTATTACGAAATTTTCGATGGTTCAGGCTGCAAGAAACTTTACAGGTAAATATGTCTTGATTGACACGGCAAGAGTAGGAGATCAAAATGATTTTTTACAGGCTACCAAACCATGGTCTGTGATGGTTCCGGCGCCAGAGCATCATATTTCAGTATTAGTAACAAAAGACGAACGTAAACCAGATCAAGCAGGTATAGATTACCTAGAACTTGGTCATGACTTTATAGTAGAATAAAATATTAGTTTATGTCATTACAGAATAGAGATACTTTAAAGGGTTTTTTTAGGAAGGGAAAATTACCTTCGGAGGGTCATTTTAATGATCTAATTGACTCCATGGTCAATAAAGTGGATGATGGTATGTCCAAGACTATTGAAGATGGACTTATGCTGTCACCAATAGGATCATCACAAAAGTTGATGAGTTTTTATAAGAGTATTGAAGATAAGAATCCAGCCTGGAGTTTTGATATTGACAGTGGCAATGCTAACCTCAGGATAAATAATCATGTGGGTGATAGCATAGTCACACTTAAAAACGATGGAAAAGTCGGTATTAATAATGATGATCCTCGTTTTGAGCTTGATGTGAATGGTGCTGTAGGCATGACAGGTAGGATAGGAACATTTCATACCGGCAAAATTTTAGGAGATGGAAAATGGCACCCGGTACTTTCTGAATTAAATGGATGTCACATATTGGAAGTCGTAGCTGGTATTGGTAAGAAAAAAACAGGAAAGTATGGTCTGCTACACGCATATGCCATGAGTACTTTTGGAAAATCTAAAAATAAAATAAATATTCATCAGGCTCATTATGGTGTGAGATGTAATAAAATTCAACTCAAATGGACTGGAAGCACCTATAATTACAGCTTAGAAATGAGAACAAGATGTAGTTACGAGGGTGAATATTATATTCGTTATTATATTTCAAGCCTTTGGTTTGACCCATTTATGGATAATAGCTTTGAACATAAAGTAAAATAATATGAGTAGAAAGGAAGTGACATTTAAGATGACAATTGAAGAAGCTAACCTCATATTTAAGGCATTAGGTGGACTACCATTTTCTGACGTTTATGAGGTAATTGGTAAACTTAATGAACAGGCAAATATACAGCTGAAAGAGTCAAATATGAATGGTTCAAATATTCTTTCGAATGGGAAAATCAAATATAAGGGCTAGCAACTAATGTGGGATAATTATCAGTAAGGAATTCGGTGTTCTAAATGTAACAAAAATTAAAAATGGAAGAACCTTTATTTATTGAAGATAAAAGCAAAGATAATAAGGCCTTAGATTATAAGTTTTTAAGGTCACAAGGTATACACTTTATTCAGGAGTTAGCCGGTGGGTTTTGGACTGATTTTAATGAACATGACCCTGGTGTTACCATTTTAGAACAGGTTTGTTATGCCATTACTGATTTGGCATACCGTACGGATTTTAAAATTCAGGACCATTTATTTAATGCAAAGGATGATGACCAAGCATTCTTGTTACCACATCAAATACTGCCTTGTAATGCCATAACACTTACTGACTTTAGAAAGTTAATTATTGACAATGTATTTGAAGTTAAAAATGTATGGTTTGATCCGGTCCGCTCTGAAATAAACTCCTTAAATGGACTTTATCGAATTCTGTTAGATATTGATAAGGGTGTTCGCCTGAATAAGGACAAGCAAGAAGTCATAGAGAAGGTAAAGAATGTTTTCTGTGCTAATCGAAATATGTGTGAAGATATTGAAGAGATACATGTATTGAAGCATATGTCGGT
>JAUIFR010000277.1 GCA_030430325.1 Bacteroidia bacterium | reverse complement strand
CCGTTAAAAGCTTTAAAACATCTCAAGGAAAAAATATTAAGGGGGGTACGTTTACTTCGGATGATACACCTAATACTGGTGGTGGTATAGGAAGTGGAAATTGTACAATTACAGATCCCATTATTGTATTGCCGGATCCGATTGTTAATGGCCCAATAATTTATACATTAAATAATTGCATCTTTACGCTATAAATATTCTTTCAAAAAATTAAATTGCAGCATTTAGATTATGCTGCAATTTTTTTTATGAGCGCACGAGTTCTTTGCCTTTGGTTTTTACTTATGGCTTGTATTGGGTATGCCTATGTGGATGACTTTCAGTTGGTGAACCAATACGAGCACTTGATTGTTGAAGAAAAGTATCAAGAGGCCATTGATCAGCTACTTACATGGGAAAGGTACTTTATAAAGCAAGAAAATTGGTCTGGGCTGGTTTTGCTTTATTGCCAATTAGGTACCTATTACTATTATATTTATGAAAGAAGTACTGCAGAACAATACTATCAAAAAGCTCAACATCTTCTGCAAATCAAAAAAATCCCAAGCCCGTTTCACTTATTTCTTCAAGCTAGGTGGTGTATGTACTATGCATTGTTTAGAGATATGGCTAATGCTGATACGTATAAGAAAAAACTTATACAGAAAGAGGTGCCTGATACATTAAACCCCAAGATCCAATATGAAATTTATTTTACCCTAGAGGCTTATCATGCCTATATTTCCAAGAATTTTGATTCGGCCATTTATTATAATAAGTTAGCTGCCGCTATTTTGGCTAATTACACAACTAAGCTTACTGTTAAACCTGCATTTAATACATATTTACTAGCAAAGCATTATTTCAATAAGGGAAATCAAAGTAAGAGTATTAAATACGCAAATCAAGCTTTAGGTCAATTCAAAAGTATTCAATCAAATTTAGAGATCGGATATTGTTATGAATTGCTTGTTATGATTTATCGGCAAAAGCATGATTTTGATAAAGCGTTGCAATACATCAATTTGCTATTAAACCATAAGGTTAAAAGTTTATACGCCAAGGCAAATACTTATCGATTGGCAGGTAAAGTATATTATGAATTGCAAGCGTATGATCAGGCTAAACAGGCGCTCAAACAGGCTCTTTCACTCTATAATGAACTACAAAACGATGAGGATAAGCAATATATTTTTGCATTATATGCAATAGATCTTTTGGGGAATGTATTGGAGCAGCTGCATGATGATGACTCTGCCTACCATTATTATAACTATGCATTACAAGTGCGTCAAAAAATGTTTGGGCGCAATCATCCTGAATTAACTGTTAGCTATACAAATTTGGCAAGATTGAATAAAGGTTCAAATAAAAGCATAGCATACTTAAAAAAAATATTAAGCATTATTGAGCAAAATGAGGGGGAATTTCATTATGCTAGCTCTAGAGCGCATCGGCTAACTGCAGAGCATTATATGCAGGATAGCACCGAATTAGCTCAATATCATGTGCAAAAGGCCATACAACATGCTTGTACAGATATGGCTGACCAGGCTATTTACGTAAAAAATATTCGCTTACCTGGTATGCTGCTGAATGCGCTTAATATTAAGGGAAATATCTATTTAAATAATTATCAGCAAAGCCAAAGCTTGGATGATTTGGCATCCGCACTTCAAACCTTTGAGCAGGTCATACAATTAGGGGATAGCATAAGGATAGGCTTTCAGTTTCAGGGTTCTCAGATGGAATTGGCCCAAATTACCGATAATTCCTATCAAGATGCCATATCTACTTCCCTGAAAATAAATCAAATAACTCAGGATGCTAGCTACCTACACAAAGCCTTTACCATTGCCGAAAAAAGCAAGGCGGCGGTGCTGCTCGCTTCACAGCAAAAAACACAGGCCAAGGTAAGCGTGCTGCCTCAGCATTTGCTGGATGAAGAGGCTGATTTGCTCGGCGAACTAAATTATTATGTCTCTCAAATTGAGCAGCTCGATCAAAAAAAACAAAAAACCGACTCGGAGCTGGAGCTTTATAAGCAACTAAAAGGCAAAGAGTTTGAGCTTAAGGAGCAATTAGAGGAATTTTTAGAGGAAGTCGAACGAAATTACCCGGCTTACTATAAACTCAAATATAAATTGCCGAATGTAGAAGTGGCTCAAATACAAAAATCTCTTCTTCCTGGGCAAAAGATGATCTCTTATTATGAAGGGGATAGCACGTTGACCGTATTTGTTGTTGGGCCAGATTCATTTCATGTGAGCGCCTTAAAAATACAGGCCCACGAGGCAAACCTCGTGCCAATGCTCCGAAAAAGCCTGGCCGATGGGGGAGATGTCTTCATGCGGGATACCAGCCGGAGTGCTTTTGTAAATAGTGCTCATGAACTGTATTTGCAGTGGCTGCAGCCAGTGGAGGACTACTTGGAGGAGGGGGAGGAGCTCATCATTGTGCCTTATGGCCAAATGGGTTTGGTGCCCTTTGAGGTACTGCTTTGCTCAAAGCCGGCCCAGGCAGATTATCATAATTATAAAAAACTAGACTATTTGATTCGGCATTATGCCATCAGCTATGCCAATTCGGCTACGCTCTGGTGGCAAAGTCTGAAGCCCAAGAGCCTGTCAGCAAATACGTTGCTGGCCATGGCGCCCAGTTTTGAGAATGGATCTATTCCTGCACAGAGTCAGAATCTAGCTTTGGAGCGTGAAGTTAGCCGTGAAAGCCTGGAGCCCCTTGCCTGGACCAAAAAAGAGCTCGAATACATCGGGGCCTATTTTGATGGTACGTTTCTAAATGATCAGCAGGCGGATGAAGGGCAATTTAAGGATTTGGCTCCTCAGGCTGATATTATTCATATTGCCAGCCATGCTTTTGCTCAAGATAAGCGGCCGATGTATGCCAAAATATACTTCAGCGACTCCGATAGTACGGAGGATGCCATGCTCCATGCTTTTGAGCTCTATAATTTGAAGCTGAAGGCCAAGCTGGCTGTGCTCAGTGCATGCAATACGGGCTTTGGCAATGTAAGTGGCAGTGAGGGCATCATGAATTTGGCCCGGGGGTTTATTTACGCGGGTTGTCCAAGTGTTGTGATGAGCCTTTGGAATGCCGATGATCACTCTTCAGCCGAAATCATGAAGCATTTTTATCATAATTTATACCTAGGGCAGCGTAAATCTGAGGCCCTACGAAACGCCAAATTAACCTATTTAGACAATAGCCGCCACCTCAAAACACATCCCTATTATTGGGGGCAGTTCATCGCAAATGGAGATATGCAACCTATTAAGCGCAAGCCTGTGCAATGGTATTGGTGGGCACTGGCATTTTTGGTTATGGCGCTTGTGGTTGGAGTGGTTATAAGGGCGAGGAGGTAAAGTTTTACCTAAAGGTATAAGAGCACCAAAATGTTGTTAATTGCTATTTGTATTTTTTTAAGAATACATCGTACTCCTCTACCAGATTTCGTTGTACTTTTTTAATACATAGTAATTTACTGGTTAAAGCTCACCATTTATCTAATCAGTACCTTCTTCCGTATTTCCCTCCACTGATCATCTTGCAAAACCCATACTTTTAGGTAGTATATACCCCTTGACAATGTAGTTGTATTGAACTGATAGCGTGTACTTTGGTCTAGGTCCAAGATGGATGGTGTTACAGTAATTTTTTCACCGTATTGCGTGTAAAGTTCAACTTGTGACTTAATCTCATTATTATGTTGAACAAATAATTCAGTGCTACTTGGATTGGGGTAGACCAATATTACGTCATCTTCTGATGCAAGTTTAATGGGTAGATCTTCACCGTTCATTTCTATGTCTTCAATCTCTACCACTTTCTCCATCTTAACCCAATTTTGAGCGCCGTCAGCTATAGTTAGGTTAATGGTAAGATTAGAATAATCACCCATATTGATCTCAAATTGGCCATCTTCAGACGTTTCTAATCCTTCCTTTTGTCCAAAATTAAATGCATAATGCCAAAAATAAGTATAGGGTGGCTGCCCACCGTAAAGGTTGGCACTAAATTGGTATGTTTCCCCTTTCTGTGCAGAGGTTGGTCCTAATATATCAGCAATCATAAAATTATATATGGCATCCACATTTAGCACGGCTGATTCCACCATATTATCCTGTGCGTCGATCGCAC
>JAUIFR010000028.1 GCA_030430325.1 Bacteroidia bacterium | reverse complement strand
TGGGAACTAGATTTAATTTATCTTATGTTTGATTGTGAAGCTTACTATAAATCCCCTTTACAAATAGTTTTGAGAAAAACTTCCATGTGATACTTCTTTGGCTTTAAGCTACACCTGGTCATTAATGATAAAGTTGAATTACTCAACTTTTTGATAACACAAGGAAACAGTAGTGATTAAATTGCACTAAAAAATGAAAATTTCCTTAAACGCATTAAAGGTAAACTCTATGGTGATAAAGGGTAAACTCACCGAACTACTCTTTGTCGATGGTATTCACCTCATTACACACATTCGTAATAATATGAAAAATGTACTTATGTCTATGAGCGACAAGATTATGCTGCGTAAAAGAGCACTTATTGAAACGGTCAATAATAAATTAAAAAATATCTGTCAAATTGAGCATTCTAGACACCGTTCTTTTACCAATTTCCTTTCAAACCTTATTGCTGGATTCATTGCCTATTCTTACTTGCGCAAAAAACCAGCCATCAAATACCGAAATAACAACAACTTTATCCAATTAACTCTTTTTTGGAATCAAACTCAGGTAATTTATCCTATTTTATTTAAAAAATTTCGTACTTGCTATTATCAAATAATACCTCTTACACAAAAATTAATACTTTCAGAGGTTAATTACCCAACGTTTACAGCGTTCATACATAAAATAAAGGTGAATGAGCATCGCATAATATGCCGTTGGCTTCAATCCCGATTTAGTTGTAAATAAACTGACATATTCCCTAAAAGACTTATAATCTGGTGATTGGAAATAAACCACCTGCTTTAGAAAATTATTCTGCAGCCTCAATTGAGCGTTTTTCCACTGGGTAAGTAATGATCCTTGAAAGTAACTTTTATGGCTTTCCCAACAAGCATCTAAAACCTTTTTAAGGGATAAATAGTGATTGAGATAAGTAGAGCAAAGTTCCTCTGTTTGATTAGCATCATGATACCTATGCGTGCCGAGTGTTTCTTCTGTAAATACCACCTCATGTTGTAGCCCGAGTGTCAACCAAATGTACCAGTCAAAAAATATTAGATTAGGAATAGTCGAAATATCAACTTGATCTCGACGAAATAAGGTAGCTGTTAAAAAATTTAAATTTTTAGCCATCTTAAAACTTAGCTGCACATAACTTCCCTTTTCGAAATAATTAGGGTAGCTATAATTTGTATTGCAATTAAACTTGTGACCGATTTGATCAATATTTGAAAAAGCAAATGCCGCACTGGGATATTGCAGTAACTGATTTACCTGTGTTGAAATGGCCTTCGGGTACAAATAATCATCCGCACTCAAAATAGTAACAAATTCACTATCAGCATATTCCAATACTTTTTTTACATTATTAAACATACCAATATTGGATACATTTTGGAAGCATTTGATGCGTTTATCCGCAGCTGCCAAGCCCTTTACGATTTCCCAGGTTTGGTCTGTTGACTGATTATCTATACAAATTATGCTGATTGGCTCATAGTCTTGCTCCATACAAGAACGAATACAGGCTTCAATATACTGCTCTCCATTAAAAACTGGAATACAAATACTTACTTTGGGTTGATGCATTTTATCAGGAATTTTACACAAAATAGCCATTCCTTTTTTTTCATGAATTACCATTTTTCAATATTCCTTACATCAGTTATATGCCTACTATTTATAACAGTTCGATGTATTACCCTATGATAAGTCTTAACACTACCTTTTACTTTTTTATTTCAACCATAGGTGTTGTAAATTCTGAATAGTCTACTTGCTTACCATCAATATATAACTTTACCGTAAAATTAAACATATTGTCCTGAGCAGGTGGCGATTTTGGTGTAAGTACTAAACGATCAACCCGATAATCTATTATAATTGATTCACCAATATCCTCTCCATTCACCAAAAATAATTCACTCAAGTCATCACCTGCTAAGTGCGTAGCATCATAGTCTTGATGCGCTATTATTTCAATTTTTTCAACAACATCCTTTTTACTTGAATGGGGGGAGCTAGCATATGCATTTGAAATCAAACCTATACTCATGGCTACGGATTGTTTCACTATAATGGGCTCAGCAGTGATTTTATAGTGATCATACGTTACAGATCCATTTACAGAATTCGTATACCACTTATAATCAGTAGCATAATATTCGGGTTCATAATTGGGCCCACATCCAATACAATCTCCACATGCCAAAAAGCATATACTAGGAGCAACCAGTACTATTAAAGCTGTAAAAACAAAAAATTTTCGTATCATAGTTTAAATGTTTTTAATTAAAATTATTAGCTATTTATTAATAACATTTTTTAAGGAAATGTTACCCTAATAGTTTTTATTTTAATAGTACATTTGATAAACTATCATGGAGTACTTCAATGTCTTTTGCAAATTTATTACGAAATACTGATGAAGAAAATTAAAACACACTTATACAGTATTTATTGAATTAAATTAGCATAATTCATGTAATTTTTTCACAATACATCATTTAATCTAAAAAATTAAACAAATTTAGCAGATTTCATTGAAATAAGTTACAAATCCGAAAACAACCCATTTAACTGAAAATCGATTTTCTGAACGATACTCGAAAAATCCTCCACCCTTTTTTCAAAATCCATTTGTGTAACATCAACGACAAGTAAGGGCCCTATATTATAACCTCCAATCCACTCTTCATAGTGCTCATTGAGGTTTTTGAGGTAGTCAATTTGGATTTTATTTTCATAATCACGTCCTCGCTTCTCAATCTGATTTACTAATTTTCCAATATCTGCTTTTAGGTAAATTAATAAATCAGGTGGCTTAACGAATGTCATCATGGATTCGAATAAACGCAAGTAATTCTCATAGTCACGTTGCTCAATAAGCCCTGAGGTTTGAAGGTTTTTGGCAAAGATGTACGCGTCCTCATAAATAGTACGATCCTGGATGATGCTTTGCTTCATTTCACGAATTGCTTGTACTTGATTGAAGCGGCTATTTAGAAAGTAAACCTGAAGATGAAAGGACCACCTCCTCATATCTCCATAAAAATCAGCTAGATAAGGATTATCTTCAACCGATTCAAATTGAGCCTGCCAACCATAATGTTTGGCCAGCTTCCTAGTCAGAGTGGTTTTACCACATCCTATATTTCCTGCAATCGCGATATGTTTAAGGTCCGTCATATTATGTTGGTATTCTTAGTAATTAACTCGAAGTAAATGAAAACTGCATATAACATATGGGGACATTGTCTGCCAAATACTTTTTCTCAAACTTGGTTTGTATATTATAACACGCTGCAGCCAAATCTGACTGATAAAGATCATGCGTTACTTTTTCAATCTTAATATCTGCTCGATTATCAATAACCTCCAAGGCGTAATTAAAAAGATCGGCATTATCAGTTTTAAAGTGGATTTTTCCAGTACGATGTACTATTTTTTTGTAAATATCAAGAAAACGGGGATGCACCAACCTCTTCTTTGCTTCTTTTTTCTTGGGTCTTGGGTCGGGAAATGTAATCCATAAACTCGCCACCTCCTGAGGATCAAAAAACCGCTCTAAATGCTCGATTTGAGCCCTTAAAAAGGCTACATTTTCTAAGGATTCCTCACGGGCAATTTTGGCTCCGGCCCAAATTCGATCACCTTTTACATCCACCCCTATAAAATTCTTATTTGGAAATAAACGCGCCAGACCAATGGTATATTCCCCTCTCCCACAGGCTAATTCGAGAATAATTTCTTGCTGATTTGCAAAATAGTTCTTTGCCCAAAATCCTGAAAGACGCTCATATAGCTCTTTACCAGGCTCAATAACATGATCAAAGAGCTTATTTTCCTCAAATTTTTTTGTTTTTCCCCTCAAACGCTTAGGCTAAGTTTATGCAACAATTGCCGAGATTCTCAAAGATAAATTCTATCCATCAAGGCATTACTAGTTTTTACTTTTTCTTATCAAATTTAAGAGTAATTATACAAGGTTTAGAGGTAAAATTTCAAAAAAATATGCATTTTTTTTTAGATTATAAAAAAATAGTACGTATGCTTTCGAATCCCCTTGAAATTTTCTTTTTTTGATGCATTGCACATATGAAAAATATATTATGTCCCATTGATTTTTCTGCAAGTTCATTGAATGCATTAGAATTTGCTGCTAAATTAGCCTTACAACTCGGTATGAGGTTATCATTGCTCTATGTATTTACTGAAAAGGAGTTTTTAAGCATACTTAAAAAAGACGATAGCCTGCAACAATTTGAACATGCCAACAAGCTTGCGGAGGAAAAACTAAAAGAAGTTACTCAAAACTTAAAACTTGAGTTTGGCGAAAACCTAAATTGTAAATACCATATTGAAATAGGTGTGGTCAGTAAAACGATCGTTGAACATATTCAAAATGGTGACTTTGAGTTGATTGTAATGGGCAATAAAGGCATTAATAATCTTGAAGAAAATACCATCGGAAGTAATACCCACTATGTGCTAGAAAAGTCAACTGTGCCACTACTTTGTATACCATTGCAGGCTTTTTATCATGAATTTAAACAAATTGTTTATGCATCAGACTATCATGAACAAGATAAAATGGCTTTGCAACAAATCTTAACACTCTTCGTGAAGCAATCCCCATTAATACGAATAGTTCATATCAGTGTGGTGGATTCTGAAGAAGAACAAGAACGTTTTAGACAGTACACTGAGGAACTCAAAAGTTTTATTGATTATCCGTCTTTACAATTAATTCATAAGGCATCGAATGAGAAGATTCCAAACGTCTTGGATGAATACATGCATGAGTGTCAAGGCAATTTATTGGTGTTACTCAAACAAAAAAGAAATATATTGGAAAAATTATTTCACCAAAGCGTTACCAAAAAAATGTCATGCTTTGCTGATTTTCCAGTATTAATTATTAATGGTCAAAATGAAAATAATTAAAATATGCAGGTTGTTTTATTTGCTGGTGGTTTAGGAACACGTATTTCGGAGGAATCGCATCTCATTCCCAAGCCAATGATTGAAATTGGCTCCTACCCTATTTTATGGCATATCATGAAGACCTTTGCTCATTATGGGCATCGAGAGTTTATTATTTGTGCGGGATATAAAAGCTACGTGATAAGAGAATATTTTTTAAATTATTTTTACAGGCATGCCGACCTTACAATTGATCTAAATTCCAACCAAGTAGAGGTCCATGAGCGCCATGCAGAGCCCTTTAAAATAACTGTCGTAGAAACAGGCCTGCATACAAGCACTTCTGGAAGGTTAAAGCGCATTAAACCTTATATTAGAACGGATCAGCCCTTTATGCTAACTTATGGTGATGGGTTAATTGATGTGGATCTTGGCCAATTAGTCGATTTTCATAACCAACATAAGAAAATAGCCACCGTTACTTCGGTGCAGCCCATGAGTAGGTTCGGATTAATGGATGTAAATGAAACCGGTAATGTAACCCAATTCATCGAAAAACCGAAACACGAAGGAGCTTGGATCAATGCAGGTTATTTTGTGTTGAACTACGGCGTATTTGATTATTTGAAGGAAAATGCAGACGAAATCATGTGGGAAAAGCAGCCCATGGAGGATCTTGCCAATAAAAATGAACTCATGGCCTTTAGGCACTACGGTTTTTTTAAACCAATGGATACCTTGCGTGATAAAAATGAATTAGAAGTTCTTTGGAGCAGTAACCCACCCTGGAAAGTATGGAGCTAAAAGCACTAAAAAATACGTTTCGAAAGAAAAGAGTCCTGATTACGGGGCATACGGGCTTCAAGGGAAGTTGGTTAGTGCATTTACTTCATGCCTTAGAAGCAGAGGTAAAAGGCTATGCTTTAGCACCTGAAGGGGATAAAAGTTTGTTTGAAATAAGTAACGCAGCGCAGTATTGCACATCTGTTGTACATGATATTAATGATCTTCATACCTTAAAAGAAGAAGTTTTATCTTTTAAGCCTCATTTTATTTTTCATCTTGCTGCACAATCATTGGTACGGAAGTCTTACGAAACCCCCGTTGATACCTACGCCACCAATATTATGGGCACCATGCATGTTTTAGAGGCATTTAAGCAGATCGACCATGTCTCCCAACTAATTGTTATTACAACAGATAAAGTCTATGAAAATAAAGAATGGTCTTACCCTTATAGGGAACATGACGAATTAGGTGGATATGATCCCTACAGTAGCAGTAAAGCTTGTTGTGAGATTCTGTGCAGCTCCTATCGTAGATCCTTTTTTAGTCTAGACAATTTCCATAAGCATGGGAAGTCATTAGCCACAGCTCGCGCCGGAAATGTCATTGGAGGCGGTGATTTTGCTCAAGATCGGATCATCCCAGATATAGTCCGTTCAAAATTAGCTCAAGAACCATTGTCAATAAGAAATCCGCATTCAGTAAGGCCTTGGCAATTTGTGCTAGAGCCATTGCTAGGCTATTTACAATTAGCACAAAAATTGGTAGAAGACCCCCTGCAATATTCATCCGCTTGGAATTTTGGGCCTGAGTCATCGAATACGGCCACAGTCAAAACATTGCTTACCTATTTTGAAGCACATTTTGGGACATTAGATATTCATTACAATAATACCCCTCAGCCCCACGAGGCCAATTTACTTCAACTCGATATTCACAAAACAACGAGTAAACTTGACTGGTACCCTCAATTAGATTTAAAGCGTAGTATTGAGCTCACAGCTGGTTGGTACAAGGCATTCCTAGAAGGTGAAAATATGGAGAACGTGACCCAGCAACAGGTCAATACATTTTTGGAAGAATTGATTTAATTTTGAACGTATGTTGCTAAATTTATTTAATTATATTTATTAATTCAATGTTTTTTGCAGAATTTATTTAATAATTTTGTTTTTGTAATCAAGTTTTATAAAATATTTATATGAATAAAGTTTATTATTTATTATTTTTTATCATTGCAATATCATCAAAATCAGAGGGCAAACTACACAAAGTAACATTAAACACAGAACTAGGTGTTGTTACTGGTATGCAATTTCATTTTACTAATTTAAACGATAATTTGACACACATCCATATAAGGCTAAAATTCCATAATTATGAATCAAAGAAATTTATCTTTCCCAAAAGAGCTAAAGATCAAATTGATACATTGGTAGGAAACTTTTATGAGCCACTCGCCTTTGTTATTGAAATGTATAATGCTAACCAGCAAGTAATTGAAAAAAAGTATTATTCTACTGACCCAAGTTATGCTAATTTACTAGAATTTAAAATTGATTCGGCTACCATTGCTCAAGATTATAATTATGAAACTATAATAATTAATACCAAATTACTATGGAGCCCACCTGACCCCTATTGGAAACTTAGATGGAAGGATAGTGGCCAAAACAAAAGATTTGAAGCAAACTTTAATGCCGATTCATATTCCATTCTCCCTTTGGATCATAGCATACTACTAAAAAAACAGGAAGATAGCTTATTAATGGTTAACCTATATCTATTTGATGACGATATAGTATTTGATGATACATTGTTTTACGAGATTATTGCCGTAGATATTAGGAAAAAATCGTTTAGTAAAAAATTAAGCTCCAATTTATTAAACAACACATTATTTTCTGTTAAAATTGAAAAACTCATACCGGTTAAGTTTGAAGAGTTATGGAGTTATCCTGATATTATTACTTTACAATTCAACAACCAATTAGATACAATCATAAATGGTGTACTGTATAATAAATTGATATACCAATTAGAAACAAAAACAGATACCCTAATTCCAATGCGTATAGGTTCATATGTACAGATGCCTATTATTTCACTGCTTAATAATAAGTTAACAGATGGTAATATGGAAGTCGGTACTGGACAAAATGAAATTGCAATCCTTTTTCCCAAATATTTGTATGGCATATACCCAGACCCAATCTTTACAATTGTGACACCCAATACAAAGCCCATACCCTATGTAAACCCACCAGCGGTACCCCACGCATCGAGGAATAATGATGGATTGAGCACGGTACAATTTAAACGTAAATTTTCCATAGATGATTACAAGCTATTCTTTATTCGAGGAGATGTTGTAAATAAATCATGGTTAGGTGGGTTTCCAAGTAAATTTCGACCTAATAAAATCTATAATATCGATTATCAAGTGCTAATGGATGACTATGATAATTATATTTATTTAAACCTGCATCCAAAGGAATCCTTTAGTGTATTAGTCTATCAGCGATATGGAGGCGCATTTTTAGGATCATGCACCATAAAATTAGACCAGCTAAAAAGAAAAAAATTTAATGTTCCAATTGCGGATGGAACAAACTTAACCTTTAAGGTTAAGTTTAAAGACTACCATCAAACTTATAATACTATTCACCATAATCGTAAATCAAAGTGGCAACCCAATTTAAGCTCAGAACAAATAAAAATAGTAAAATGTAGTAGATAAACATTAATGAATATAATTTACTAATTTTGTTCATTTTAATTATTTAATTCAATGATTTTTGCAAAATTTATTTAATTTAACATGATTGATACTTTTCTTGGTTTTTAACATAGAAACTCAGGTAAATTATCTTTTAATTGAAAAGAATTTGGGTATTCTATTTCTAACTTCTCCCTAAAATCAGCTAACTTCTCCTGGTTCTCAAAAACCTTTTGTTTCCAATTTTTTAATTGATCCTTTTCGGTAAGACTAAGGCTTGTTTTTGCTTCCAACTTTTCTACTTTTGAGGTATAATAATTCAAATTGGATTTAATTTCCTCTTCTTGCTCAACAATGAATTGAGGTAAAATGGCCTTTGCCTATTCTCCTTTGATGCCGTTTAGTAGCACGGCAGCCTGTTTCTTTCCGAAACCTCAAAAGCTTGATGCAAATAACTACTTCTAATTATTCATACCATTTCACTATAAATTGTTACCCTAATCTATGGACTATTTTTAATATTTTTTAAAAAAATAACTTACTTATTTAATTTTCAGCTTATTATAAAGAATATTTTTTAAAATAAGTTATTAACTCATGGCAACAACTCGATTGTATTTGTTCCGATATGCAATGGGAGACATCCCTGTAAATTTCTTGAAAATTGTTCGAAAGGCCTTATTATCACTATAACCCACGGCATACATCACATCTGTTACATTATTGGTGGAGGATTCCAGGCTTTTTTTAGCAGCCTCAATTTTTACCCGTTGAATGTATTCTAGCGGAGTATTTGAAGTAGCTTTTTTGAAGCGGCGTATGAAATTTCGAGTACTAGTGGCCGTATACTCTGCCAATTGCTCTATCGAGATTTTCCGCTGTACATGCTTTTCAATATATTGTTGGGCCTTTCGTATAGTATCATCAGCATGGTCCTTTTGCCCATTAAAAATCACAAATTGATTTTGATCACTTCGATCAAATTCTACCTCGTACATTTTAGCGCACCAAATAGCTGCCTCACGTCCGGCATATTTCTCAATCAGGTGTAAAAGTAGATTTAAAAAGGAAAAAGCACCCCCGCTCGAATAAATCCCATCATCTTCAGTAATTATATTATTTTCAAGTAAATGAACCTGTGGAAATAATTGCCGAAAAGCAGGAGCCGCATGCCAATGCGTGGAGCAAGACTTACCATCCAGAAGCCCTGTAGATGCTAGTAAAAATGCCCCTGTACATAAGCTCGCTAATTCCGTTTGATGCCGCAAACGTTGTTGTTTGATCCAAGGTATAAAGGCCGCATTATTTTGAAGCTCGAATGGTATATCGCCATTTAAGGAAGTGATAATGATAAGGTCAGTTTGGGTTACTTGTTGAATGGATTTAGTTGGTTTGATGGTGAAAATACCTTCGTAAAGGGCCGTTTCTTCATTTACACCTACCAAATCTACATTAAATAGTGGGCGATTGCGCTTACCCGATTGCATTAAGAATTGATTTACTCCATGAAGCAATTTATATGGGCCTACAATTGAGCTCAGCACTGCCGCTCCATTTGGTACGATGACACTAACGTGTTTCATAAGTTTTTGCTCAAATATAAATATCGAAAATGGCAAATTCAACCCCCAGGAATGGCAAATTTACACACTTTATCTTACCATAAAATAACCTACATTTGTATCATTGCAAATTTAATTTATTATCTTAATCAATTAAATAAAAGTTAATTATGGACAATACCACAAATTCGTTAAACTGGTTCGAAATACCAGCGAGTAATATCGAACGTAGCAAGAAATTCTACGAAACCATTTTTAATATTAGAATGGAATCACAAGAAATGGAAGGTGCAAAAATGGCCTTTTTCCCGTGGGCAGCTGGATCGGGTAAAGCTACTGGAGCCGTAGCCCAAAGTGAACAACACAAACCAAGTATGGACGGTGCCACCGTTTACCTCAATGCTAATCCTGCTATGGATCCTGTATTAGCACGTGTAGAACAAGCTGGTGGTAAAGTACTTGCTCCTAAAATGAGCATTGGCGAGCATGGTCATATTGCGTTTATCATGGATACGGAAGGCAATAAAGTGGGTATTCATTCGCAGGAGTAGAAGCTAAAAAGATTCTAAAAGTAGCTATCTCAAATATTGGGATGGCTTTTTTTATTTATTCAATTATTTCCTGGCGGTATAATGTATATCGAAAAATAGTTTCATCATGCCTAATATAACTGATGTTCAACCTATGTTTGGTAATGAAATTAATAATTTGGCGTTCATCACCACAACGGGAATCATGGCATAACGTATCTTGGTTAATTTCCCAATTCCCACCTTCACATTCAGGGGCAATATATTCATTAGCTTACTTTCACTCCAATTTATTGGGTGATTTTTATATAAGGTGATTTTATCCTTTGGATCCTGAGCATGGAGTAGCTTAATTGGACCAGATGCAGGTAACCCAGTGAGAATCATTTTGTCCTTATCCAGTGAGTCAATCAAGACACTTACTAACTGATCTTCATAACAAATATGAAGTGTATCAGCTGCAAGCCACCACTTACCTCTTTCACCTTTATAGTAAATATCAAGTGACCAAGATAATCCAAAATCATCAAAATGCTCCGTATCTACCCACTCACCATTTAGTATATTCCTGTTAATTTTAATAGCAGGTTTTATTGGCTTAGCCGGAATCGTATCTATTGTAGCCTTCTCCATATTTTCTTCAGGACTTAGTTGTTCCTTATAAGCAGTAAAAGTATTTTCATCTACCTTTTCTTCTTTCTTACTATTAAACAAATTACATGAAGCCAGCACCATCACTAAACACAGTCCTACATACCTTAGTTGTTGTCGCATGAGTAAAACAAATTTTAAAAGGACATACCAGATCATGTATTTTACCATTTTAGTTCCAATTTAATATTATATCATCTTCATTTTTTATTGGAAAAAAATTAATCTATCTTATAATTTGATGTATTAAAACTTAAAAATCCATAAATTAAATTAGTAGATTTTTTTTTGTATCATTTCATTAAATGTATTCATAATAGTTTTAAAATTAACGTATTTAGCAAAATTTATTCATTATTTAGCCTAATTTGCTAAATTTTAGGTTTTACCTTAACAAAAAGCGCCTGACTTACATTATATTATTGGAACAATATACATTTTTAAAACCATGAGTAATCCGGTGGAACCACAGTCTGTACAAGAAAATATATCCTCATCATCGATGGAAACCCATGCTGGCACCTCTAATATGAGGGTCAATACGAACGATCCAGAAAGCAGTTTGCTGGGAATGATGATGAATTTTAATCCATTATCCGCTATTGGTAATTTGATGTCGTTAATGTCCAATGTTGATCGGTTTAGATGGACATTAAACAATGGTGAAGTAGTGTACGGAATGTATACACAAGCGTACATTGATGAATTTAATAGAAAATACGATCAGGCTACTGCAAATGGCGCTGATATTACCACTGATATTGGGAATTTTGCAGCTTATCAACGAGGTGAAAGTGTTGTAGGGAATTATGTTGCCCACTATATCCAAAACTTACCAGATGCGCCATCAGACTATCAAACGCCTGCTACATTTGCATTATCTGGTGTAATGCCAACATATAATGCCGCTCAACAATATGCAGACCCATGGGGAAACTGTTACTCCACTACTGCCTCAAGAGTTAATAAAGGGTATGAAGACTTATATGATACAACGCCCATAGATTACACGCAGAATACAAATGGAACATTTACTTCGACCGATTATAGAATTGCTTCTTCCCAAGCCGGAGTCCCCAATTTTGGATATGGTGTCGGAGGAGCACTTGCGCATGGTGGTGAAGCAGCGCTTGTCACAGACAGTGATGTTTGGAGTGGTAACTTAAAACCGGGTGCTGCCTTGCAAATTTGGCATTCAACCGATCAAGATAATATTACGCAAGGTGGAGGTCACTCCCAAATTTTCATCCGCTATACTTATGATGCAAATGAAGCAATTGACGGTATGGAAGTATTTGATAATTCTGGAGCTATTGAAACTATAAGTCGATCTGACTATGAAGGCAGTAAAACTGTTCGTGCAGGAAATTTGTTAGACCCATGATGAGGCTTTTATTAAACATAATATTTTTTTATTGTCCTGTCATAATACCTATTGCAGATCACTGTAGTTGGAATAATAGCACTCAGTTAAATTTAAATGAACTAAGTATTTTAGAAGGGAAATGGGAATATTTTAAAAGCTATAAAGGCAACGAGTGCTTCATAATTGTGGATCTAGGTGATTTACCAACGGTATTTGAATTTAAAAATGGAAATAGGCACTCCATTCAAACCCAGTACCCAAAGCTTCATGATTTTGGTAAAGATAAACTATTGTATGGTTGGCAAAGCAGTCATAAAGAAAGTCCATTTGGAAAAACATCATTTCCAATAGTAAACCATATTACTAAGGACAGCAGTAAGGTACAAATTACCCACTATGTACCTGAAAATGGCATTGGCAAGGGGTATTCTTATTATTTGATTAGCCTTAATCAGGATTATTTGATCATTCAAAACGAACGGAATTATAGTATAAAAGACACTACTTATTATGGTGTTAATCATATATATAAACATAGGATTTAAGTGTAATTAGAACACTACAATTCATATTTATGGAAATTGTTTGTCAATAAAAAATCATTTTTTTTAATACCTTTACGCTGTAACATGATCAAATAAATAATGGAACAAACAGACCACCTCGAAACCTATCTCCAAAAAATTACTGAGCTGCAATCCGACTGGCAGCAGCCAAATTTCTTACCACTTGATGAGCTCAAAAAAATTGCGCATGATATGGGTGTATCCGAGCAGCAGTGGGAAAATATGCAAGCACAAGCCCGGAATTACTTGCAGCAGGGTTTACAGTTTAACCAACTCGAAAACTGGACAGACGCCATCTCTAGCTTAGAGCAAGCGCTGAGTATAAACCCTCACTTGAACCAAGCACGCACGGCCCTTGCTACGGCTCATATGAACCGAAACCAAGATGATGACTTAGGTATAGCAACACAAATCGCTCAAGCGGCACTTGATTATGATTCTTCTGATAAACAGGCCATTCAAGTAAAAAGTAAGATTAGCCAACAGAAAAAATTCAATTTACGAAGCAGCACAAGCCAGCGCAAGACACGTAAATTTATCATCGCGATCATTGCCACAGCCATTTTATTTGTAGTGATTAGCATGCATTATTTGCTACGGAATGCTATTGTAGAACAAGAAGAAAATGTAAATACCGCCTGGGCACAAGTAGAAAATGCCTACCAACGTAGAGCCGATTTGATTCCACAACTGGTAGAGGTTGTTAAAAAAGGGAGCGCTTATGAACGTGATTTACTTAAGTCGCTCGTGCAGGCCCAAGCCAACGCTGTTCAAGCCAAGACTGACCTTAATACTGATGATTCTTTTAAAGCCTATGAAGCTGCACAACAGCAAGTACAGCATCACCTCCATCAATTTATGAGCTCCCTGCAACAAATACCTGAGCTAAAAAGTATGGAACAATTTTTGACACTTCAAGCACAAATCGAAGGCGCTGAAAATAGAATTTCGCATACCAAGTACAAGTTTAATGAGCATGTGGGGCAATACAATAAATTATGCCGGCGATTTCCGTATTCCATTTATGGATTTGAACCAAAAAATTATGCAGAGACGTCCAAAAAAGCGCAAGAAATGCCAAAAATTGATTTGTAAATGAAGGAGCCAAAGCATTTATCCCAAACAGAATTACAAAAAATACAGCTTGCTGTGCGCCAAGCCGAGCAGAGAACTCATGTGCAAATCATACCTATGCTCGTAGCAGCAAGTGGAAGCTACCCACAAGCCTATTGGAAAATATTCGGATGCTTTTTTATTGGTTGTGAATTGTTACTTACTACCCTTTATTTTACGTCGAACATCCTTTTATTCCTCTCCCCTCCACTATGGCTGTTATTATCTGCCACAACTGGATTGATTGGAGCCACTATTTTACCCTTTTGGCCACGTGCCAAACGATTATTTATTACTAAAAAAGAATTACAGCGTCAAGTAAACCAGCAAGCAAAGGTTCATTTTTTAGACGAAGAGCTCTTCCAAACCGAGCAACGGGTCGGCCTATTGATTTATATTAGTATGTTTGAGCATCAAGCATGTATACTGGCTGATCGGGGGGTTGCCCAAATTGTGGTGCAAGAAGAGTGGGATGAATTGTTACAACATCTTTTGCAAGGACTTAAAGATAAAGGTGAAGTACAAGCCATTAACGAAACTATTCAAAAAATAGCTGAAACTATTGAAAATGCTGGTGTAGTGTTACCCTCATCACCTGGAAATGAATTATCTGACCAAATGATCCAAAAATAATGAAAGCAAGCAGTATCGCATTGATGTTACTCATGCATGGTATAACTAGTTTTGGACTTGATGTGCCCTACTTGTCAGGTCATATCAATGATTATGGACATATGCTCACTCAACAAACTATTGGTACACTCGAACAAGAACTCACTGAATTTGAGTCCCAAACCTCCCACCAAATTGTAATTCTTACACTTGAAAGCCTTGAAGGGCAACCCCTAGAACCGTTTGCAACCGAAGTATTTAATACCTGGGAACTGGGGCATGAAAGCAATGATAATGGAGTGCTTTTACTGATCGCACTCCAAGACCGAAAGATTCGAATTGAAGTGGGTATAGGGCTTGAAGGTATCCTTACTGATGCAAAAACAAACCAAATTATTCGGCAAATACTAGCCCCTCACTTACGTAATAGCGATTATGATGCCGCCATCACCGAATCCATTCATGCCATTCAAAACATCATTCAGGGTGAGGTTATGACGCCCATTCCCACTCAAAATAGCTACCATCAATTAACGATCAAAATCATATTTTACACATTATTAGTACTTGCCCTATTATTAGTCATCTGGGGCATCTTATATTGGCGTAGGAACCGTTCACGCAAAAGCAGCAAGGGCAAGCCAATGATAAAACTGACAGAAGATGAGGAAGATGCACATTTATCAAAAGCCCAGCAGCTTGAGGAAGACCTCCATGCTATCGATTATGATGTTTGGATCACCGCAGATAAAAAAGAAGTGCGCATCATCCCTTACAAAAACTGGTTTTCGCGCTATAGCACATGCCCAAAATGCCTCACCAAAGCTTATAGCTTAGATGGCAAAACAATCTTACAGGAAGCCACATACAGCAGACGAGGCGAAGGCATTAAAAACTACAGTTGCAAACATTGCCAACACACACACCAAACTTCCTATTCCATACCTCGTAAAGTAAGAACTACTAGCACGGGCACATTCTCTTCTGGAGGATGGTCTAGCTTAGGAGGAAGTAGTTGGTCAGGTGGAAGCAGCTTCTCGGGAGGAGGTGGTTCATCTTGGGGAGGTGGGAGTTCTGGAAGCTGGTAACAAAAAAATAATTTATCAAATGATTACACATAATATTTGGTCAAATTAGCTACAATCACACGGATTTGATGGAGCTCGAATTTTTGTATGATTTTCATTAAATATAAATCTCTTCTTATCGTTAGATTCGACCAAGTAGTTTAATTGCTCAATGGTTAATACTGATCCACTTTCTTTAATTTTAGGCTTAATGGACAAAAAACAAGACATAAAATAAATAAACAATTAAAAATCAATTACTTAATAATCAAACTCAGGTAAAGTAAAGTTTAGCATAGAATTAATTAAAAGTTTAATACCTAGGCTAATTTTCATAGTATTATCGTTAAAATACAATACATTTTCAATTTTATTCATTGATTTTTTTTAATCAAATTCTGAAAAATTCATTCAGTAATTTTATAAAGTGAATATTTTTCCTTTCGGTTAAAGGTAATTAAGTAGTCACCAAAACACATAAAATAATTTTCGAATCCATCGCTTTTTACTGGAATGGCAATAGGTACCTTAGCTTGCTCTAGTAATTCCTGGTATTTGAATTTACCAATTTGAACACCTGACCATTGATTTATTTGATAATATCGAGCATGGTAGGGTGATTCAGAATCAGGAGCAATGATAAATCGATCATTAGACCAATATACTGACTTATATTGGTCAATTCGGCCATATACTACCTCTTGTTTACCAAGCTCTATGTCCAAAAACAAATATTTGCCCTGTGTAAAAATTAACAGGGCCTTTTCAGGTACATAATACCCAACTGAATGCTTGCCAAGAATAGTATGCCCAGTTAAAAGTTGGAAGTTTTTTTCTAAATATTTTTTCCTAGTATCTACCCAATACAGTGACATATTTAATTTTATTGCTTTTACAAGTATGTCTTCAAGGTATTCACATGATTTTGTGGCTTCAAAATCCATTTTGACTTTGGTACTTTTATTAAAAATAAATTGCCCCGTTAAACTGGAATTTTCCCAAGGGACTTGCTTATTCTTGGTTTTGGCAGACACATTTCTTCGCACCTCCTTAAATACTTGCTCCACCGTTCTTCCTTTTTTGGAGAGGGCTTTAATGAGCTCCTGCGTATATAATCCATTTATACCTTTGCCATCAGCAGCAACACCCCCTGGTGCGGTAGCAAATGCAATGATACTTCCTGCAGGAACTGAGCCTGGAGAAGCTAGCCCTAATTCCATACTTCGAAAACTCCTTACATAAGGGTTATTACGACAAGCATCCAATATTAATATATTGGGTGAATTATTTAGCTGTTCCATTCTTTTTAAAATCTCTTGCAGATGAATAGCCTCCTTCACCAAATTATTAGCTTGCTCAATTTTGGCATCAATGGGCACCAAATAATTTTCTCCATCTAATTGTATTCCGTGTCCTGCAAAAAAAAACAATCCAACATCATTAGTATTAACTAATTGCTTATAAAAAGAAGTAAGGGCAATTTTAAATTCAACTTGATTCACGTTAGTCTTGACTGTCACATCAAAGTCGAGTTGGCTTAACACATCACCCATTGCTTTGGCATCATTGATGGGGTTTTTAAGAGGACCAATTTTATAGGCAGCATTTCCAATGACTAAAGCAATTCTATTTTCAGCAATTGCTTCAATTGAATAACTGAAAATCAAACTGAAACCAAAAATTAGTTGATATATCAATAGATAAGTTTTGTTTAAATTAGCTTTCACCATTCAAAAATTTTACTACTATTTTCTTTTATAAAGCTTAGCACGGCTGGTATAATTAAACTTCAACATATACGGTTCAAATATTAAATAATAATCTCTACCATCATAAATTGGTTTAATTTTTTCGGGAATAATGGCTTGCTCTAAAAGCTGATCATAATACTTTTTACTAATTTTTTTATCAGCTAATCGATCATATTTAATATATCGAATATGCTCTGAATAACAATCGCTCATCAAAAAAGATTGATTAGCCCAAAGTATATGCTTACATACTGAATGAAACCCTCCAACTCCATAAATACTATCAGAGATGTTCATCAAGTCTATAAAATAATAGGAAGGTTGTTGCTTTGGTGTTTGAATTAATAACCCTTTATCTTTCACATAGAATGCTTGTGTTTTTTTATTCACCTCCAACATAGACCTATTTGGATCATGACGTATAATCCTTTTGCCCATATAAATCCAATTTACAGACATTTCCAACTCCTGCGATTCTCTTAAAAAAATAAGTGGATTAATGCTAACTTTAGACTCTGTTTGAAGTTTATAATCTTGATCAATAATTTGACCATGATTAAAAATAAACTCGCCCACCAAACTAGAATTTTCCCAAGGAATTTGCTTATTATTAGATAATTTAGCTACATTCACTCTGACATACTTGAAAACCTGCTCAATTGTTAACCCACTAATTGATAGCGCTTTAAGTAATTCTTGTGTATATAAGCCATGCTTTTCTTGCCCATCAATAGCCACTTTTCCAGGAGATGTGGCATAGGCTATGAAACTTCCTTTTGGGGCTAATGCAGGTGCTGAAAGTCCCTCCTCCATATCTCTAAAATCTTTTACATACGGGTTATTCCGGCAGGCATCTAGAATGATTATATTGGTTGGGTTTTGCATATACTCCATCATTTGAAGTATATATTGCATTTTAATTGCGGCATCCTCTAACTCATAAGTACGATCTATTTTAGCATCAACGGGAAGTATATAGTTTTGACCTTTATGCTGAATAGCATGACCGGCATAATAAAACAATCCAACTCCCCCACTTCCTTTTAATCTTTCTTCAAATTCACGAATTGCCAATTTAAAATCAGATTTATTTACATCCAGCTTAACAATAACTTCAAAATCCAGCTGCTGTAAAATTTTACCTACTGCCAAGGCATCATGAATTGGATTTTTAAGTGACCCACTGGTATAAATGGCATTGCCAATGACTAAGGCTACTCTTTTATTAGCTAGTACTAATGATTGACCTATATGAATCGAGAATAAAACTAAAAATAGTTGAATATTGCGCACCATTATGCCCTTGTTGGAAAATAAATATATAAAATTTTATTACTATAGTTACAATAAAGTGCAAACATTTTGATATGATTTATTCAAGTTCAAAACAAAACATAAAATAGTTGACTTAAAAGAGACTGTATTGAAATAGAAAATGTGGAGTCTGGTACTAGATTTTTGCAAATTGAAACCTGCCTATTTAACTGGTTAATCGTAGGTTATAAGTCTCAAGAAGTTTACCTAATTCATCCCAAATAATGTTAACACCACAGACCTCGCCCCGCCATGATTTCGATGTTCACATAAATAGATTCCCTGCCAAGTGCCAAGTAGTAAAGCACCATGAGCAACAGGAATGGTTAATTCACTACCCATTAGAGTCGTTTTGATATGAGCTGGCATATCATCAGGCCCCTCATAAGTGTGCTTAAAATAAGGTTGATTTTCGGGAACTAATTGATCAATATATTGTTCCATGTCCTCTCTAACAGTTGGGTCGGCATTTTCGTTAAGAGTAAGGCTAGCCGAAGTGTGTTTTAAAAATACATGTAACAAACCTTTGCTCATCTTTTCAATTTCAGGAATTTGGGTCAAAATTTGAGGTGTGATGATATGTATTCCTCTTTCAAACGGAGGTAGAATAAATTCTTTTTGATGAAATACCATAATGCGTATAGCTTAATTAAACAAACTTATAATAAGTTTATGGCACTTCAAAAATTGATTTGCATGTTATGGTATTTCAAAAATTTTGATTTGCATGATTTTTGCACATTACGTTCAAAATTAAACTAATTAATGAACAAATTAAGCTAATTTCGCTTATTATTTTAGTTTTTCTGATTCAATTCACAAAATTTTATTTTATTAAATATTAACAAATTGACTATTTTACAACATAAAGTGGTAGTGGATCAGTATTTTTTTTTAAATTCTTTCTTAACCCCAAAACAATCCACATTTTTTTGTTAAGGAAGGAACCATTAACCAAACTTAATTTTAAAATGAGTAAAATTCAATTAACAATGGTGCTATGCCTATTGGCTAGTGCTGCATTTTCACAAAAATCATTTGAGCTACGTGGTAGTTATACACCTGCCGCATCCATCATTAAAGATGATTTACCGGCCAGAGGGTTTCCAACGGCCATTATGGAATGGGAAAGTAATGCCATTCGGGTCAATCAACGCGGTGAGGCTCGCTTTTCCATCAAATGTCCAAATGCCTTTACAAGCTTTGGTATCGGTTGGGCTGTTAGCGAACGAAACCTTATGCAAGCAGGTGATTTTGAGATTTTTTACCGAGCTAGTAAGGATGGTGCCAATTGGACAGAATGGGTAGAAAGCCATGGTGAAACAGCCCCTGACCAAACTCCTACTCAATTATTCTGGAGTCATTTATTGATTCCAGGTGATGGAACACCCCATCGATACGTCGAGTTTCGCATTATGCCCCCAAGTGGAGCTACGCTGACTAAAGTACGTGTCGATGCTAGTGACCTGAGCAATATGGGAAAAACAAATAAAATAGGCCAGATGGACCAAATCGTACCTGCTGACAAGTGTTTTAGCCCAGAAAACATCATTCATCGCGAGGACTGGTGGGGGAATTTACCTGCAAATAAGCTGGAATATAATAATGCTACGGTAGTTGATGAGACCACACATGGGTTTATCCATCATGGAGCATCATCAAACACTTATACAAACCCGATCAGTGTCATTCAGGGGTATTGGAACTATCATGTTAATACCAAAGGATGGAAAGATATTGGCTATAATTATGTCATGGATCGATACGGAAATATTTATCAGGGTCGTTATAACCCAGCTTATCCAGAAAAGGAAGTATGGGGAGCACATACAGGGTCTGGCAATAACAAACATTCTTTTGCAGTATGTTTTATGGGTAATTTTCAAAATATACACCCTACCAGTGTTTCATTTAATAAACTTACCAAGTTTATGGCTTGGCAATACGCAAAATACGATATTGATCCACTTGGACTAGATGAAATTAATGGAGAATGGATACAAACGGTATCTGGGCATCGCGACGGGCCCAACCAAGCAACAGCGTGCCCAGGTACTCATTTGTACGAAAAACTTCCGATGCTACGCGAGAAGATGGCCGAAAAAATGTTACATAATTGTGAGACTGTACCTCCACAAACTAATTTTTCGGTCCCCTATCAATATTTTTATGATGATATGTATATCAATTTTACTGATAAGGCAGGTATAGGTAGCCCTATAGAAAATCGCTTTTATCAAGCGCTTGAGTGGACAAGTTGGGGCTGGAGAGGCAACCCTAATAATGGGTTTTTAAGCGATTATTTTTCAATTTTATCTAGTTTACCTGCTGGTTGGATGGAATACAGTGGTAATTGGCAAGTTATGGATAAGAAATTGGTTCAATTAAATGATAACCAATCGAATACCAATATTTCTATGCCGATTTACCAAGAAAATAATATCTATTTATATGATTGGAAAGTAAGCTTGGATGAAGTAAAAGGAAGCCACGGGCTATACTTTTTTGTGGATGATCCTACCAAATCAAAACGTGGCAATGCTTACGCGATCATAGTCGATTTGGAGGAAAACCAAGTAGATATCACCAAATCTACCAATAACAGCCAATCCATTAAGGCTAGCATGGGGTATTATTTTGAACCAGAGCTTGATTATAACTTTAAGGTGATCATAAATTCATATAATGGTCTTATAGAAGTATTTATAAATGATACTTTTGTGACGCAATGGAAAGACAGTAATCCGTTAGCTAATGGTGATTATGTGTCATTAATGACCAGTGATAATATTTGCTCCATCGATCGTATAAATGTATATAAGAGTAGAGAGGAATTAACCAAGATTAAGATTGGGCCTGGCAGTGATCAGGATATAAGAGTTGAGAATAAAAATTTCTTTAGTTTTGCAGGCCTTGTCAGGACAGTGATAAAAGATGGTGCTGATAATTGGTCAACCCCAGTTTACAGAGGTATTAAAGTAAAATTCTTAGGTATAGCGGCGCAGCCCATTGCTGCCCAATCAGCTACTTTGTACCCCAACCCTATGGTAGGTGACCAAGTAAATGTCAGTATTTCATCTCCAGAACGTGATGTAATCATGCTTACACTTAAAAGTGATTTTGGCAAAACGATTCACCAGCAAAAATTGAATGTTGAAAATGGAGAAAACAAGTATGCTTTAGACATTGATTATTTACAAAGTGGAACGTATTATGTAGACATCCAATTTGAAGGGTCATCGTTCAAAAAAACGATGCGAATGGTTAAAAAATAACCTTTAATTGACATAAAATGAACGTATTTTGCAAAATACGTTCATTTTTTTATTATAATACCTTTTTAGCTTTGGGGAGCCAATAGCTCCCTTTTTACTATACTTTATTGTATCAACGCGTATGCTTTGAATAGGCTTCATCCCCCTGTTCACACTGCAGCTGGGGGGTCTGGTCCATAATTTGCCCAAACCAAACAGAAGCATAGTTACCTTCCACTGCAATACCAATAGCTTTCCAATTTACCTTTCTCCAAATGCTTTTATTGATAATGACTGGGTTATGACTACTACTTCTTTTCCATCCCTCAAGTGCCTCTTGAGCAGTTGCTTCATGCGAATGCCAATATACAATTTCATATCCCTCACTATCATAGCCAGCTATTTCTCGCGGTTTGTCCCACATACAATGTGGGTTTTTGTGTGTATTGGTATAGCAACAGCCCTTCCACTCACCCTTGTTTGACCAGCTATGTGGGTTACATTGCTGATTGCGTTCATAATTGGTATTTAGGTCTTTTACATGCTCCTTGGCCACTTTTGTTAGCGCATGCGAAAGCACTATTGGTTTTAACTTATGGGCCACTCGATAGGCATTAATTTCCTTGAAAAGTGTTTGTTCCTGTTCGTTAAGGCAGATATGCCCTTGACCATTCGATAGATGCAAACCAACTATAAATGAAAGGACAAAAATAAGGACTTTGATAGTTATTTTCATAGGAATACGTTTCATGCAAATTACATTTTTTTTCATCAACAACCGATCGATTTTAAATTGAATAGCCACAATGTAATAATTTAAATAAATTGCTAATTATGGTAACATTTAGGCCTCCATTGGTATAAATAAATAAAAACAAGCTAAACCATGAAAATGAACTATTTGATAATCACTTTTATACTACTTTTTCCAATTCAAGCCACTAGTTGGGGGTTTCAACCGCATCGTAACATTAACCGGTTAGCAATTTATACCTTACCTCCCCCACTTTTTGGCTTTTTTCGTAAGCATATTGACTATATTACTCAGCAAGCTGTTAACCCAGACCAGCGAAGGTACATTGTAGAAGAGGAAGAAGCGCGACATTATATTGATGCG
>JAUIFR010000276.1 GCA_030430325.1 Bacteroidia bacterium | reverse complement strand
AACTTCCTTTCAAACCTCATTGCTGGACTCATTGCCTATTCTTTTTTACCAAAAAAACCAGCCATCAAATATCAAAACAACTCCAACTTTAACCAATTAACTCTTTTTTAGAATCGAACTCAGGTAATATAGCTTTTCATTTTTTCGCTTGCTTCTATTGCCCAATCAAAAGCAAATTCCTCGTTAAGCTTGTTCCAAGAAACCATTCGTAAGTTATGTACCATATTTCCGCTTCCTATAATCAACACCCCTTTTTGACGAAGAACACTAATTTGTTTTGCCAATTCATAATGATAATGAGCAGGTTGTGTATTGTCTATACTCATTTGAATCACAGGAATGTCTGCGTTTGGGTAAAGATGCTTTATAACACTCCACGCTCCGTGGTCTAGTCCCCACTTATCGTCCATGCCAACTTCTGTTTTCGTGATTAGGTGTTTGGTTTGTTCAGCCAATTCTGGACTACCTGGTGCTGGATATTGTACGTCGAACAATGACTGTGGAAACCCACCAAAATCGTGAATAGTTGGTGGGTTTTGCATGGCTGTTACATAAGTTCCTCTTGTTTCCCAATGTGCCGAAATGCAAAGTATGGCATTTGGTTTTTCTATTTCTTTCCCCATTTTTCTAAATCCGACAACAAATTCGTTTTCTTCAATAGCATTCATTGGGCTTCCATGACCCAAGAACAGTACTGGCATTTTGTTCGTACTATTCATTGATGCCGTCATTTTATCTAATTCTTTTAAATTCATACTTGAAGTTAGTATTGGCAAAAGTGCCATTGATTTTATAAATTCCTTTCGGTTCATTTATAGTAAATTAGCTTATTTTAGCAAACCTCGCTCGTCCTTATTTGCTAAATGTGAGCGTAATCTATGCTGGCATTTTATTATTATACGAAAAACAGACTAAGAAAGTTGCGAGGCTCCTATAAATTTGCACTATACCAATAAAAAATAACGGAAAAATACAATAAAAACGGCTTTATAGCTCAATTTTAGGAGGAAAGCAAGATGTTGGTCTTGGGAAAACTCAATGAATTATTTGCGTGATTTCGTAGTTTATATTCTTGAACATGGAGTGCCATATTTATTAAGCTGGGCCAATACATCAGTTGACTTTGTAGGGTGCATCGGCAGCCTTTCATCAAAAATTGATAGATTTCAATCGCTTCTTGAGTAGGATAGACAATTAAGCCTGTTTGCGACTATTAATTCAATGCATGCGAGTATACATACAATTCCAATTTCTATCAATATATATAAGCATCCAAACTTTGTAATTTCTTCTCTATGATGAATCGTTAATGCTATTGACAAGCAACAGTATACAAAGTTTGAATAGGTATATTTGGAAATTTAAATTTTATGTTCACTTCAAATTTTATGAGAGTTCATCAATTCATTTGTTTATTTTTTTATAAATTTTGTTGATATATTTTTTATAGTATATTTGAGAGATATGCCACCAAATCTGTTGCTTATAAATGAGGTTAATTTTCGTAAAACACCCCCTTTTAGCCTTGCAACACCCATTTTCAAAAATTAACCGAGTATCCACTCTTTTACAAGCCTTGCTTCCGGCAGTGCTGAAATACTAAAAAGCCTATTTCTCCCAAGGAAATTTATGATGATCAACAAAATTCTTAATATTATTGATGATTCGAGGTTCATTTATCAGTCGTGCAAGTTCTTGAATGGCTGTTTGTTCCATGGCCTCATTAATCAACCACATTTTACGGAAATAGTCCTTCATATCAAGTATGGTTTGATCTTCAAGGCGAACTAGGCGTAACATTAATTTACGAATCGCCTCATCAATATTTTCTGAGAGTTCATCTACTAAGTTAATGGACTTAGCCTCTGTAGCTTGGATGGTACTTGTTGTAAGCGTAAGTACATATGCTTTTTGGAAACCAACCCTTCTAATCAAAAAGGGTAATACATTAGCAGGTAATAACCCCCAAAGTGCTTCTGGCAAACTAAATGTACTCCTAGGCGTTGAAACGACCAAATCACAAGCCGCTACTATACCCATACCACCAGCCATCACACTACCATCAAGCTTAGCAATAACTACCTTTGGCATTAACGTAAAGCGTTTAATAAGAGTCATATATTGATCATCCAATAGGTTACCACCGTTGGCAGCTTCATTAAAGTCCATACCTGTGCAAAACAACCCATTTTGCCCTTCCAATATAACAGCCCTACATGTCTCTATTTGTTCTGCATGATCAATTACTTGGCTTATTTCATGCAATAAAGTTTGATTAATGCTATTTTTACGCTCTAGGCGATTGAGTGTAATTGTGATTGATCGAGGCTCTTCTTTTACAAGTATGGTTTCGAATGGCATGATTGAATGGGTTAAAATAAAATTAAAATGGGTGTCCCTCTATTGATTTTACAATGACTCAATATAACAATAAACAAAAATAACCTTAAGCATTTTTATTTTAATAATGAAAAATACGGCTAAATAATTATGAAACACAATTAACTTTGAATAAAATGTATAAATAATCAAAATTCATTTAAAATTAGTGATTTAGATCAAAAATTGACAGTAATTAGCTCCTTTTCATCTAAATGTTTCACTTTATTTATTGCCTGTAATAACCAGCTATTTTGCTCCTCCATACAAGCATCACACTTAATTGATGTTTAAGTAGAAGTAATCTTAAGTCGTCTATGGCCTGATCCATAGTTCATTATTTGAACGTATTTTGCTAAATTCATTAATTTTCGGCATGAATTAATGCTGAAAATGCTTCGATCGACATGGAGCCTAAGTCCCCTTTTCGGTGCTGGCGAACAGCTACCTGCCCCTCTTCTTGCTCCTTCTCTCCTACTATGAGCATGTACGGGATTTTTTTCACTTCAGCATCTCTAATTTTTCGGCCAATTTTTTCTACTCGTTGATCAATAAAACCTCTGATATCTAATTTTTTCAATTCCATATAAACTTGGTCAGCATAAGCAGCATACTTTTCAGAAATAGGCAGTACAGCTACTTGCTCAGGTGCTAACCAAATCGGAAAATCACCACCTGTATGCTCAATTAATATGGCAATAAAACGCTCTAAGGAGCCAAATGGCGCTCGGTGAATCATCACAGGTCGATGCTTGTCATTATCTGAGCCAATATAGTTCAAATCAAAGCGTTCGGGTAGCTGATAATCAACTTGTATGGTACCTAATTGCCACTTTCGACCTAAGGCATCGCGCACCATAAAGTCCAATTTTGGCCCATAAAAGGCTGCTTCTCCATATTCAATTACTGTAGGTAAACCTTTTTCGTCCGCCGCTTCTTGGATGGCCTGCTCTGCTTTTTCCCAGTTTTCATTGGTACCGATATACTTACTATGGTCTTCTTGATCTCTTAGCGATACTTGAGCCACATAATCCTCGAAACCAAGCTTTTCGAAAATGTATAAAACCAGGTCTATTACCTTTATAAATTCTTCTTTAACCTGATCGGGTCTACAAAAAATATGTGCATCATCTTGCGTAAAGCCACGAACACGTGTAAGACCATGTAGCTCACCGTGTTGCTCATAACGATATACGGTACCAAACTCTGCAAACCGGATGGGTAGTTCCTTATATGATCGAGGCCGAACTTTATAAATCTCACAGTGATGAGGGCAATTCATGGGTTTTAGCATAAACTCCTCTCCTTCATGAGGTGTTTGGATAGGTTTAAAAGAGTCCTCCCCGTATTTTTCGTAGTGGCCTGAGGTGACATACAAATCCTTATGCCCAATATGTGGACTAACAACAGCATCATAACCTGCCTCTAGCTGCGATTTACGTAAAAAGCGCTCCAACCGCTCCCTTAAAAGTGTACCTTTTGGTAACCAGAGTGGTAAACCCATACCTACTTTCTCTGAAAAAGCAAATAATTCAAGCTCTTTACCCAGTTTTCGGTGATCTCTCTTTTTGGCCTCTTCGAGGCGTTCTAAGTAGGCTGTCAGTTCTTTTTGCTTCGGAAAAGTAATACCGTATATCCGTGTAAGCTGCTTATTGTGCTCATTACCACGCCAATACGCTCCAGCAATATTTAGTAATTTAATTGATTTAATAAAACCAGTATGAGGGATATGAGGTCCTTTGCACAAGTCTACAAAATTTCCTTGTTTGTAAAACGTGATATC
>JAUIFR010000027.1 GCA_030430325.1 Bacteroidia bacterium | reverse complement strand
TGTGAAAATCATTTTTTATAATAACATATGAAATATCAGTATGGTATTTATACTAAAAAAGATTTGGGTAAGCTATAGAAAAGCAGTAATTTTGCCCCGAAAATAATTTGATCAAAAATGAATATACACGAGTATCAGGCCAAAGAGTTAATTAAAAAATATAAGGTGCGTATACAGGAGGGAATAGTTGCCGAAACGCCCGATGAAGCTGTTACCGCAGCTAAAAAACTTCAAGAAAGCACTGGCACTGGCTGGTTTGTAGTGAAAGCACAGATTCATGCAGGTGGTAGAGGAAAAGGCGGTGGTGTTAAGCTTGCCAAAAGTTTGGATGAAGTGCGCACTATTTCTGAGCAAATTATTGGTATGCAATTAATTACACATCAAACTGGCCCAGAGGGTAAACTTGTAAATAAGGTTTTGATTGCCGAAGATGTTTACTACCCTGGTGAGCATGAGCCTAAAGAATATTATTTGGGCATATTGCTTGATCGTGATACAAGCCAAAATGTAATCATGGCCTCTACTGAAGGCGGCATGGATATTGAAGAAGTTGCTGAAAAAACGCCTGAAAAAATTATTAAAGAATGGATTGATCCTACACTTGGACTTCAAGGATTTCAGGCCAGGAAAATTGCCTTTGCATTAGGGCTATCAGGCGGTGCTTTTAAGGAAATGGTGAAGTTTATCTATTCATTATATAGTGCTTATGAGGGTAGTGATGCTTCTCTTTTTGAGATTAACCCCGTACTGAAAACATCGGATGAAAAAATACTTGCTGTAGATGCTAAAGTCAACTTAGACGATAATGCACTTTATCGTCAAAAGGAATTAGCTGAAATGAGAGATATTAGCGAAGAAGAACCCCTTGAGGTGGAAGCTTCGAATGCTGGACTAAATTATGTAAAGCTTGATGGCAACGTTGGGTGTATGGTAAATGGGGCTGGTCTTGCCATGGCCACAATGGATATTATTAAATTATCAGGTGGTGAACCAGCTAACTTCTTGGATGTAGGGGGGGGTGCCAATGCTCAAACGGTAGAAGCTGGTTTCCGAATAATTTTAAAAGACCCTAACGTAAAAGCCATATTAATTAATATTTTTGGTGGAATTGTACGGTGTGACCGAGTAGCTGAAGGGGTGGTAGAAGCGTATAAAAATATTGGCGAAATTAATGTTCCCATTATCGTTAGATTACAAGGTACTAATGCTGAAGAAGGCGCTAAAATTATTGAAGAATCTGGATTAAAGGTTACTTCCGCCATCTTACTGAAAGATGCAGCCAATAAAGTTAAAGAAGTAATGGCTAATACAGTTGGAGCTTAGGCAATTCCCAATTTAGATAGATATTAGAGGCTGTCTCAAAGAGTCAGCCTTTTTTATTTCTTCTCATACATACTCAATTTGATCCTCAGGCAGCAAGCCTTGTTGTGTAAATTTCAGTAGTAACCGTGCTGTTACTACAACATCTTGCTCGCAATATTTCTTGATGCGTTCTAAGTTTTTTTCTTTATAATAAACTTCGTGCACTTGGCTGCCTTCCATATCTCCCTTACTCGATGGAATATCAAACAATGACGCTAGCAGATCCAATGAAGTATAACTTTTGCGATCTCCAAACTTCCACAGCTCCATGGTATCAAGGTGCTGTACTTCCCATGGTTTTTTACCTGATAAATTTAAGATGGAAGGTATGGGGACTTCATTGATTAACATCCGACGGCACAAATAAGGAAAGTCAAACTCTTTACCATTATGCGCACATAAAAGCTGGTTACCTTTGTTATAGGACCTTGAAAGAAGCTCACTAAAATCACTAAGCAGTTGTTTTTCATCATCCCCATAAATTGATTTTACTCGAAGTTTCCTACCATTCTCATGCTCATAAAAGAACCCAAAACTAATTACGACCACTTTCCCAAACTCCGCATAAATGGCTGCACGCTGCTCAAAGAGTTCCTCTGCCCCTAATTCATCAAAATCGCGCAGAAATTGGGCCTTTTTATACCAATGTGCCTGCATTTGCTCGCCAAGCATATCAAATTGTGGCTGATTGCCTACTGTTTCGATGTCCAGAAACAAAATATTTTTAAGGGAATAATTCATTATGAAAACTTTTTGGTTTAAATATACGTTATAACTTGCAAAAGGTTTCCAAATCATTTTATTAAAGGATTAAAATAACGACTTTGAGAGTTTCAGTTTATCGTAAGGAGCATTTTAACGCAGCCCATCGGTTGCATAACCCAAGTTGGTCTGATGAGAAGAACAAGACGGTGTTTGGGCTTTGTAATAATCCGCATTATCATGGGCACAATTATGAGTTAATCGTAAAACTTACAGGTAAGCTCGACCCTGAAACCGGATACGTGTATGATATGAAGAAGCTCAGCGATATTATTAGAGAACATATCATTGACCGGTTTGATCATAAAAACCTAAATTTGGATGTTCCAGAATTTAAAAAATTAAACCCAACGGCAGAAAACATCGCCATTGTGATTTGGAACACATTAAGAAGTAAAATAGAAGAAGAATTTGAAATAAAAGTAAAACTTTATGAAACGGAACGAAATGTTACGGAATTTCCCGCCGACCTTTGAAGATACAGGAGATGAGCATGCAGGCTCGTCGGTAGACACACCGCTAAGGGATGATGCTTTTGAAATCGGGGAAGATGAGAAAATCCAACGAATAGCCACCCACTTTAAGGATATAATGGAAGTACTAGGCCTGGATCTTACGGATGACAGCCTAAAGGGCACCCCACTTAGGGTTGCTAAGATGTACGTAAAAGAGGTATTTAGTGGACTAAATCCAAAAAATAAGCCCAGCGTCACTTTATTTGAAAATAAATTCAAATACCAAGAAATGATTGTGGAGAAGGACATTACCTTTTATTCACATTGCGAGCATCATTTTGTACCTATATTTGGAAAGGCCCACGTGGCGTATATTTCTACGGGTAAAGTTATTGGTTTGTCCAAAATCAATAGGATTGTGCAGTATTTTGCTAAACGGCCGCAAGTGCAAGAGCGCCTAACGATGCAGATTGCACATGAAATGATGAATTCACTCAACACCGAAGATGTAGGCGTAGTGATGGATGCGAATCATCTTTGTGTTTCTTCTAGAGGGGTTTCTGATACAAATAGTATGACGGGTACGGCTTTTTTTAGCGGGAAGTTTAAGCAAGATATTACCAAACGTGAGTTCTTAAATTATATCAATACCCAGTCATAATCTCTGAGAAATTCGACTGGGTTAATTATATTTTCATTGAATTTAGCAAATTTTGTTCAAATATATAATTACTTTGAATGATTTTTGCAAAAAATGTTCAAAATTAACATGCAACACAAAGGCACAATTTCGGAGAACCTGCGCCAGGAAAACTTCACGTTAAAATAATTCAGCATTAAAATCTAGGGGCTTGATCATACTTTAGTTTCTTTTTATTGAGTAAAGAGAATTGGTAGGTAGCATGCACACCTAAGTAACTTCTTGTAGATGCTATCTGAACATAAGGCGATACACCATTGCCTCTTTCGTATCGAAGTTCAACAAATAATTGCTTTACGGCTAGGCCCGCGCCGGCAATAAATGCACTCTCCATACTTCGAGCATGCCATTGAGTCTCATCTGTCCTTATACCTGAAAGTTGCTTTACAAAAAGAGTCTCTTTGTATTCATCATCATTTACCAAAAACCCAATAGATATCCCTAAATTGATAAATGGCCGCACCGTACCAGTTGGAAATATATACCTCGGCAAAATATTTAGCTTCAAATAACTCACATCAACATTATATTGGTATTGGGTATAAAATTCTTTGTTTGGGTCAACTGGGGTCGAAGCAGATGTTTTGTAACGGTGCCATAATAATTCACTCGCAATTGCCCAGCGGTTTTTACTTCGAGGAATGCCAATAGTAAATCCTACACCAAAAGTCAAATCATTGGAGGCTGGTAAATTTGTATTGTTAAGAGGTGTGGCCCCCTTAAAATCCAAACTTGTGCTGGCAAAACCTATAACAGGACCAATTTGGTAATTTATGGGTTCGGGTTTACGAACATACTCTGAGCCATCTTTTGATACACAACTATTGAATGCTTCTACCGTGCGCTGCAAATGTTTTCTCGTAAAATCTAACTCCGATACGTCTTTTAAGAGTTTGCGGCATTTGGTAAAGTATGTTTTGAGCTGATTTCGATATTTTGATAGTGTAACTTTTTGAGGATTACCATTGACTGGCATTTTATAAACAAAATTGATTAACTCAGTTATTGGCTCTTCTTTATATTGTATAAAATAGTGACGTTTATGTTCTACATCATGCATAGAATATAGACTCATGGGGCCTCTTACAAGAACTCTTAGAAACACCGCTGTGTCCTTTTTTATTATGGGTTGATTTTCTAAAATTAAATGCTCCACATTAATGGGGGTGACATCCAAATCAACTTGGGCACTAACGTAATATTCATCCGGCTGCACAAAAAATAATTGTATCTGGGCAGGAGTATATTCGTGCAATTTACCCGTGCCACTTTGCATAGAAATTTGGGCCGGGTTAAAACTCCAATTTTTATTTAATAACTTACCTTTAATGGTATCCCCCTCATTTGTAATTATATAACCGGGCTTATAGGAATCACTTGCATGTAAAAATTTTATGACCATTATTATAAATAACATGATCAGGATTACTTTTCTATTCATAATTTAATAATTAATAACTAGGTGTTTAAAAATAATTTCTAGGTACGGTCAAAATATGACTGTGTATATTAATGTCATGAAATCATTTTTTGTTACCCTAATTTTAAGTTATTTTTCATCCTGAAATCATTTTTTTGCATTTGATGACCTATGGTTTATTAGGTTGATCTCGCACGCTTTTTATTAATGCTATTGTGGAAACTCGGAAACTTTTTTTAGCCATACCAATCCCTACTGCACTCAAAAAAAAATTGCAACATATCGTTTTTCAAAACAAGAAGATCGAGCAGGCAAAATGGGCTCCGAAAGAAAGCTACCACATCACAGTACAATACTATGGCGAACAAAATGATGCCCAAATTTCTGACCTAATCACACAACTTGAAGAGCAGCTAAGTGGCATAAAAGTATTCATGCTTAGATATGAGCGAGCCATATTATACCCCACAAAAGAACCAAGGATGATCTGGGCACGTTTTGGCTATAGCAGTAAGTTTGAAGATATTGTAACTAATACAAATGTTTTAAAACAGAAAGAAAAAACATCCCCTAAACCGCATATTACAATTGCCAAGTTAAAGCCAGAATTTGCACCGCTTACTATTGAACAAGACAATACTGCATTGACCTTCGGTATTGACAAAATTAATCTTTATGCCTCTAGGTTAGTTCAAAATAAACGACGTCACGAGGTTCTGAAGACCTTTGAGTTGAGTGAATTTTGAATATATTTTGCAGAATTGATTGAATTACTTTGTTTTTTTCATTAATCATTAATCAAAGTTTTTAATGATCCTTTTCCTATATTCTTGGCTTTTAATTGATTTATGATATATTTCAACCAATACTATTTTATTCTGCTCCTCAAAGTGAGCATAAACTAATCTAAATCCTGAGTTTGCGCCTTTCCCCTTAAAACTCCTACTTGCCATTTTTTTGACTTTAATAACACATGTTTCCAGACCCAAATTATTAATTCTAAAGCTAAATGGTGGCCTAACATATGGGTTTACTATCAATACACTTTTTACAACTTCGATATCCTCCAGTAGTGTTTTATACTTTTTGGAAAGCACTTTTACATCCCGCTCAAATTCTTTTATTAACTCTATGATCATTCAGAACTGGTATTTTCAAAATCTTCCTCATAATTTCTTACCGAATATGGGTGTTCACGATAAAACACTAACTCATAATCTATCACAGCACCATCCTTGCTAGCAAGCCATGGCATATCTTTATGGGAATAATCACTGATTGCTGCTGCAGACCAATTGGAGTATTGATGAACCACCTGATCGATTACTTCTTTTTCACTTGCCTTCATTTTAGTAAGATCTGGTTTTGCTAGTGGAATATATCTTGTTTGTCTATATTGATGAAATTGGGTCTTTACTCTTTTAATTTTGTCACTTACAATCAATTCATTAATTATCGAATTAATATTTTGGGGGACAGGTCCATACGTTAATTTTCGATATTCAGCACCAGTTAAATGCTCTTCATAAAGCTCATAATAATTAAAGTCTGAAAAATATAAAAGCTTATACAATAGTGTCTCTCCTATATTCGGCTTCCCAGCACATTTTTCCAAGAGATATAATAATATATTTTGAAACTTCTCTTTATTCAATTGCGGAACTGATATCCTAATTTCATTTTTAGCTCTTTCTATTTTCTCATTATCTGCATATTCAAATTGATTAAAATCATTACCTAATAAGGCATCAATCGAGATTGTTAAATTATTCGAAATACTTTTTAGCTCTATTACAGATATATTCCTATTGCCAAGTTCAATCTGTGTTAATGATGGTCTTGAGATCCCAATAAGATTCGCTAATTCTTCCTGAGAAAAACCCTTAGCTTTTCTGATTCGCGCAATTCTTTTCCCTATTTCTTTTTGATTTATGTCCATAACTAGTGCTTATTGTGTAAATGTATTAAATGTTCTTATTTAAAACAATATTTTGTTCTAAAATATTACAAACGATTGTCCATTTTGAACAATTTCGGCATAATATGTTCAAATATTAACATCGCTCAACTGTTTTCGATAATGGCAGTATTGAGTTGTTAATAAACAGACACCTTAATCAATATTTCGTAACTCACTCACACCCTGCAATTTTTGTATTGCTTCACCAAGGGCCTTATCACCGTATGGTAGAGCTACTTCCAGCTCATACTCCTGGCCAAAATTTTGCTTAAGCACAGGCACCTCCCATTTTTTGAGTGAATTAATTAGCTGACTATAAGCACTTGGCAGCACCTTTATTTGCCATTTTTCGACCAAATAACGGGTGATAATTGTTGCTTGATCAATGGCATCCTTAGCTGCTAACTTATAGGCTTGTATGAGCCCACTTTTACCTAATTTCGTACCGCCAAAATACCGAATGACGACCAAGAGAACATTATTAAGATCGGCTGACTTTATTTGACCCAAAATAGGATCACCCGCTGTATGAGCAGGCTCTCCTGCATCTTGCACATATTGTATCGGTGCAAGTACATCTTTAGTGTAGGCATAGCAGTGGTGCCGGGCATCATGGTGTTTTTTTTTAAGCTCGGCAAGACAATGTTCTACCTCTTGGGTATTTTCCACCGGATACAAATACGAGATAAACTTACTGCCCTTTTCTCGATATATACCGCTACTCTCCTGTGCAACAGTTTTATAATAATACTTCATTATGTTTGCCAAAATTGCTGAATCACTGGTAGCATTTGATCATGCAAATTTGCTGAGGCCACTATTTCCCTGCCAAATAAGAAGTTATCACCCCCATTAAAGTCACTTACTTGACCCCCCGCTTCTTGCACAATCAGTGCTCCAGCAGCCACGTCCCAAGGGTTTAAGTTATACTCAAAAAACCCCTCAAACCGCCCACATGCCACATATGCAAGGTCTACAGCAGCACTACCCATGCGACGAAGCCCATGTGTTTGTCGCATAAAAGCATTTAAAATTTGCAGGTAGTCCTTCATTTTATCAAAATCATAATATGGAAAGCCGGTCGCGAGGAGCCCATCACTTAATTTAGTAGCATTAGACACCTTAATTCGCTCATCATTTAGGTAAGCTCCTCCGCCTTTTATGGCATAAAAGCACTCATCCCGGTTAATTTCATACACTATACCAATCTTGAGTTGGTTTTGGTGCATCAGTGCCACACTAATAGCAAACACCGGCAGCCCATGGATAAAGTTGGTCGTACCGTCAAGCGGATCGATGATCCATTGCCAGTCTTTTTCTTCTTTATTAATGGTGTTTTCTTCTGTGATGAAGCCCGGTTTAATATTTAAAGCCGTTTCTGTACCTTTTTGGAGACCAGTTACTAATCTTTGCTCTGCTTCCTTATCAACATAACTTACTAGGTCATTTAGTCCCTTGTGTTCTATAGCTTCTTTTTTGAATCGACTTGCCTCATTCTTGATATATTCACCAACATGCTTTACGGTGCCTATATTTAAGCGCAGGCAATCAACAAGCCAATCATTGCGCATATTTACGAGCCAATAAGTCAAAAAACTCCGTTACGTCCTCGTTAGAATAGTCCCAATTATACTTTTGGGCATAATTTCTTTTTAGAAATTTTACGGCATCTTCGTAACTCGCCGCAATTTCTAATTTTTCAATCACATCATTGAAGAGAACTTTATCCCCATCAAAGAGCTCATTAGTGTATCTAAATCGCTGATTGATGCTGATGCTCTTTTTTAAGTCACTGATGGGTTGCTTTTTTAATTTATCAGCTAGTGTATGTTGGCTTTCATTGTTTTCGCTAAACTGCTCATGAAGTGTCTTCGGTTTTTGTTCTGAAAACTGCTCATAGACTTTCTTTTTTTGGGCCGGTTGTTCTTCTATTATTTCCTGCTTAACTTCTTTTTCAACAACTTCCTCTGCTACTTCTTCCACCTCTTCAAAAAAATCACTAGCTTGAATTGGCTCAAATGCATTAAACTGCTGAAGGAAGGGCTCGATATCTTCTGGAGGGTTGCTAATCTGTGCACAAATTTCATCTAAAAAGTCATTTACTTGCTCTTTTGCTAGGTTAGGCTGTATCTTTAATTGCTCAATAATAGCACTCAAAAAATGGGCATTAACCTTATGGAATTTAAGGTTTTCTTGCAATTGGTCTAAGTTATCATTTTCCACTGCTCGTTTTAGTTCCTCTAAATAGTATTGATATGGTGAAATGATTAATAAAATTGACCGGTTTACAGCATAATATAATAATGGGCGAAGTGATTTTTTATCAAGCCTAATATTTTTTGAAAGCGTATTCATTAATTTCTGGAGAAGTTCCTGTACAGGCGGCGCATCAAAATTAAAATAGGGGCTTTTTATATTAGAAACCTCAAGTTTCCACTGCTCAAAAAGCCTTTTTAAAATAAAATAATTAACTTGGGCAATTGGGGTTAGGTGAAGGATGGATTTGCCGTCGAACGTAGGAGAAGTGGCATGTTTCAGCATGATTTTTTCTGAAAATGCCTGTGCGTAATTTTCAATTGCGGTTTCGTTTATATTACCCTCCATGATCTTTATTTAAAATTAAGCAATTATGCCCAAAATTACTATTCAAAACTTGAACAATAAAGTAATAAGCTATGAGCAAAGTTACAAAAGTATTTTAAATTGCTTATTAGAAAACCAGCAAGATTGGATGCATGCTTGTGGTGGAAAAGGACGATGCACAACATGTGCTTTTAATATTATTGACGGGCTAGAGCACTTATCAAAAAAAAATGAAGCTGAAAGCAAGCTTTATAAGCAAGGTAAACTAACTGAAAAACAACGATTGGCATGCCAATGCACTCTCGATAGTGATATTGTAATAGCTGTACCTAAAAAGAATCAACTACCTCATTTAAATTATAATGTATTGTGAATGAATTTTGCATAATTAGTTCAAAAAATAATATATTGTGAACAAAATTAGCAAAATATTATCAAATTATAATTCCAACTTTGAATAAGATACTTGATTGGTTTATAAAACTATTTCAACCCATTGTGCATTTGAAGCAGGGTTGTAAACATTAGATAATCATTTAATTATAATTTTAAGCTAAAAAACGAGGTAATGGTCTTGTATTCGATTCGCGATAAAGAGGGTGAATCGATAAGAAAAACTCCTGTGGCGTTTTTAAGATTCGAGCCAGGATTGCAGGGTAGGCTAAAATCTATCTAAAACCTCCGCTGCAGGCTGGTTCTCAGCGCTAAAAAAATATATCATTCTAAAAATCAAACCACCTCAACCGATCTAGTTCTAAAGGCACAACAGGTTATTTCATTATAATAGTTTATCCTAAAAATTATCAAAATAAAATACACATGAAATTTATTGTTTCAATTTTTAAATTATTTTAACATAATATTATGTAAATTTGCTCAATATGTAAAATAATAGTGTTATTGGGTGCAACTTAGACACATTTTTTAATAAAAGCTGCACTATTTGATTAACAAATTTGAAATTATTGTAATTCAATAATTTATTTTAATAATATAATCGCTAAAATCGGTATATTATAGGGAGTTATGTAGCCTAGATATCGGCTTACATATTGAACTTATGTAAATTAATAATTATATTTGATTAGAAACTATTATATATCCAGCCATTTGAAAAGAAAAATTATGATGAATACTATTCGTAAAAGAGTGCTAACTGATTTCAGTGCTCTACCCGAGATTCTTGAATATCATGCGACTCATAACCCGAACAAACTTGCCCTCATATTTTTAGAAGATGGAGAAAAAGAGTCTGCTCGACATACTTACAAAAGTTTGAATGAGCACTCTAAAGCCATTGCCCGCTTCTTACAAAATCAAAATTTACAGGGCAAAAATGTTCTATTGCTATTTCAACCAGGTTTAACCTTTATTGAATCCTTTTTTGGGTGCTTGTTTGCAGGAGTAATTCCAGTACCCGCTTATCCACCAAGGCGTAATAAAAATCAGGAGCATATAAAGTTACTAGTAGAAGATTGTAATGCTCAAGCTGTGCTATCAGATCAAATTACCTATCAAGTCATTCAGAATCATTATAGTAATGAGTCATGGTCAAGTAATTGCATAAATGTAGAAGAAATTTCAAATGATGGCTCAAGGTTTTATAAAAGGATTGATTATTCATCAGATCAATTGGCTTTTTTGCAATATACATCTGGGTCTACAGGCCAACCTAAGGGGGTGATGGTAAGCCATAGAAACATATTACATAATCAAGCAATGATTCAAAAAATGTTTGAGCTTAGTCAATCCGATGTTATCATGAGCTGGCTACCACTATACCATGATATGGGTCTTATCGGTAATGTTTTTCAACCATTATTTTTAGGAGCTACGTGTGTGTTTATACCACCAACAACATTTATTCGGAGCCCAATAATTTGGTTACAAGCAATTAATAAATATAAAGCAACAACAACTGGTGCACCCAATTTTGCATTTGACTACTGTGTTGATAAAATTAAAGAGGAGGAGCTTCGAGGAGTTGATTTGAGTAGTCTTAGGTTATGTTATTCTGGAGCTGAGCCTGTACGGATTGGAACGATTAACCGCTTTATAGATAGATTCAAAAAGTATGGACTCAAAGAAAATTGCATTTTTCCATGCTACGGAATGGCAGAGACAACATTACTTATTAGTGGGGGAAATAGAGCTCAAAAACCAAAGGTGCTTCATGTTCAATCAGAAAAATTAGAAGAAAACTTTGTTGAAGTTACCAAAAAAGGCAATAAAGCAACTACATTTGTGAGTTGTGGGCATACTCATAATTATCTAGCATTACTTATTGTAAACCCTAAGACAAAATTAATTTGTAAAAACAATGAAATAGGTGAGGTCTGGGTAAAAGGTGATAGCATCACTAAGGGCTATTGGAATAAGCCTGAGCTTACCAAAGAAATGTTTGGGGCATTTACAGCAGATTCTGGCGAGGGGCCTTTTTTTAGAACAGGAGATTTAGGGTTTTTGCATAAGGGAGAGCTTTATATTACAGGTAGATTGAAGGATTTGATCATTATCAGGGGAAGAAACTATTATCCACAAGATATTGAATTTGCAACAGAAAAGGCCCATAATTCTATACGAACAAGCGGTGTAGCGGCTTTTGCATATACTATTAATGGGCAGGAAGAGTTAATTGTCATTGCTGAATTGAAGCGAGAGGCTATGCGTAATTTTGATGGTGTTACCATCATTCAGCAGATTCTAAACCAAATTAGTGAACAATTCTTCATTACCGCTTACGATATTATAATTACTTCTATCGGCAGTGTTCCCAAGACTACGAGCGGTAAGGTACAACGCAAAAAATCCAAATTATTGTATAAAAACAATGCGTTTGACCAATTAGAACATTTGAGGGGTAGACCTATTGGTACAAATGAAAAACCTGACTTATCCCATATTAGCAGTGAAATTACCCAATGGATCATCAAAAATCTTGACTTAAATCCTAGGTTTGTAAAACCTAATGTACCCTTTAGCCAATTTGGTATAGATTCGATCAAAGGCATTGAATTTGCCAATGAAATACAAAAAAGATGGGGGCTCGAATTTGACCCCACTATAATCTGGAACTACTCTACGATCGAAAGCCTAGCCACATTTATTGGATCACAAATGTCCCCCGACGTGGCAGAAGAGATTAAGAAAGAAACACAAAAAAGAATCCAAATCTCACAGAATAATCATGTGCAGCAAGATCAAATCGCTATTGTAGGAATTGCTGGAAGGTTTCCTGGTGCAGACACGCTAGATCAATTTTGGAAAAACATTGTTGATCAAAAACAGCATATTAGGCAAGTTCCTTCTTCAAGGTGGGATTGGGAACAGTATAAGTCATTTGGAGATCAAGTCGCCGAGCCTATGCGCTGGGCTGGATTAATTGAAGGTGCTGACCATTTTGATGCTTCCTTTTTTAATATTTCGCCCAATGAAGCCAAGCATATGGATCCTCAGCACCGCCTATTCCTTCAAACCGTTTGGCATACTATCGAAGATGCAGGCTACAAAATCTCTGATTTAGCAGGCACTGATACTGGTGTATTTGTGGGGATTTCTTCTATAGACTATCTTGACTTAATGCATACCAATCAAATTGAAACATCCATTTATGATAATATAGGTTTATCCCACGCTATGGTAGCCAATAGAGTCTCATATCTTTTTAATTTTAAAGGTCCAAGCAGGGCCATCGATACTGCCTGTTCGAGCTCATTAGTTGCTATTAATCAGGCCATTGAGTCCATAAAACATGGAAGGTGCAGCACTGCTATTGTTGGGGGGGTAAATCTACTATTAAGCCCAAACGTTTCTTTATCCCTAAGTAAAGCAGGCTTTTTAAGCCCTGATGGGCAATGCTATACCTTTGACGAAAAAGCAAATGGGTATGTAAGGGCAGAAGGAGTAGCAGCCATGTTAATTAAGCCGCTGCACCAAGCCATAGAAGACAATGACAATATCTATGGCACCATCATTGGGACAGCAGAGAATCATGGGGGCTTGGCCCACTCGTTAACTGCTCCTAATGCACCTGCTCAAGCAGAACTCATTCAACAGGCTTGGAGCAAAGCAAATGTATTGCCCCAAGCCATCGAATATATAGAAACACACGGAACAGGAACAAAATTAGGGGACCCTATTGAAGTACAAGGGTTAAGGCTAGCTATAAATAATTTACAAAAAGGAGGTAATAAAAAACACCGTATTGCACTTGGAACAGCAAAAAGTAATATAGGTCACTTAGAGGCCGCTGCAGGGATTGCAGGCGTTATTAAAGCCATGCTCGCAATTAAACACAACACCATTCCTGCTAACGCCAACTTTAATGAGTTAAACCAACATATTAAGTTGGAAAACACTCCTTTTTATATTCCAGAAAAAACGCAACCATGGGGTTGCGCGAATAGCAAAACTCCGAAAAGAGCCGCTGTCAGTTCATTTGGTTTTGGTGGAGCCAATGCACATGTTGTGCTTCAGTCTTTCCATTCAAACATTGAACATAAATTTGAGCAACAACCCATAGTGTTTATGCTTTCTGCAAAAAATATGGAACGGTTGCACGAATATGCGATAAAATATAAAGACTTTTTTGATAAAAATAAAGAGGTCAATCTATTAAACGTATCATATACACTTACTATAGGAAGAGAACAGATGGATGCTCGCCTAGCTTTTGTATGTCAAACTACAACAGAGGCTATTCAGATTATTGATCAGTTCATTTCGGGTAAATATGACAATTGCTATGTTCAAAATGATGTAACCAATCCAGCTGATCCAAAATTAGAGGAAAATGTTAAGGAGGCACTAAAAAATAAGCAATATGATCGAGTTGCCATGCTTTGGACACAAGGCGCATCAATAGATTGGTCTCTTTCATATAATAAGCCTAAACGAATAAGCTTACCCACCTACCCATTTGAGAAAGAAAGACACTGGATTGATCTGCCCGAAACTCCACTGGAAATAGAAAAGCCTGTACACCAAGAGAAGGCTGAAACAAGCATCAACAGTGAAGCTGAGTTAACCGAATCTATAAAAGAATTAGCCGCCGAATTACTAGGTTTAGAAGCCAATAAATTAACAGTAGACGAGGACCTTTCTGAATATGGGTTTGAATCTTTGATTGGCGGGCAGTTTATTAATCGCATGAAAGATAATTTTGGTATTCAAATTGCCCCTTCTGTGCTATTAGAACATCGAACAATCAAATCGTTGATTAAACACATGATAAACAACCAAATGGTTGCCTTTAAAATAGATAATCCAGAGTATATACACAAACCAAAACAGGAAACATTTCCGTTAAGTTTTGGTCAAAAGGGTCTTTGGTTTATTCAGCACACTAATCCTGAAAGCTTTGCTTATAATATTCCCCTTGCTTTTAAGGTTGAGTCAATTGATGAGCAAACTTTGAAAAATACAATTGACATCTTAGTAGAGCGCCATCAGGCATTGCGAACAAACACTTATTCGGTTGACCATAAACCCATGCAAGTAGTTAACGCTATTCAAGACTTACATATTAACATTGATAAAGGAAACCTAAGTTCTCTATCAGCGAACCATATAATTGAACGTATAAAACAGCAAGTCCAAGTTCCTTTCCAGTTAGATAAAGATCCCCTTATGCGGGTACAACTTTTTGATTGCGGTAGTTATAAAATTTTACTATTTATTTTTCATCATATTATCTTTGATGGGGGTTCATTAATTATATTCTTTAATGAATTCTGTAAAATATATTCAAATTTAGCCCAAAACAAGCCCCTAAACCTCCCTCAAGTATCAACTTTTAAAGCATTTGTTGATTATGAAATTACGTTATTAAATTCTCAGCAATGGGAAATTCATAGACAATACTGGAAGAATAAATTACAAGGAGAAAGAGTAAAGGTAGTATTTCCAAAGTTACATGAGGGCAAAAATCAACAATCTGAGCCAAACCATTTCTACCAAAAATCAATCAAAAGAACGCTTTTTGAAAAACTAAAAACGTATTCTCAAGAGAACAAATCCACATTATTTTCTACCTTATTTGCCGCGCTAAATTTATTAATCTATCGATATACAAACCAAAAGGATATTTTAATTGGCACACCTACTACGAATAGACCTAGTATAAGTTTAGAGTCTGTTATTGGTTATTTTGTTAATTTACTTCCCATACGTACACAGATTAACTATAAGGAAACTTTTGAACAATTCCTCAAAAATATACAATACTCTATCTCAGAAGCACTTGACCATAAGGACTTTCCATTCTCTGAGATGGTAAGCACAACAAACCAAAAGCTTGCTTACAGAGATACATCTCCCATATTAAATATTGTCTTTGTTTTTCAAAGTTGGATTAAATTTTTAAATACTGATAGTCAATCTCTTAAACTAACCCCTCTACATGAAATTCAACAAAGTTTTGACGGAGATTTGATGTTTGAATTAATTGAACTCCAATATGAACTAAAACTAAATATAAAGTATAACCCAGACCAATTTAACATAGCAATGGTAGAGGCGCTTGGTGCCTATTATGAGAATATCTTAGAAAATATTTTACAAGATCACAACTTAAGAATAAGCCAAATTACACTTTATAGTACTAATGAATCTAACAATTTATTAAACAAATTCAACCAAACAACTACTCCCTACCCAAAAGATAAAACCGTCCATCAATTATTTGAAGAACAAGTAGTGAAAACTCCTAACAATCACGCCGTTATATTTGAAGGTAAAAAACTCACTTACGAGCAGCTCAACGAAACGGCTAATCAGCTGGCTCATTTGCTTGTCTGTAAATATAACCTCCAACCCGAAGGTATCGTAGGGGTTATCGTAGAACGTAGTGAGGAGTGGGTAATTGCTATTCTTGCCATTCTTAAAGCTGGTGGTGTTTATTTGCCCATAGACCCTAGCTTTCCTCAAAAACGTATCGAGTGGATTCTAAATGATGCCAAGCCAAACATCATTGTAACTAACAAAAAGATTCCTTCATTTAATGGCAAAATTATTCATGTTCCATTCCTTGCAATGGATAAACCTCGTTATAGTTTATGCCTCCCAATTAATTCTAACCACTTGTGTTATATAATTTATACTTCTGGCTCAACGGGGCAACCTAAAGGGGTCATGATTCAGCACAGTAGTTTTGTTAACATGATTCAAGCTCAAATAAAAGGTTTGCAAATCTTGGCTCAAGACAGATGCTTACAAGCAGCATCTAGTAGTTTTGATGCCTCACTTGCAGAATTATTTATTGGTTTATTGAGTGGTAGTTCAACCTATATAATCCCACAAGTAAAAGTTAGAAATAGTGAAGCATTCCAGGAGTATATTGATAAAAATGAAATATCAATAGCTACCATTCCACCTACACTATTAGGTAACCTTAACATAGAGAGTGTAAGTAAGTTTAGGTTAATCATTAGCGCTGGAGATACCATACATGCAAAAGATGCCAAACGCATTAGTCAACATACCTCCTTAATCAATGCCTATGGACCAACTGAAGCAAGCGTCTGTGTTACCTTTTATCAAGTAAATCCTAACGATGATTATAGTAATATTCCCATCGGTAAACCTATACAAAACACGCAAATCTATATCTTAGATCAACACCTAAACCCTCAGCCCATTGGCGTTGTGGGAGAGTTATATATTTCAGGAGTTGGAGTAGCTCGTGGCTATTTAAATAACCCTGAGCTTACGGAAGAGAAGTTTATTGAAAACCCTTTTATTGAAGGAGAGCGGATATACCGTTCTGGAGACCTGGCACGTTGGCTACCGGATGGGAATATTGAATACATTGGCCGAGTAGATGATCAGGTAAAAGTTCGTGGGTATCGAATTGAGTTGGGAGAAATACGTCATCAACTGGCCAAGGTTGATGGTATAAGTCAATCAGCGGTATTCGTTAATAAGACAAAAAAAAGCAACCAATTGGTTGCTTTTTATGTTTCTAATCAAATCATTTCTAGCAAACAAATAAGAGAAGAAATAGCCAAATCTCTACCAATCTATATGGTCCCCCATTTTATTATACCAATTGATCGAATACCCTTAAATACTAGTGACAAAGTAGACTATAAGCAACTAAAAGGTTGCTTATTAGAAATCGAAAATACACCCGCTGCTTATGAAGAATCATTAACACCAATTCAGAAAAAAATTGTTGCTATTTGGCGTGATATATTATCATCTAATAGCTCTTTTGGTTTACACAAGCCTTTTAATGAAGTAGGTGGAGACTCCATACTCATTATCAAGGCTTGGGCTGCTTTAAAAAAAGAATTTAATAAAGAAATACCTTTTGAAAAAGTGGTGGCTAACCCAACAATCGAAGGATGGGCCGGTTTAGTTGAGATTGATCAAAATAGTGGAACTAAAGAAACATATCTTGATCTAGAAGAGGAAATTAAGAGCTTCAACCTAAGAAAAGCTCCTAAGCACGATATCATCACCCTTATTGAAGTAAAAAATGTACTTTTAACGGGTGTTACCGGCTTTGTAGGTGCCTTTTTGCTTAACGATTTACTACAAACTAACTCCAACATCTATTGCTTAGTTAGGGCTAGTAATGACAAAAATGCACTGGAGCGAATCGAAAAAAACCTCAAACAATATAACCTGTGGAAACCAACATTTAAAAGCCGCATTATAGCCCTGGCTGGTGATCTGTGTCAAAAAAATTTAGGCCTTAATGTTGATACATTCGAACAACTAAAAGATGATATAGATATCATTTTCCATAATGGTGCCGCACTTGACTTTACTAAATCTTATCACGATCTTAAGGACCCCAATGTGGGAGGGACTAAGTCCATTTTAGAACTTGCAACTTTCAATAAAATCAAGCCCCTGCACTATGTCTCAACCCTTTCTGTGTTTAATGAGCCAACCACCATCGATGAAAATTCCAGCATCGAAAATCAAAAGCATCATGTAATCGATGGGTATGCCGCTAGTAAATGGGTGGCTGAAATGCTAGCGCAAATCGCGCAGCAAAAAGGGTACCCTGTTTCCATTTATCGACTAGGTAGAATTACTGGTGAAAGTGAAAATGGTCAGCACAATGAACAAGATCTTTTTTACCGAATGATCAACACCATTATTCAAACCAACTCCTATCCCAAGGAGTTTCATCATTATGAATTTGACCTGACGCCCGTGGATTTTGTCGCACATGCCATTGTAAATTGTGCTAAACAAAAAGAACACAGAATTAACCATATAATTAATGCTAATATGATACAGCTCTATCAGCTTATTGATTATTTAAACGAAGCAAACAACTTGGTATTAAAACCTATTTCATTCCAACAATGGCTCACTGTAATTCAAGAAGATGAAAACTTGCCATTATATCCATTGGTTCCTTTTTTAGAAAATATGGATCTAGAAAAAGAACTTGCTAAATGCTATCATGGCATACAAACTCAAAATTGGCTTTCGAAAATGGGTGTAACTGCAAAACCAAGTTCCGAGCTCTTGAAAGTCTACTTTTAAACTAATAAACCTGTTTAAAAAAAGAGAAGAAGAAGGTATAGATTAACTTAAAAGAGTAAAATCATTATTAACCAAATACCGACATAATGTCTTAAATTCAATCGAATAAATATAAAAATATGTCATTTTGGCATGTTTTAGTTGTTTTCCAATCTTGGCTCAATCCTTGCTTACATATTTATAAATACAAAAAAATGAAATTCGATAATTATACTATAAAGAGTCAAGAGGTTATTCAAAAAGCAGCTCAAGTAGCTGGGGGAGCAGGTCATCAAGCCATTGAGCCTGGGCATATACTTAAAGCGATGCTCACAAGCGGGGAACATGTAATCGATTTTATTCTAAAAAAAATTGGCGTCAATAAAGAGCAGCTTACCTATAAGCTGGACTTAATAGTTTCTGGGTACCCAAGAGTATTGGGACAGCAACAGGCTTTTTTATCCAAAGATGGGTTAGCGGCGCTTCAAGCGGCTGAATCTTTTCTTAAAGAGTTCAAGGATGAATATGTTGCCATTGAGCATATTTGGTTGGGACTTTTTAAAGGTAATGATAAAGTTGCTGAATTATTAAAGGAGCTTGGCTTTACCAAAAAGCACCTCATCGAAGCCATCAATGAGCTTAGAGGGGGCCGCAGTGTGACGGATCAAAATGCAGAATCAAAGTACAAGTCGCTGGAACGATATTCTAAAAACTTGAATGAGCTGGCCAAGGCGGGTAAGATAGACCCTGTGATTGGGCGAGATGATGAAATCAGGCGTGTATTGCAAATTCTATCAAGACGCACTAAAAATAACCCTATTTTATTAGGAGAGCCAGGGGTTGGCAAAACAGCTATCATTGAAGGTCTTGCCCAGCGTATTGTGTCCGGCGATGTGCCCGAAAACCTCAAAAGTACCACGCTTATTTCCTTGGATATGGGTTTGCTAGTGGCAGGCGCTAAATATAAAGGAGAGTTTGAAGAACGACTCAAGTCGGTGATCAAGGAAGTAATAGACTCAGATGGAGAAATCGTGCTATTTATAGATGAAATCCATACACTGATCGGAGCAGGTGGTGGCGAAGGCGCCATGGATGCAGCAAACTTACTTAAGCCAGCCCTGGCTAGAGGTGAGTTACATGCTATTGGTGCAACTACTCTTAAAGAGTACCAAAAACATATTGAAAAAGATAAAGCCCTGGAGCGTCGTTTCCAGTCTGTATTGGTAGATGAACCTGGGTTACCAGAAGCCATCTCGATTCTTCGGGGAATAAAAGATAAATATGAGCTCCACCATGGGGTGAGGATTAAGGATGACGCCGTGATAGCTGCAGTAGAGCTATCCAGTAGATATATTTCAGATCGTTTTCTGCCAGATAAGGCTATTGACCTCATGGATGAGGCAGCGGCCAAATTGAGACTAGAAATTGACTCCCTTCCAGAAGAGCTCGATGAGCTACAGCGTAGGATTATGCAGTTAGAAATAGAACGGGAAGCCATTCGAAGAGAAAAAGATGCTGAGAAGGAAGCACAGTTATCAAAAGAAATTGCCGAATTATCCGAGGAACGTAATGTGGTAAAAGCCCAATGGGAAAATGAAAAAGGCGTGATTCAAGGCATTCAAAAAGAAAAAGAGCTGATTGAAAACCTTAAACTAGAGGCAGAGCAGGCTGAGCGCAGCGGTGATTTTGGAAAAGTAGCCGAAATAAGATATGGTCGCATCAAAGAAAGCGAAGAAAAATTAAAGGGCTATCAAGCTCAGATGAAAGATATGCAAGAGGGGCACCCACTCTTAAAAGAGGAAGTGGATGCGGATGATATTTCGGAAGTGGTAGCCAAATGGACTGGTATTCCGGTATCAAAGATGATGCAAAGCGAAAAAGATAAGCTCTTGAACCTGGAAGACGAACTCAGTAAGCGCGTAGCTGGCCAAAAGGAGGCCATTATTGCCTTATCGGATGCCGTTCGAAGAAGCAGGGCAGGGCTTAACGACCCCAAGAAGCCTATCGGTTCATTTATATTTATGGGAACCACTGGAGTGGGTAAAACAGAGCTTGCCAAGTCCCTAGCGGCCTTTTTATTCAATGATGAAAACGCCATGGTACGCATTGATATGTCTGAATATCAGGAGCGCCATGCCGTAAGTAGGCTCATAGGAGCGCCTCCAGGGTATGTGGGTTATGATGAAGGAGGTCAGCTTACAGAAGCTGTTCGTAGGAAGCCCTACTCCGTAATTTTACTAGATGAGATTGAGAAGGCCCATCCTGATGTGTTTAATATCTTACTTCAAGTACTCGATGATGGCCGATTAACTGATAATAAAGGTAGAGTAGCGAACTTCAAAAACACGATTGTGATTATGACCACCAACATTGGTGCCATGCAAATCCAGGAGAATTTTGAAAAAATGACTGAATCGAATAAGGCTGAAGTCCTGGAAAAAACAAAGAATGTAGTATTTGAACAATTAAAACTATCGATGAGGCCGGAGTTTCTTAATCGAATTGATGAGACAATAATGTTCCAGCCACTTTCTAGAGAAAATATTCAGAAAATCGCTCGAATACAGTTCAATATTATTAAAAATAGATTGGCAGAAAGTGATATCAATTTAGTAGCTAGTGATGAAGTGTTAGACCACCTTGGCCAGCTTGGTTACAATCCGCAGTTTGGTGCAAGGCCACTTAAAAGGGTGATGCAACGGGAGCTTCTAAATGCTCTTTCTAAAGAAATATTGGCAGGTAAGGTCAACAAGGAAAGCACCGTGCATATTGTACTAAAAAATGGGGAAATAATGTTTGAAAATGAGCCAGTAGAAGTAGCTGCGGAATAAAAAAGGCTACAAACTATAATTTTGAGTAAACTTTTTTCATAAATATTACTAGGAGTGCATCATTTTGGGGTATAAAATGTACCTTTGCACCAAATTTATTGTATGAGAAAAGTTTCTATTTGCCTTACTCCAGAATTGCTTCCACTACATGGTGAAATCAGTGAACGTATCGTAATTATTATAGATATTTTCAGAGCTACTTCGACTATCATTTCAGCTTTGGCTAATGGCGTTAGTGCCATTAAGCCCGTCTTATCAGTCGATGAGTGTTTGGCCAATAAACAAGAGGGTTATTTAACTGCGGGAGAAAGAAAAGGCATCAAAATTCCTGAATTTGACTTAGGCAATTCTCCATTAGCCTATTTGAATCGGACTTTTGAGGGTAGAAAAGTTGCACTAACTACCACAAATGGAACAGTGGCTATTGGAAAATCCAAAAATGCTAGTGAAATACTCATTGGTTCATTTCTAAATATCTCAACACTTTGCAAGTATTTGTCGAATCAATCAAATGATGTATTACTACTGTGCGCAGGCTGGAAGGGAAGGTTTAGTCTTGAAGATACGGTCTTCGCAGGTGCAGTCGCAGATCGGTTAATGGGGCAACTAGAGCTAGACGGTGATGATGCCTTGGCAGCTCATACTTTATTTAAGGCAGCAAAATTTAATTTAAGTCAATTTTTAGGTAACTGCTCCCATGCCAATAGATTAAAACACTTATCCTTAGAAAATGACTTACAATATTGTTTAAGGCAAGATGAGTATAAAATTTTAGCTAAAGTAGAAGATGGTATCATCCAAACAGTCAAATTATGAGCAACACAATAACTCAAGAAACTGCACATAATAAATCCTTAGCATGGTTTTTACTCATTTTATTATCAATAGTTTGGGGCAGCTCATTCATATTAATTAAAAAAGGGCTAACCGTATACAACCCTGGGGAAGTGGCAAGTATCCGGATTATAGCCGCCACATTAAGTCTGGTGCCTTTTTCAATTATGGCATTACGAGGGGTACGGGGCAATCAATGGTTTATTTTGTTTGTAGTAGGTATTACCGGTACCTTTGCACCAGCAATATTATTCTCCACTGCTCAAACAAAGATGGATAGCGGCATTACAGGAGTGTTGAATGCGCTTACACCGTTTTTTGCGCTCATAATAGGCGTGCTCTTTTACCGTCAAAAATTAAAATCAAATGCCATTTGGGGGCTAATAATTGGGTTTGTTGGTTGTGCACTTTTGGTGCTTACCGGTAATCAGGGAATCGGTGATGTTAATTTTTATGCATTATTTATTGTGTTGGCAACCATTTGCTATGGTGTTAATTTAAACCTAATTAAATATAATCTTGTAGGGCTCAAACCTATACAAATAACCGGTATATCCTTACTGTTAGTCTGCCCTCTTCCTATTTTATATTTGATTTTCTTTACTAATTTTAACAGTAAACTTTCAACAGAAGTATTTGCTTTTGAGGCACTTGGGCTAGTCGCGCTTCTTGGTGTAATGGGGACTGCCATTGCTTTAGTTCTATTTAATAAATTACTGCAAATGTCCTCCACGGTATTTGCAAGTTCAGTAACTTACTTAATTCCTATAAATGCACTCATTATTGGTGCAGTTGATGGTGAGCAAATTCTCCTGTATCATATTATCGGTATGACGATCATCATAATTGGCGTTTATACCATGAACACATCAACATCTAAGAAAAAAAAGCCCGTTTAGATTAATTATCCGCATTCATTCAAAAAAATAGGGGCCCTTGGCCCCCCCTGTTTTCATTTTTGCAACACCCGAAGATTTTAGTTAGTAATACTTACAAATAATATGGTAAAGTTCGGCTTGTTGATCATCCATTTTGAGTAGTTTGGATTTAAACTGTTTAGATTCAGGTAATT
>JAUIFR010000275.1 GCA_030430325.1 Bacteroidia bacterium | reverse complement strand
TTAAGTTTGACAAGCGATACACTATCCATTTCAGAGCGTTCTGCTAGTTGATCAATATTATTAAAAGAATGGATGCTTCGCTCCTTGACAATTTCTTTGGCTAATTTCCAAGAAATATAGGGGTGTGCTGCTAATACTTGAATCGAATCCGTATTGATATTTTTTTGAGATACGTTCACTAAACTATCCACATAGGTTTTCGATAATATATTTTGGAGGGCTTCATCCTTTAAGCCATATACTTCTTGTAGTTGTTGTTTTTGGTAAAAGCCACCTAGTTTCGTTCTAAATTTAATGATTCGAGCTGCTAAAACGGGTCCAATACCGTAGAGGCTAGTCAATTCGGCACTATCCATCAAATTAATATCCCAAATTTTTGTCTGAAAGGTTTTATATTCAACATTTCTAGTATTATTCTTAACTATCTGTTCTTGTTCGATTACTAAATAGGGCTGAATGACTTGAAATACACTGTCGGGAAACCCATAGATCTTGAGTAAATCCTTTTTTTGATTAAACTTCCCACCTTTGTTTCGGTAATTAAGTATACGTTGTGCTATTTTTTTACTTAAGCCTACTTTAATCCAATGGGCTTGATCAACAATATTGGGGTCAAAAGGTGAAAGTGGCATGGTAATAGTATCTTTACCAGGCATATTTTCTTGATATTTTGGCTTTTCATGTTCTTGATGGAGGCTTTGAATAAGACGATCAAGCTTAGCATTATTTTCGGGTAATTTATTTTCTGTAAGTTGAAATGACTTAATTAGGTGTGGTGAGATCAATAATAAAAACAGTAGAAAGAATAAAATTACATACCCATTAGCTTCACGTTTACTTAGGCCAGCCAAACGAGATAAGCCTGAAATCATATATTTATAAATCTTAGTCATCATCACCCCAATGGTAGTGTAATACGCCTTCTTTTAGTGCGTATGAAGATACGTGTAGCTTATCAAGCTCATCATTAGCATTAAACACATGCAATATTAGGCAACATGCCACTACAATCATATCCACACGCATTTCACTCATACCCGGTATATTAAGCCGATCAGCTTTATTTTTTGTGCAAATATCCTCACAAATACTTAAGGTATTCTCAAGAGGAATCTTCACCCTCGTTTTGGAAGGGCGGTGCTTGCCAATTTGTTGAAAGTAAATATCGGCGATGGTATCAAAAGTACCACTTGACCCGATTAAAACTTTAGGTTTATACTTTTTAATTTGCTCCTGCAATTCTTGTGTTTCGGTATCGAGGTAATGATATAACGCTTTACGCTCCTGCGGCGTTATGGGTTCATTTTTTTGAAACTCCTCCAGCAATCTTTGTGCGCCAATATCATAACTTATTTTCCAAAATATTTCATGTTTGTTAGCAATAATAAACTCGACACTTCCACCACCGATATCCATAATCAATACCGGCTGTTTGCCAAGAACAACGGCTTTTTTTACACCTTCATAAATATAAACAGCCTCTTGGTCACCAGAAATGATATTGACATGGATACCAATTTTATCTTTTATTTTGGATAACAGGTCTTGCCCATTTTTTGCACTTCGCATGGCACTTGTAGCCGTAGCAATAAGTTCCTCAGGCTCTTGATTATGAATGATTTTACTAAATTCACTTAGGGCATCCAATGCTCTTTTTTCAGCATCTTCATTAATCCATGCCTTATTTATGCCATTCTCGCCTAATTTTACTGCACGACGCTCCTTTAACAACGGAATAAATTTTTTCCCCCGCTTATAGGCAATAAGCAAGTGAAAGGTATTCGTCCCCATATCTACAATGGCCAGCTTCTTCATCTTCTTAAAATTTTGCGAAATATAATCAAAATCTAATGAAGTGAGTCAATTCTTTTGACCTTTACTCCTTAATACCAAATTTCATTGAAATGTTACCCAACAGAACCAAATTTTTTAATTTTTGGGACTAAAAAACTAGAATATTCAATGTAATTAGCAAAAAATATTGAATATTATGTAAAAACTTTTGATTCGCTACATTATCATTAATTTTACAGGTTAATCATTGAAACTCGATTTATTGGTCAAATTATGAGTCAAATTCAACACCTACAGGCGATATCACCACTTGATGGTCGGTATTGGTCAAGTATTGCCCCACTATCAGATTATTTCTCAGAATATGCCCTCATCAAATACCGATTAGAGGTTGAGGTATTATATTTTAAGGCATTATGTGATTCGAAAATTCCTCAACTTAGTGGAGTCACAAAAGGGCAAGTTGCTAATTTGCTTCAAATTATTGAAGAGTTTGACTTGAATGAGGCCGAGAAAGTAAAAAAACTTGAAAAAACGACCAACCATGATATTAAGGCGTTAGAATATTACCTGAAAGGTAAGCTGGAAGCATTAGGTTGTGGTGCATTTAAGGAATTTGTACATTTTGCGCTCACCTCTCAGGATATCAATAATACGGCCATACCTTTATCAATAAAACGAGCCCTGGACCAATGGTATTTTCCACTTTTACAGGAATTAATTGAAAAATTGGATGATCTGGCCAGGCAGTGGAGGGATGTCCCCATGCTTGCTCGTACCCATGGCCAACCTGCTTCTCCTACGAGGCTAGGTAAGGAGGTATTTGTGTTTGTCCAGCGGCTAAATTTGCAGCTTGAGCAGTTGAAGTCTGTGCCTATAATGGCCAAGTTTGGGGGGGCTACGGGAAATTTTAATGCCCATAAAGTGGCTTATCCGCAGGTTAATTGGCCTATGTTTGCGGATCAATTTGTGGAGAAAGAATTGGGTTTAAAACGCTCACAATGTACCACTCAAATTGAGCCATATGATCATTTGGCTGCCCTTTTTGATGGTATGAGACGTATAAATACCATTTTAATTGATCTTGCACGTGATATTTGGGCCTATATTTCGATAGATTATTTTGGTCAAAAGATTGCTAAGGATGAAGTAGGCTCCTCGGCCATGCCACATAAGGTAAATCCTATTGATTTTGAAAATGCGGAAGGGAATTTAGGGATGAGTACAGCTATTTTAGGCCATTTATCAGAGAAACTACCGATTTCAAGGTGGCAACGTGATCTTACAGATTCTACGGTGCTACGGAATATTGGTGTGCCAATTGGGCATTGCGGCGTGGCCTTGAAGGCACTATTGAAAGGATTAAATAAGCTAAAATTAAACCAACAAGTGATCGAGCAAGACCTTGAATCGAATTGGATGGTTATCGCAGAGGGCATTCAAACGATATTGAGAAGGGAAGGGGTGGCCAACCCATATGAGCAGCTGAAAGCCTTGACACGTACTAATCAAAAGCCGACTGCCGATTCCTTTCGGCAATTTATTAAAGAACTTGATATTGCTAATGAAATTAAAGATCAACTTTTGGCGCTAACCCCATTTAATTATCTAGGTTATAACTATACGCAAGAATAATACGATACTATCGCATGGGTTCGTTATCTTAGAAGGTTGAATTTGGTAAAAGTTTTCAGTCTTTTGTGTAAAAATATAATTTTTTTGATGATGCTTGTACTGTTTTTTAACAGTAGAGGTAGCGCATTGTCAAACCAAATATGCAAGACTTTTGTTTGCGCCAATCAGCAAGTTTACTTGGATAGTTTGTCATTAGTTCCATCTAGTATTCAGGTATTTAATTCGGAGGGTGCGATCATAAACCATCATTATGATATCGCTTCAGGTCAATTAAATTTTGATTGTGAAAAGGATTCAGTACAAGTATGTTATCAGTTGCTTCCAAATTGGATTAATCAAAGAAGGTGGCTTAGAAGTATGTCACAATATGACTCCAATGCGCGGTTTTCAAATGCAAGTCAAGTTTTGTTGCCCGATACTCGGGAAGAGCTCTTCAAAACAGATGGATTAGTAAAGTCAGGTAGCTTGAGTCGTGGTATAAGTTTTGGCAATACGCAAAATTTATTTGTGCATTCTACGCTAAATTTCCAAATGGAAGGTAAATTAAGTGAAGATCTATCTATTCGTGCTTTGATTACCGATCAGCAAGTACCCCTTCAGCCAGATGGTAATACCCAACAAATTCAGGAATTTGATCGTATTTTAATGGAATTATATAATGATCGATTTACCTTACAGGCCGGTGATTTGCGGCTGCAAAATGATAGTACTTATTTTTTAAAATACTTAAAAAATGTACAAGGTGGGGCACTAGGC
>JAUIFR010000026.1 GCA_030430325.1 Bacteroidia bacterium | reverse complement strand
TTAACCTCCTTTAAGGCTGTACCATCAGCCCAAGCCCATTCCATACCTCCTTCATATATCGCCGTATTGGGGCACTCAGGCTCACATGCACCACAGTTGATGCATTCGTCCGTAATCATTATCGCCATAATATTCTTCTATTCGTATGCACAATTCAGGTGCTAAATTATTAAATCTTTATGGTTTAAACGAATAATTTAGGAAAAGGTTCGGGTGAATAAGTAGTAAAATCATACATTTTAAGTAAATCCAACTAAAACCCTCGCACGCTTTTCATCCTCGCCTGGGGTTCGGTCATCCCCTCCTCTTTATTTTTATTTATTTCGTAGAGCCACGCCCCGTACATGGGGTTTGGAAGTAAAATAAACCGATCACCAAATTCATCCCTGAGGTCATCTACCGCTTTAGACCGCTCCTCACCCTTAGTTTTTTCAAAAACTTCAGCAAAATCATTGAGGTTATCTCCTAGTAACAATTCGATCTGGTGACCTTGATCGACACTTTTTCGTCTTTCTTCTTTACTGCTCGAGGTCGTTTTTAATTTAAAATGCGCTGAGTCAATTTGTGGAAAGCCAAGTGTATTTAAATTTTTCATACTTGGACCTAAATTTTTATGATGCCGATTCGACACATAGAAAATGGTAACACCTAATGAGTCCGCTAATTTAAGGAAGGCTAACACGCCAGGCAAAGGCTCCGCTTTCGCCAGTGCTACCCACTCTTGCCAACCATGTGGAAAACCTTCGTTATCTTTAATCATTTTACCCATCGAAGGACTATTATCAAGCACGGTCTCGTCTATATCAATCACAATGGCACTTGAGTCAGAAAGAACACCTGCCGTCTGCTTTTGTAACAATATCTGACTCGCCCAGTTATACGCTTGAAGGTACAAGGCCTTGCATTCAGGGGCATTTTGGACGTATAACACCGCATTCACATTATGATCTTGATCAATTCTATCTACAGTTACTGCAGCTGGATTTTTTGGTTGACATCCTAATATAAATAATGCAAATAAACTTAAAATGAGCGGTATCATTTTAAGTTTTTGAGATTTAACACTCGTTATTTCTTCAATTTTAAAGGTTGATTTTGGTACAATATGCATGGTAGAATTTAATTTTTATGGGCGTAAATTTAATCAAAATTTAGTAGTTGAGGGGATTATTTTTATAATTATTGAATGTAATTAAAATTTATAAATTATTGGAAATAGGCTAAATTTTTGTAGAATATATATGGTCTAGGGTAAACCTAAAATATGGATTACAATAAGTAGAATTGGGTTTTGTATGATTTTAATATGGACTATTGGAAGAGCTTCTAGGATGTTTTTTTTGTTTTTAGAACAGGCTTTACTAATTTTTGTATTTTCCAATTACTATTATTATTTTTATTTTTATCGTTTTATATTTGGTTTTTAACATAGAAGATATAAAGTAGCTTTATCATTAAATATAATATTACAGGTCGAGACAATCACCAAGTTTATGTCCCTATCGCCTGCAATAACAACTTACAAGCATACTCAATTTCGTCTTCAGAAATAATTAAAGGGGGAGCAATCCGAATGGCGGTATCACAAAACAAAAACCAGTCACTTAGCACGCCTAGTTCTAAGGCTTTTTTGAGCACTTGTTGAACCTTTTCAAATGTGCCTAATTCAACGGCTATCATCAACCCACTACTTCTAACTTCTTTTATTTGAGGGTGCTGAAGTAATTTTAAAAACAACTGCTCTTTTTGAGGGACTTGCCTGATCAACGGACCTTCTTGTAGTACTTTTAGGCTTGCTAACGAAGCAGCAGCACTAACAGGGTGCCCACCAAAAGTAGTGATATGACCTAATACAGGATTTGTTTTGAGTACCCCCATTACCCGCACACTAGCAATAAAGCCACCTAGGGGCATCCCACCTCCCATGGCTTTAGCTGTCAAAAGTATATCCGGTACAAAATCATATGGCTCAAATGCCCACAAAGTACCTGTACGTCCAAATCCGGTCTGAATCTCATCAATAATCAACAAAGCACCAACCTGTTCGCAACGCTCTTTTAGTTGCTTAAAGTAAGATTTATTTGCCTTCCTTACCCCAGCCTCCCCTTGCACCACTTCAATGATGACCGCTGCGACTTGATCATTAATTTGTTCGAAATACTGTTCATCTCCAAAAGGCAGTACGCTTACTCCTGGCATCAATGGTCTAAATGAACGCTTTAGTTTCTCATTTCCTCCCACAGAAAGGGCACCCACAGTAGCGCCATGATAGGCATGCTCAAATGAAACCATCCTGGACCGACCAGTAAAACGTTTAGCAAGCTTGATCGCTCCTTCCACAGCCTCACTACCAGAGTTTACAAAAAAAACTTGGCTAAGTGGATCAGGCAAAGTATCTGCAAGAGCATGGGCAAGCCTTACTTGGGGACTTTGAATGTATTCCCCATAAACCATAACATGCGTGTACTGATCAACTTGCCTATGAATGGCCTCAATTACATTTGGATGCTGATGCCCTAAATTTGCCACGGCAATACCAGATATCAAATCAATATATCTCTGATTATCAGTATCATACAAATAAATTCCTTGAGCAGAAGAAACTTTAAACCCTACCGGGAAATCAGAGGTTTGACCTAAATGCTTTAAAAAAAGCGCGCGCTGAGACATGGTTTTGGTTGATTAATTGATTATGACTAGCTAACTGGCACAACATTTTTAATTTTATAATAATCACAGTACCACTTAATAAATTGCTCAATACCCTTTTCAATGGGTGTATTGGGAGCGAACCCGACAGCATCCTGCAAATCTTGAACATCTGCATAAGTGGCAGGTACATCCCAGCCCTCAATGGGTTGATAATTTTTTTGAGCCTTTTTGCCTAGGCAATTTTCAATCACTTCAATAAAATAGGATAATTCTACCGATTGATGATTACCAATATTAAAAAGACGGTAAGGCGCAAAACTTGTTGCAGGGTCAGGCTGATCTCCAGACCAATTTGGATTACCTTCAGACACATCAAAAATTAAACGGCTAATGCCCTCTACTATATCATCCACATAAGTGAAGTCACGCTTCATTTTGCCCTCATTATATACGATAATCGGTTCATCAGCTAAAATGGCCTTTGTGAATAAGAATAAAGCCATGTCAGGCCTACCATAAGGGCCATACACGGTAAAAAAACGTAAGCCTGTGGTGGGAATTTGATGTAAATTCGAATAGGCATGTGCCATCAATTCATTCGCTTTTTTAGTAGCAGCATATATGCTAATAGGGTGATCCACATTGTGATGCACCGAAAAAGGCATCTTCGTATTCGCTCCATAAACGGAGCTCGTCGATGCATATACTAAATGCTTAATTTTGAATTCTTTACTCGCATCCAATATATTTAGAAAACCTGTCACATTACTATCTACATATGCTTGAGGATTGATAAGGGAGTATTTAACGCCGGCATAAGCTGCCAGGTTCACCACATAGTCAAATTGCTGTTGTTTAAACAGCTCCATAAGCGCTTCTTTATCTCTTAGATCAATTTTATAAAATTCAAATTGCTGCTGCTTTTTCAGTATAGCTAATCTACTTTCTTTTAACGAAACCTCATAATAATCATTGAGGTTGTCTATTCCGACCACCTCATGGCCAATGCGAAGTAATTTTTGAACTAAATGAAAACCAATAAATCCGGCAGCACCTGTGACTAAGATCTTATTTCCCATGAACAATTAATTTTAAATTTTAAGCATATGAAAACATCACATTTTAGGCAAAAAAAATAGAATTATTAATTAAATAAAAGGAAATAAAGTACATTTAGCGGAACAATGCAGGGTTAAATTACATATCATGGGCAACGTCAACTTTTGATGGATCATGTTTAATTAATAATTGCTGACAGGCCCAACGTACAGTATCTTCTAATGAATAATAGGATAACCCAAGCTCATCAATGGATCGCTTCGGGTCGTAATACCCATCAGATTTTGTGATAGTTATGGTTTCTTTAGTTATAAGGGGTTCTGCCTTTGTGAATAATAACCGAAGCTGATCAAATAAATAAACAAAATAGGCTATTCGATTTCCGGCCCTACGGTAAGGCGGCTTTTTATCCCATTGTTTGGCCATTTGCTGAAACAAATTTAAGTAAGTTGTTTGGCCTGCATTGATGATATAGCGCCTGCCAAATTTCTTTTGATCTATTATTTCCCAAATGGCATGTGCAACCGTCCTTACATCAACAAAATTGACTTTGCCATCCACATAAAATGAGCGCTGCTCCCAAACATACTTAAATAGTTGTGTACTGCTTCGATTCCAATTGCCGGGCCCAAGTATCACAGATGGGTTGACAATTGCAACATTTAAGCCCTCTGCACCTGCACGCCATACTTCAAGTTCAGCTAAAAATTTCGATTTTGCGTAACTGCTCGCAGCTTGACTTGCTTCCCAAAGCATATCCTCATGCATAATAGGAGATTTTTTACCAGTAATGGCAGCTACAGAACTTACATAAACAAAATTAATATCCCCCTTTTTTGCACAAAAATGTAATAAATTTTTCGTCCCTTCCACATTCGTTTGAAACAACTCACGCCTTCTTTTTTTTGAAAAACTTACTAAGGCGGCGCAATGAATGACAGTATGTACTTGATCCAAGGCTTCTACTAACTCTTGAAAATTATCCAAATCACCCAGTACCCAATCTATCTGATGGGCATAATCTCCTAAATGTGAAATATCCGATGACACTCTTCGCAAGGCCCTTACAGTCAATCCTTTACTTATTAGTAGTTGGCACATTGCTGAGCCCACTAGTCCGGTAGCGCCTGTTACAAAAATCATTTCTTTTTCTTTTGGCCAGGTGATTGAATCAATTGATTGTATTTATCAGTCATGGGGCGTTTTACTTTCTTTTGATTACGTTTTTCCTTTTTATCCATTGTATCAATATCAGCCTGCATCCGCTCTAATAAACTCAAGCTATCAACCACTTTTAGGTAAATAGCATCCAGTCTATTTAAATCTTCCTGATAATATTCATAGCTCTGCACCACCATCGAGTCTGCCACCCCAAATTTTGTATAAATCGAGTCTCTATATTGTTCATAATACATTTTTGATGAATCTTTAGGCAATTTAAGTGCATTTACCTTTGCCTCACACAAATGCAACTCGATGAGTAAATTTACCATAGTTGGTTCGTTGATCAACGCAGCTGGAACTTTACGCTCACTGCAACTAAGCAGTAATATTACCAACAAGTAAGCAACCCAAATTTTACTCGCCATTCTTTTTTTATAATTTCTTCAGCAAATTTGCTTATTAAAAATTTTAGTTCAAATTTAGCCATATCGAGTAAAATAAAAAAATGAGAATATATGGCAGAACATATTATTGAGAACAGCGCAATAATTGAAAAAATAATAAAACTTGAAGAAAAGTATAAAGCCATGGGGCAGGACCTTTCTTCTTATCTCGATGGGCTCTTGCATGCGGATTACCTAACTTACTGGGACTATGTACACCTTGACACCCTATTAAGTTTACAGAATCCTAAAACCGCCTTGCCTGATGAGCTTATTTTCATTACTTATCATCAAATCACAGAGCTCTATTTTAAGTTAATTTTACATGAAATTTATCAAATAATTGATCATAAGGAGCTTAATTTAGCAGAATTTGAAATGCGCTTGACTCGAATCTGCCATTACTTCCAGCATTTGGTAAACTCTTTTACCATTATGTCTGATAGCATGGAACCACAGCAATTCCTAAAGTTTAGGATGTCCTTATTACCAGCCAGTGGTTTCCAGTCAGGTCAGTACAGAATGATCGAAATTTTATCAACCGATTTTATCAACTTATTATCGCACCAAAAAAGGGAAGATATGTTAGGTAAATCAATTGAGGAGCAGTACCCTTATATTTATTGGAAACAAGGTGCTACAGAGCTTGCTACAGGTAAAAAAACACTCACACTACGTCAATTTGAGAAAAAATACTCAACTACTTTTTTAAAGATGGCCAATGCCCGAATAGAATCAAATATTCATCAAGTATATCTTAAAAATTTCAAAGAACACCCAGAAAACACTAAGATCAAAGCGTTAATGAGGGAATTTGATGAGCTGGCCAACGTTAAATGGCCACTAGCTCATTTTAAGTCAGCAGCTAAATATTTACATAAAGACCCTGTTGATATTGCTGCCACTGGAGGGACAAACTGGCAAAAATACTTGCCCCCGAGGTTCCAGCGGATTGTTTTTTATCCAGATTTTTGGGAAAAGGAGGAATTAGAACAATGGGGTACGGCTACAAAAGTATAATTAGACCATTTCTTGGATGTTTTTTGTTTTAGAATAAAGAGTATGCTATATTTTTTCTTATAAAACAACCTTTATAATACGGGTTAAATTTGACGCACAAGCTCAAGGAGTACCTGGTAATATTTTCGTTGCTGCATTTTTGATTTTAGCCATGCATAAAACCCAACAGCCTGTAAATCTTCTTCGGCCATGGGTATCCACTCAAAAGCATGCTCAATTTGCTGCTCAAATTCATCTGTTTGCGCATAAAATGGGTCCTGCATTACTTTTTTGATAGCCATCAGAAATGTTTTGACACGAGTGTAGCGAGCATCAGCCAAAAAATCCCTAAACTTTCGCTCAACTGCCCTCATTCTTGCTTCAGATAAGTCCACTTTGCCTTGATCGTAATAAAGAATGATTTCCATTAGGTTTTTCTTAAATACCCATTCGGTGCCCATAATTCGTTCACACCATTGATCACTATGGTAAATTTTACGCAGCGTTTGGTTCGCCTTTTTGTATTCCTGTTGTTGAAAATAAAAAATCCCAAGTTGCGTAAGAAGTTGCAAATTCTCCTTTGGTTCAAATTTAGTTTTGGATTGCATTAATTCCTCTATTTTGGCAATGGCTTGAGGAAGTTTATTGGTATAGGCCAAGCATATCGATTGAAGCTGACAAAGCCGTACCCTAAATTGTTTAGTTAATGCAGTAGAATGAGCAACTCCAGCTTCGATGTCAGCTACATAGGCTAATGATTGATCAAATTTCTTATTACGATATAGTGTATGTGCAATTAGGAACTGAATACTAAATTGATAATAAATATTTTTAGGTGTAAAGACATTATTAGCACATAATTTCTTGTATTTAGTGATAATAAATGGCTCAAATTGATAGTACTCTTTTTTGGCAATTATGGCACTACGCATGATTTGAATGAGCTTATAAATAATCCTTGGATGAAGCAAAATTTCTTGCTCAAGCCCATATTTTTTAAATAATTGAGTAATTAAATCTTGGTAGTCGATATGGGTTTGTAGTTTCCATTGCTCCATATTGGCTTTTATCTCACTATAAATAATAGTTAACTTCTCTTCTTGAATAACTTTTTTCTTATTGGCCTCATATTTTGCAATAATTTGACTCAGTGCCTGATGGGCATATGGACCATAATGATCGATCTGGAGTAATAAAATACCATTAAGCAAGCTATAGCCCTCACTTCCAGCAGCTTGGTTTTCTGCTTGTTTTAAATAATACCAAGCAAGCTTAGGCCGCCCATGATCTAGTAAATATAAACTTAAAGCAATTAAATTTAAGGTAGCTGCCGTATCGGTGTCATCACGCTCCTTATTTTGTATACTTAAGTAATCATACACTTGCTTATACAGGCGTTTACGTGTAGCATAGTAGGCCATTTTATTAGAACGCCCGTATAATGCTTGCATAATGGACATCGTTGTCCACTCCTTATCTTGCCGTAATAACTGAAAAAGCTCCAGGTCTTTTCTACTTTGCCGGCGCCGAAACCGCTGCACAAAATAAGCAAAGTCTTTATACTCTTCTTCCTGGAAAGTATGTATAATTTCTTGTAATCGATCCAAAATAAAAGTCCTTAATTTTAATTATAATAAACTGTATATAAATATATTATAAAGTAAATATATGAATTATAAAGTCCATAATTTAGTAAAATTGGAATAGAGAAACAAATCTAATACCGCATCTTTATAACATCATTTATCAGGCATCTAAATTTTTGAGTTATGAAGAATTTATTTAAAAGAAAGTTAAGAAAAATAAACATAAGTAGTTTTGTCACCACATTGAGTAAAATTGAAATAAAAAATGTTATGGGTGGTGCATTGACAAGGGAAACAAAGGCCCGTGGCGGAGAATAATCAAAAATTCCCCAGCAATAAACTGATTCTTTGCTGGGGAAATTTGCTAAGCGTTAAATACTATTGCACAACTATTTGTTTAGTAATTACTTCATGTTCGTTACGTATGGTTAAGTAGTATAGTCCACTTCCATATCGACTCAAATCTAATTCATAAGGATTTCTAGCGGAGTGTTCGGCTGTAATATTATCGTAGAGGATCTCATAACCATAACTATCTACTACCACCAACTGAGAGCCTGCTGTTATATTTTCAATTTCAAAATTTCCATCATTACTAGGGTTCGGATACAGTTTAATTTCATCTGTCACTACAAATGATGCACCTTCGTCCATCTCAATTTCTCCAATAACACCAGTAATAATGAGCGAAACATTAAAGCTTATTAGATTGTGAGGTAGTTGATTATTAGTTGGCCGCACATAGATGGTATAAGTCGCTGGTGATCCTGGAAATGGCACCTCAACTTGCTCTACATTATCAATGTGGTTTTCTGCTCTAAAAGCAGGCTCTGCAGGGTTTTGAGGATCTAAGCTCCACGGCAAGAAATGGCTACCACTTTGATCTTCAACATGTAAATCAATATCTACTACTAATTGCTTCTCAGGATTATCAACGGCTATTGGAAGCACTTCACCTTCCAGGTCCGTCCAAACAGCGGTAACTTTCATGGGTTGTTGGTAAAACTCATTGAGTTGCACTTTAATCTCAACACCTCCTTTTGGGCCATCAAATACGGTGGTTTCGATAATATGGGCTGCTCCTTCATTTTTATTACTATCCCAATCTATTACGTTATCAGCATGTTCCATATCAAGTACACCCCAACCGTACGTATAGTCTGGGCCAGGATTGCCGGCGTCTCTTGCTGTATGAATAGCCAATGCCTTCAGTGTACTGGCACGCATATATTTTCCATGCCTATTATAATAATTTTGTTGGAGTAAATTTAATGAACCCGTAACCGTCGGTGTTGCCATAGATGTGCCAAATCCACTACTATACTTATCATCACCAGCGTTAATAGTTGAATACACATCCACTCCTACTCCCATAATGTCAGGCTTAATTCGGCCATCATCTGTAGGGCCAGCACTGCTAAAGTCTGCGGCTTGAATTTCAAAACCAGGTATCAGAGGATTAAATTTATGTACGGCCCCTACGGTAAGTGAATTCTTAGCTGTACCCTCTGGCATCATGCAATCAAATTCGCCATTAGGTTTTCGAATGGCATAGCTCTTCACCCAATTTCCATTTTCCTTTACAAAATGCGCACCACTATGATGGAGATTTCTTGAATTACCTGCTGCTTGTACGATTAAGTAATAAGGGTTATGATAGGCAATTTCATCTCTTACCTTGGCACTTGCACCATAAAACCCAAACTTATAGTCTTCATACTTATCTACTGCTGGGTTACCATACCAATACCAATAATTGTTTTCTCCTTTTAACCAACCTGAATAAACTCCATAAGAGTGGTTTGATGTCAATATATATTTTCCTAAAAAACTCATTTCAGCTTCATCACTACCCCAATCCAAAGCACCTATAATAGCTTTTGGTGCCATGCCTCTTGCCTCAGCTTTGATACCAGCTGCACCAAGCGTACCAGCCACATGAGTAGCATGCCATGAATGCTCCTGAAAACCATCTCCAATGACAGCTCTGCCCTCAAACTCCTGATGGGTTAATCGAGGTACGCCAACATCCCACATGCCAATGATCATCCCTTCGCCAGTAAGCTCACTATGGTTATTTATCCAATTGTCACTCATACCGAAAGTCTTTGCTGCCAAGCTGTTGGTAGGGCCAACATATATTATTTCATCTTGATGATTTACGTAGGCAGGGTATGCATTTTTTGGATGATTATCATGACGCAATCCTGCTATTTTTTTTTTCAACAACTGCTGATTGGTTTGATCGTCTTCTCGCAGTCTTTCCGTAAGTTGAATAGAGCCCTGATCTTCGGCCTCAAATTCAATTTCTGGCATATTGCGCATCATATTCTCTTTGGCAACTTGCATCAAATCCTCGTTAACATGCTGGCCAAATAAGTGCATATAACAAAAGGTACATGCTACTATAAATAGTACTTTCATTGGTGTTCGCTTCATTATGTTTGTTTCTTTTCTTAATTAAATATGGTACCGTGCGGATTAAATGTTAAGGCAAAATATACAAGATATGGCAGGAATAAATCCGTATAGTACCAATCAACCTTATCAAAGTTATATAATAAAATGATGCGATACTTAAGGTAATGGGAAGCTTGCTTACATGTGTAATTTTAGCAAGAAATGTATATTTTATATGTAATATTTTTACGTATTATGAGTATAGACTTAGCAATAAATGTCTAAAAATAGCTATTTTATACTATTTTTAAACTAAACGGTTAAAAAGTTACATATGTAACTTTTAATGATAATATATATATTTTATCGAAAAAATTCAATAATACAAAATATTTTATATATTGTGCTAATATTTTTTATTTATAATTTTTAGTTGAAAAATGACAGTAATCAGCTTTATAAGCATATTTGCATTAAATTTAGTATGAATTAATTTTATTTTGCTCAATTGATATGCATTCCAAATTCCAACAAAATTATTAACTTGCCTCCTCAATTTTAATTAATCAAACTTTATGATGAGTCGGTTGTCACAATTTTACATTATTCTTTGTAGTTTTATATTATTTACATCACATGCTCAAAATGAGGGGCGCTTGTTTCGATTTCCCGCCGTTTATAACGATCAAGTTGTTTTTACTTATGGAGGAGATTTATATACCACTTCAACTTCTGGTGGTACAGCCCGAAAGCTCACATCGCATATTGGTTATGAGAGTTTTCCTAAATTCTCACATGACGGTAAGTGGATTGCCTTCTCTGCCCAATATGACGGCAATACGGAAGTCTATATTATACCAGCGCAGGGTGGTCAGGCCAAGAGGATTACCTACACAGCTACACTAAAACGGGATGATATTTCAGACCGAATGGGGCCCAATAATATAGTAATGGGTTGGACACCTGATGATAAGCATGTCATTTACCGTTCAAGAAAAAAATCGTTTGACAGTTTTAAGGGGCATCTTTATAAAGCACCTGTTACTGGTGATCTTTCAGAACCTATGCCCTTCTCCGTAGCGGGCTGGTGTAGTTATAATGAAGATGGCTCAAAATTGGCCTATAATAGAGTATTCCGAGAGTTTAGAACATGGAAATACTACCGAGGAGGCATGGCAGATGATATTTGGCTTTTCGATCCGGCCACGAAGCAAACTGAGAATTTGACCTCACACGAAGCCCAGGATATTTTCCCTATGTTTTATAAGAATAAAGTCTACTTTGCCTCTGACCGTGACCGCATCATGAACCTTTTTGAGGTTGATTTGGCTACCAAACAAACTAAAAAAATCACCAATTTCACTGATTATGATATCAAATACCCAAGCCTTTGTAAAAATATAATAGCTTTTGAACAAGCAGGTTACATTCACACTTATGACTTGACAAGTAATCAACTAAAAAAGTTAACTATTCAAATTGAAGATGACTATAGAGATAGCCATTCCCAATATGTGCAGGCAGGTAAAAATATTACGAGCTACAGCATATCGCCTGATGGCTCCTACATGGCATTTGCTGCTCGTGGAGATATAATTATACAGCCAACCAAACATGGTGTTATTAAAAATCTTACTCGTAGTTCGGGCGTTCATGAAAGAGCTGTTGCTTGGTCACCAGATGGCAAATGGCTGGCATATATTTCTGATCAAACGGGTGAAAACGAAATTTTTATAATTGATGCTCATGGAGAAAGTCCTGCAAAGCAGCTCACTACTGGTGGAGGCACCTACAAATATAAACTAAAATGGTCGCCCAACAGTCAAAAAATCATGTGGTATGATAAGGGGCAAAACCTTTATTTTGTAGATATCACTTCCAATCAAAAGACAAAGGTATACCATTCAGACATTTGGGAGGTAATTAATTATACCTGGTCACCAGATAGTAAGTGGGTAGTATATGGTAAACCAATGAATTATGAGGCTTATGAGCTTTGGTTTTATAATTTAAGTACCAAAAAACAACAACAGATTAACTCGGGACGTTACCCAAGTGCCTTACCTATATTTAGCACCAATGGGGACTATTTGTTTTTTATCGAACGCTCGGTTTTTAATCCAATTTACAATGAATTTGAATGGAATCATGCCTTCTTAAATTCAGAACAACTTAAGGCTTTTATACTTAAAAAGGATCAAAAATCGCCTTTTGAAGAGGGGCAAAGCTTGGAACAAAAACAGAAAAGTAACGCGATCAGCGTTCAGTTTGAAGATCCGGTGAATAGAATTGTCAGTTTTCCTATCCTACCGGCACGCTTCGAATCATTGGCCACTACTGATACAGGGTTTTATTACTTAAAACATACAGCCACAGACACTAAAAAATCACTTTGCTTTTTTAACTATAAAACCAAAAAAGAAACCATTATTTGCCCGGCAGATGGTTACCAAATTTCCCAAGATCAAAAAATGATGGTCATTTTGCAAGAAGGGAAATATTATGTGGAAGATTTACCTAGCAAGGCTATTACACCTTCTAAGGAACTTAAAATTTCCGATTTGAGAATTTGGATTGATTTTAAACAAGAATGGAACCAAATTTTCAATGAAGGATGGCGGCAGATGAGAGACTTTTTTTATGACCCTAACATGCACGGCGTGGATTGGGAAGCAATGAAAAAGAAGTACGAGGTATTCCTACCATTTGTTAACCACCGTAAAGATCTTACTTATATTATGGGCGAGATGATTGGTGAATTAAATGTTGGTCACGCCTATGTATCAAGTGGTAGGCATAAAATAGCATCTCGTATCCCGATGGGGCTCTTAGGTGCTCTATATAAACGTGATGCTTCGGGTTACTATCAAATTACTAAAATACTAAAGGGAGATAATTCTAATGACAAGCTATATGCACCGCTGATGGCAGCAGGCGTAAATGTATCAGAGGGCAATTACATATTAGCTATAAATGGTGTTTCAACAAAGGAAATGACCAATATAAACCAAGGGTTGATCGGTACGGTGGATAAACTTACAGAACTTACTATAAACTCAACACCAAGCGCAAAAGGCGCCAGAAAAGTACTCGTAAAACCTATTGCAAGCGAATCGAGCTTGTATTATTATAATTGGGTAGAAGAAAATTTAGCCAAAGTTACAAAAGCTACTGGTGGCAAGGTGGGTTATTTACACATACCGAATATGTTACAAGAGGGGCTCATTGAGTTTGGAAAATATTTTTATGCTCAGCTTGACAAAAATGCATTAATCATAGATGACCGTAGCAATGGAGGAGGAAATGTATCGCCCATGATCATCGAGCGACTTCGAAGAGAAGTTGCCATTGGAGAAAAAGTTCGTAATAGCGCGCATAACGAAAGTAGTCCCTACCATATGATTGATGGACCTAAGGTATGCTTGATTGATCAGTTTTCTGCTTCTGATGGAGACTTATTCCCCTATCAATTCAGGCACTATAATCTTGGACCAATCATGGGGCAACGCTCTTGGGGTGGTACGGTTGGCACACGAGGTAGTTTACCTTTTATAGATGGTGGTAGTATGAACAAACCCGAGTTTGGCCACTACACGGCTGATGGCAAAGAGTGGATAGCAGAAAATATTGGTATTATTCCAGATATTGAGGTAATCAATGATCCATATAAGGTATATAATGGCCAAGATGACCAACTCGATAGAGCGATTAAATATATAATGGATGAGCTTGAAAAAAGCGGTGATAACAAAATTACACCTCCACCGTTTCCGGATAAATCGAAGTAAAATGAATGTTTTTTGCTAATTTCGTTTAAATTAACTTTTACAGCCCATAAATTTGAATGAATGTCCGTTTATATACCTAATAAATAATTACACATAAATTAAATACTCTAAAACAATAAATTTAGGAACAAGTAGCCAGCTTCACAATCGATTTTGCGATAAGGATATAAAATGCCAGCCGCTTGCGGCTGGGTCCCTTGGGACGGTACCATTTTGTAGCCTGGTCTTAGTCTCAAATTTATTTTGAGACTAAGAATCGCCCAAATAAAAAAGAAAAATTATTTAAAATACTAATTATCAATTATATATACAAAATATTAAACTTACATTAGATCATCAATCAACTAATACACCCCATTATAAAGCTAAAAATAATTGAACAAAATTTAGAAAAAACAAGGTCTTCATTTAAGAAAAAAACTCCAAAGTTAAAAAGAAAAAAATAAACAAATTTCTAAGCTTATACCATTCCCCCATCAAACTCATTCAACTATTTGTGTAATTAAATATTATAAATAATATATAATAAAATTTTACAATCTAAAATTTTAAATGAAATTAGCAAAATTCGTGTAATAATTAAAACTAATACGTTTGATTCTCCTCCAATACCTGCTCACAAGCTCTTGCAATAGCCATAAAATCTTCCAATTGCAATGATGCGCCACCGATAAGTCCCCCATCTATATCAGTCTGACTAAATAGCAAAACAGCGTTACTTGGCTTACAGCTGCCACCATACAAAATGGAGGTCTGATGGGCAACAGCTTCACTAAATTGATGTATCAAGAAATTTCGGATAAAGGCATGCATTTGCTGGGCTTGTTCGGGAGAAGCCGTTTTACCCGTACCAATGGCCCAAATAGGTTCATAAGCTATAATGATGTGCTTCATTTCATCTGCTGTAAGTTTCCCGAGTGTCTGCTCTAATTGCTTCTGCACAAAACTTTCTTGGGTACTGGCTTCACGCACCTCTAACGGCTCTCCACAGCATAAAATTACTCGGAGTTTGTGCGCTAATGCTTGATGTATTTTTTCAAGAATCTGATCACTTGATTCCATAAAATATTGGCGTCGCTCGCTGTGTCCTATAATAACATAATCGACTCCAATATCTTGTAGCATCTGGGCCGAAACTTCGCCCGTATAAGCTCCTTGTTCATAGGCCGCACAGTTTTGCGCACCAAGTTTTATATGACCATCCTTTACTTTTGTCATGGCATCTAAATGCAATAAAGGCGGACAAATGATCAATTGCACATTTGAATGCAATGGGTTTGCCATCAATGATTGTTGGCAATCTTGAAGGAAACTAACACCCTGCTGCACCATTTTATTCATTTTCCAATTACCAGCTACTATTTTTGTTCTCATGTTACTTGATGCTTATCTATTTGCTTATTATATAATTCTTTATAATGACCATTATGGGCCATTAACGTCTCATGATCGCCCATCTCAATGATCTGGCCCTCATTTAATACAATAATTTTCTCAGCCAACTTAGCCGATGACACCCTATGCGAAATAATGATGGTGGTTTTATCCTTCATATTTTCCTTTAGATTTTGAAGGATCTTATGCTCAGTGCTCGTATCAACAGCTGAGAGTGCATCATCCAAAATCAAAATTTTAGGTTTACGAATTAGAGCCCTCGCTATAGATGTACGTTGTTTTTGACCACCCGAGAGTGTAATCCCACGCTCCCCAATTCGAGTGTCCAGTCCATCCTTAAACTGAAGTATATTATCGTATAGATCTGCATCTTTAGCAGCTTGTATGATGTGCTCCTCTTGCTTTTGTTCTAACCCAAAGCCTATATTGTTTCGAAGCGTATCACTAAATAAAAATACATCCTGAGGAACATACCCGATCTGCTTGCGTAATGCACTTAAATCATAGTCACCAAGCGGAATATTGTCTAAATATATCTGGCCTTGGGTCGGATCATACAATCGACAAATTAAATTAGCCACTGTACTCTTACCTGATCCGGTAGCTCCAATTATGGCTACTGACTCCCCTGGAGCCAATTCAAAGTTGATGTCCTGAAGGGCCTTTATGCCAGAATCTGGATAGGTAAAATGTACGGACTCAAATCGAACTCGTCCTGATATGGTTTGTTCTTGGTTCTTTATAGAGATAATATCCGTCTGCTCATATAAGAACTCATTGATTCTTTTTTGAGAGGCCGCAGCCCGTTGGATGATGCTACTCACCCAGCCCAGTGAAGTAACTGGCCAAGTCAGCATATTCACATATAAAATAAATTCTGCAATATTTCCTAGTGATATCGCACCATTGATCACCTCCATCCCACCAATATAAATGGTAAGTAACGTGCTCAACCCGATCAAACTAATCATGAGCGGAAAGAAAAAAGCTTGCAGAATAGTAAGTTTCAGTGATTTAACTTTATAGTCATCGCTTTCAATTTGAAATTGCTTGTAAGAGGCCTGCTCTCTTGCAAATGCTTTGAGTACACGAATACCAGAAAAGGCCTCCTGCACATAGGTCGAAATATTTGAAAGGGATTTTTGGATCTGCTCACTTCGTTTATTGATCATATTATTAATGAAATAGATCGAAACAGATAAGATAGGTAAGGGAATAAGCGCATATAAACTCAGCTTCACATTTACGCTAAACATATAGGGGATCACGAGCACAAAAAGAATAATTAAATTGAGACCATACATAATGGCAGGCCCTAAATACATTCTTACATGCCCCACATCTTCTGAAATCCTCGCCATCAGGTCTCCAGTATTTTGGCGGCGGTAAAACGCCATGGGTAGGGATTGATAATGGTTGTAAATCTCGTTTTTAAGGTCATATTCAATTTTACGACTCATAACAATGATCGTCTGCCGAACTAAAAATAAGAAAAAGCCACGTGCCAAGTAAATCAATATGATCATCCCCGCAAAGTAGATGATGTTTCCCATAAATTCATTGAAAGCAGGGCTTGTTGTATCCCCGCCGGCTTGCTCCGCAAAATCAATGAGATGCTGCTGCATATAATCTATGGCTTGACGCACCATTTGAGCGGGTAATATTAAGAAAATATTGGAGATACAGATAAATAAAATACCCAGCATCAATAGTGCTTTGTACTTAAAAAAATATTTATTAAGATGTGCGAGCTGCTTCACGTGCCATTATTTTATGATGACAAAGTTATAAAATTCTGAAGGAGTTGCTAACATGCTGTGAGCTTAATTGTGTTTTTTGATTTTTGGCTGGTTTAGGAATAATGATTTACACAAAATTGTATTGAAAAATTAGATAGGAATTAATCAAACAAAATTGTAAATTTATGCATTGAATTGAACTTACTATGGAGTCGAAAAGTATCTTGCAAATTGTAAAAGAGGATTTTGACAAAAACATAACCCTGCATCAGTTTGGTATATCTATTTTCGAAAGTCCCGACTGCAGCCTAGGTGAGATTTGTTTGCATAAAAACATAAATCAGTCGGCACTCATTGCACAGCTAAATCATGCTAGCATTCCTTTTAAAACACCCAACAAATTAGGCAGTAGCCCCATTGAATATATCATTTCTTACCTCCAACATAGCCACCATCATTTTATTAAGAAAAGGTTTCCCTACTTGCTTGATTTAATTGCCAATTTCCCTGTTTTAGAGCAAATAGAGGAGCTACATGATTTGAAATTTGTATTTCCTGTGTTCATTCAAGACTTAATTACCCACATTTATGAAGAAGAAGACACGCTTTTTTCATATATCTTAAATCTGCAAAAAATAAATAATGGAAACATCCATGCCGGTAGGCTCTATCATCAACTTGAGCGGTATTCCATTCAGCAGTTTGCCGTAGAGCATGAGGTACATGATGATGAAATGAAAGGGATCAAAATACTCACAAATAATTTTACCTTGCCTCACCCTTCATCCGATATTTATCTTGAAATCGTATTCCATGAGCTTCAGAAATTTGAAAAAGAACTTAAAGAGCATGCCAATATTGAAAATTATATTCTTTTCCCAAGGGCACTGTCTTTAGAAAAGGAGGTAAAATGTACCATTCAAAACAAAGTTAACTTAAATTAACATTCATTATTATGGGCAGATGGCTTGCACTTGACTATGGACTAAAACGAACAGGTATTGCAGTAACTGACCCTGCTCAAATTATTGCTTCTCCTCTTACTACTGTTCAAACCGCGGAATTATTAGATTTTTTAAATGGTTATTTTGAAAAAGAACAAGTTGATGGTGTAGTGATTGGCTACCCGCGCCGCCTTAATAATGAAGCTACCCATGCCACTTCAGATGTTGAAGCCTTCGGTAAAAAATTGGCCAGTAAATTTCCAAATATGCCTATTGAATGGATTGACGAGCGATTTACTTCAAAAATGGCTAGCCAAACGATTCACCAAAGTGGCGTAAATAAGAAAAAAAAGAAAGATAAAGGACTTACTGATAAAATTAGCGCGACCATCATTTTGCAATCCTTCTTGGCTCAAAAACAAGTATAATGTATCGCTTGATTCGGCCCTTTTTGTTCCAGTTGCCTCCTGAAAAAGCTCATCATTTTGCGCTTGGCACATTAAATACCATTTGTCATATCAAGGGATTTAAATCCCTTTTGCAAAAGTATTTTAGCGGTCATCAGACACCATTCGAAAAAAAAATTGGTAAGCTAACCTTTCGAAATCCCATTGGATTAGCAGCTGGTTTCGATAAAAACGCGGCTTACATCGAGTCCATGCAAACGCTGGGATTTGGATTTATTGAAATAGGTACGGTCACCCCTCGCCCACAAAGTGGCAACCCAAAACCTAGGCTATTTAGGCTCCAAAAAGATGGTGCCCTGATCAACCGTATGGGATTTAATAACGATGGGCTAGCTCAAGTCATAGAAAATTTAAAAAAAACGAAGGCTGAAGTAGTCATTGGTGGCAATATTGGTAAAAATAAAGACACACCAAATGAGCAAGCCGAGCAAGACTATGAGGCTTGCTTTGAGGGATTGTACCCATATGTTGATTATTTCACCGTTAATATTAGCTCTCCAAATACTCCAAACTTAAGGGATCTGCAACAGAAAGAACCGCTGCAACGGATATTTTATACCCTGCAAAATTTGAACCAAAAGTTAGGTGAAAATAAGCCCATTTTTGTCAAAATTGCACCTGATATTAGCCTTGCACAGGTCGATGAAATGATAGAAACAGCCTCAAAAATGAAAATAGACGGTATCATTGCTACCAACACCTCTATTAGCAGGGAAGGTTTGATGCACCCTAAAAATAAATTAGAACACATAGGTGCAGGAGGCGTAAGTGGTAAACCCGTAAAGTCAGTATCCACTAATATTATTAAGCATATTGCAGCACATAGGCCGGAGCACTTTTTTATTATAGGCGTAGGAGGCATATTTTCTCCAACTGACGCCATTGAAAAATTGCAAGCAGGAGCTGATCTTTTACAGCTTTACACAGGTTTTATATATCAGGGGCCAGGATTGGTTAGAAACATAAATAAGGCGATTGGGAAATTGTGTTGACCTAATTATTATTAAATTTGAATGTTTTTTGCTAAATTTATTTAATAATCTAAACTAAGACACCTTAATTTTATTTAAAAACAAAAAACTAATTACTTTATTTCTAGGAATTTATTTTTATTATAATTTTAATAACAAACAAAGCTGACATTTTTTTACTGATCAATATTTTTAATCATGATCTTCAGATTCATTTTAACTGCTATACTTATTTACCCAAGTACTTTTGAACTGTATGCACAATCAGATAATTTAGAGCAACTGAGTTTGCAGGAATTAGATAGCATGGTCGAAAAACTTTATGTTCAAGGGAATTTTAAAAAAGCAATCTCCTTTGCAATTTTCGGAAAAAATAAAGCATTTGCAACTCATGGAAAAGATACAACTTATGCTACTTTTGTTTCAAATTTAGCTGAACTATATCGTGTTATGGGGAAATACGAAATAGCAGAGTCCCTTTTTTTTGAAGCATTAGAAATAAGAGAAAAAACATTTGGTAAGAATCATACTAAATATGCTACAATACTAAATAATCTAGCTGTATTGTTCAAAAATAAAAGGCAATATGATATGGCTGAACAATATTACTTGCATGTATTAGCAATTTTTAAGGTTTTCTTAGGAAAAAACCATCCACATTATGCAGAAACTTTAAATAATTTAGCTGTACTGTACGAGCTAATAGGTGAAAATACGAAGGCTGAGTCATTTTTCCATGAAGTATTAGCAATATATAAGAAAACTATCGGAATCAACCACTATAAATATGCCATCATTCTTAATAATTTAGCACTATTATATGACCATATGGGTCAGTATAAAAAAGCAGAGTCAATGTATTTGAAAGCTTTGTCAATATATAAAAAAACACTTGGAAAAAATCATCATAGTTATGCCTTAACACTAAATAATTTAGCACTATTATACCATAATAACAGTCATTATAAAGAGGCTGAACCACTTTATTTAGAGGCATTGAAAGTAAAAGCAAAAACACTTGGCACAAACCATCGAAAATATGCTACAAGCCTAAATAATTTAGCTATGTTATATCATAAAATTCACCAATACAATAAAGCAAATCACCTATATAAAGAGACTCTTTTAATAGTCTCAAAAACACTTGGTAAAAACCACCCATACTATGCTCAATCTTTAAATAACCTAGCTCAATTACACGCTGATTGGGGAAATCAAAAACAGGCTTGGCATTATATTAACTTAGCATTTAATTCATTAACTTCAGAGAAAATTTCTTTGAATTTTGATTCTAAGTGGTTAAAAAATCTAAAACAACATCATTATGCTTCAGTCGAGCATATGGTATATATGGTAAAATTATTAAAGTTTACATCTGATTTACTTGAAAGGGTATTCCAAATAAATAAAAATAAGCAACTCATTGTAGCCGAATTAGCAATACACCTACTCAAACGTATACGGAAGCAGTATATTTTTGACCAAGATAAACTTCATCTACTTGAGCTAAGCCATATTTGGATGCTAAAAATACTACAGTTAGTAGATCTCGACAAAGAATTTGATCTTGCATTTTCGATGGCAGAGTTTCATAAATCTATATTGCTTTTGGAAGCTACCAAAGCTACAAAGGCTTATAAAATAGCTAGTTTACCAGACTCCATTGCCTCCAAAGAGCGTTTACTCCAAGGTGATTATAGCGAAATTCGGGCTACTCTACTCAAAACTAAACCTAGTCGAGAAAAAGATAGCCTCAGGAAATTGCTCAATAAGGTTTATTTTAAATTAAGTGCTTTTCAAAAAGAAATGATGCTAAAATATCCTAATTACGCTCACTTTAAGTATCAAGGAAATGGCGTGTCAGTAAAAGAACTCCAACAAAATTTAAAATCAGACGAAACCATTCTTGAGTACGTACTTGGTGATTCATCAGTTTATGTGTTTTACCTAGATAAATACCGAACAAATGCTATAAAGTTATCAATAGGTATTGACTCTTTAAATGACTATGCTAACCAATTGCACAAAGAAATTATTAATTATAGCCAAATTAATAAAGAAAAACAGTATACCGCCTATCAAACTTATACGAATAGTGCCTTTTGGTGCTATGAAAAGCTAGTAATGCCAATTTTAGCTAATAAAAAAGAGATTCAACACTTGATCATCATTCCTGATGGAATATTGTGCCATTTACCCTTTGAAGCATTTTTGACAGAAAAAGCACCGCCTATTGGAGGATATCAAAAGTTAGACTATCTAATAGAAAAATACCAAGTCAGTTATGATTATTCAGCTGCACTTTGGAAAGAAAATCAGCAATATAAAACTAGGTCAAATAATAGCAAAATTTTGGCCATGGCTGGAAATTATACAGTATTAGATTCGGTGGCAATGAAACACAGACTACCAGCTCATCGTAGATTGAGAAGTAAATTGATTCCACTACCAGCAGCTCAACAAGAGGTAAGAACCTTGTCTCAGAAATTCCAAGGTCAATTTAAGTTTGATTCTACAGCTACTGAGGCTATGTTTAAAAAAGAAGCAGGTAAGTATGGAATTATTCATTTAGCTATGCATGGTGTACTTGATGAGCAATTTCCTACCTTATCAAGTTTAGTATTCTCAGAGAATCAAGATAGTTTAGAAAATAACATACTTCAAGCCTATGAGATTGCAAAGTTACAATTAAATGCTGATTTAGTCGTTTTATCTGCATGCCAGACTGGGTATGGAAAATTTGAACGAGGCAATGGAATCGCATCATTGGCACGTGCATTCATGTACGGAGGGACGCCAGCATTAGTGGTGTCACTTTGGCAAGTTGATGACCTTGCCACTTCTAAGATTATGAAAGAGTTTTACATGAACTTAGCTGCAGGGCTAAATAAACCAGAGGCAATACGTCAAGCAAAGTTAACATATATCAAAAATGCAAGTGACCTATTTGCACACCCTGGTTATTGGTCTGCTTTTATTCAAATAGGTGACCGATCACCAACTATCATCCATAAGAAAAAAAACTGGCAAATTATATGGTTATTAGTGATTCTTGGTGTGATTGTAGTTACATTCATAACTATTAAACTAAAAATTCTTTAGGATTAACTACTTTTACAATTTGACAGGCTATACTCGTTTTCCATTTATTCTTTTTTTTAATTAAATTAAACCCAAATTACGCAATAGGATCTTTAATAAATTATTTATCTGATTATCAACTGTTTTCTAATGCTTAGCAATAGAATCAAAATTATTAAAAACTCTCTGCATGATAGGTTATTACTAAGATACACGATTCTAAAAAGTTAAATTATTTCTTTAAATGCTTAATTTGGGATAAACATATTTTACCTAAGTTCGATTATTAAGTAATTGACTTTTAATTTTTTATATGTTTTGTGTCTTATTTTTTGAGCGTATCTTTTAATTTATTCATTATATTTTGCTAATTTCATGCAATTAAATCCTATTTTTCTTCATTCCTAACAAAATTTTGGCCATTTTAGATGCTCTATAACATAGGTATCACATTGAAAAAAAACGTACCTTTGATTAAAACAACCAGTCATGAATTTAGAGCAACTATATATAAAATACTTGTCATATTACATCAAAAATAGTAGTGCAGTCCAAACAACATTTTGCTGCTCATTTAGGAAGATAAAAAGGACACGGCTCAATAATTTAGACTACTATGCAATCTAAAACGCCATTACTCTCCATTTATAAAGCTTCCGCTGGTGCTGGGAAGACCTATATCCTAACCAAACGCTACATTGAGTTGGCCTTGAAGCGTCCAAATTATTTTAAAAAAATTCTTGCCCTTACCTTTACTAATAAAGCGAGTCTTGAAATGAAACAACGCATCCTCGATGCCTTGAAAACTAACCGTGAAGAATACCTCCACCCAATATTGGAGCATATTAG
>JAUIFR010000025.1 GCA_030430325.1 Bacteroidia bacterium | reverse complement strand
GCATTGAGGTGGATAAAATGAAGAAGCTTGCCCTACTTTCGTTAGAAGAGTAATACTGAAAATAAGAATATAATACCTTATAGAGTTGGAGTGAATAAAAAAATTTGTTAATTTGTCTGCTTCAATGTTACGCTTGCCCGGTAGGCGAACCTACCGGGACTTAAAAAAGTACCTTTGATTAAGAAGAAGAAAAAATGAATGCGTAACATCATAATGAAAAAGAAAAGAAACTATTTGCCTTCCATTTGATATTACTAATTACCTATAATTTACTAGATATTAAAAGCAAGAAATTATAATTTTATAACTATCACTTTTTTTATTCAAAATTGTATTTTATTTATAATTATTAGATAAAAAAGCCATTTTGAAGAATAAAATCATTGAATAGAGTCAATAAAATAACATTTACATAGCTTGCATCTCACTTAATTTAGTATAAATTCCTTTCTTTTGGATGAGTTCATCGTGGTTTCCTTCCTCCTTTATGGTACCCTGATCTATGACTAGAATTTTATCCGCATGCTGAATAGTACTCAAACGGTGTGCAATTACAATCGATGTTCTGTTTTGCATGAGCTTGGTGATGGCTTCTTGAACCAGTTTTTCAGATTCTGAATCCAAGGCAGAGGTTGCCTCATCCAAAATTAAAATGGGAGGGTTTTTTAGCACAGCTCTGGCAATAGTCAGCCGCTGTCGTTGGCCTCCTGAGAGCTTTGTTCCACGTTCGCCAATCACAGTCTGGTATCCGTTTGGCGATTGAATAATAAAATTGTGAGCATTGGCAATTTGAGCTGCTTTTATAACATCTTGCTCGCGAGCATTTTTTATACCAAATGCTATATTATTAAAAATAGTATCATTAAATAAGATGGACTCTTGGGTTACAATACCAAAGAGACCCCTAAGTGAATAAAGCTCAATATCTTTAATGTTTATCCCATCAATAGCAATTTCACCATGTGTAGGGTCATAGAACCGAGGAATCAAATCAGCTAGTGTGGACTTTCCGCCACCTGATGGCCCAACAAGTGCTACTGTTTTCCCTTTTTCAACAGCTAGATTTATATTTTTTAATACGGGTTTTTTGTCATACGAAAACGAAACATTATTGATTTGGATAATGCTATCAAAGCTATTTTTTTCTTTCGGCGCATTATTGTTTTTTATTGCAGTTTGGGTATCTAATATGTCAAATATCCGAACGCCAGACGCCAGCCCACGCTGAAGGTTGCTAAACGCACTAGAGATGGCTTTGGCTGGTATAAGCACTTGAGAAAAAATAATAATGTAAGTGATGAATTCACTGGCTTGTAAGTTTGATTCATTATTGAGAACCATCGTGCCGCCAAACAATAGAATAATGGCTACAACACTGACACCCAGTAATTCTGATACTGGCGAAGCAAGTTCATTTTTGCGCGCCATACTTACCACTAGGCCAGCATATTTTTTTGACTCATCATCAAATTTTTGAAGAATATAGCGCCTGGCATTGAATGCTTTTATTACTCTAATGCCGGACAATGATTCATCCAAAATATTAACAATTCTACCCAAAGATTCTTGTGTTTCAATGGCGTTACGCTTAAGTCGCTTAACAACCTCAGAAATAATAAACCCCGAAACAGGAAACAGTACCAGCGTGAAGAGAGTTAACTTAAATGACATTGCAAAGAGTACTACAAAATAACTAATCAGTGTGGCTGGCTCTTTAAAAAGCACTTTTAATGAGCCCACTACTGAAAACTCTACTTCTTGTACATCATTTGTAATACGTGACATGATGTCGCCCTTTCTCTTTCCAGAAAAGAACCCGAGGTGCATTTTACTCACATGATCAAATACAGCCACCCGAATATTCTTAACCACTCGTGCTCTCACCTTAGCCATAATCATCGATGACATATACCTAAACAAGTTCGATAAAAATACAGTAACTATGATTATAGCACATACAAAAAAAAGCGCTCCCGTTTTGTCATACTTATCGGTAATGGCATATAATTGATAATTAAAATATTGAATGAGGTAATCGATATTCATGGCAAATTGTGGCTCTTCACTATATCTAGCAATTTGGGTAGCATCTGCTTGGTCAAAAATGACATCAAAAAGTGGCTTAAGTAATGTAAAGTTCATTACTCCAAATACAACTGCCAGTGAGGTAACAATAATGTATTGTGGTAAAAACCGGTTGTATGGTTTGGCAAAGGATAATATTCTAAAATAGGTCTTCATTCAGGCAGTTATTGAATGATAAAATTAATACAATCCGAGGGAAATCGGGCTATAATTTTGCAATTCTTTTATGAATGGGTGTTACTGGGAGTATTTTGATTGAATTTTGCTGAAATTGTTTAAATAAGTAATTTTAGATTAATTTTACACTTTTAATATGCAATCACTTTCTCATGTTTTCCTTTTCAAACAATAAAGCAAAAGAAGAATTATAAGTACCCCTAAAATCAAATATGTGTAATCCCATAAATTTATTTTTTTTGATTTAATAGACTTATAATTACCACTTAAAACATATGCTGACCAAAAAAAAGGGTGTGCTTCAAGTTCGCTTGCATTATTTAAATATTCTATTTTAGAATTCCTAAGAGCTTCATCAATATCTTGATTATCTGAGAGATTAGCGTAGAAGCTATTCATGAGTTTCGCACTTGCCCAGTCATGTGACTTCCAAAGTGTTTGTATCACGCTTTTACAGCCTGCATACATAAAACCACGAGCTAAACTCATAACACCCTCACCACGAACAAGCTTTCCACTTCCTGTTTGACATGCACTCAGCACTGCTAAATTTGCATTAAGCCTCATATTATAAAGCTCGTAGGTATATAACGTATCATCTTCGTTGGAATCTTTGGTGTTTGCAAAGAATAACCTTGAGTAAAGAGGATACTCATCATTATCATCTCCATGCATTGACAGATGAAGAATTGCATAATTACTGGATTTTTGTTTAAATTGTTTTTCAGAAGCTATTTTTCCCAAAAAATACTCCCCTTCAAAATATTGTGATATGGCTTTAACTTCCATTTGTGCCCCTGGTAAATTAACCAGTTCTTCGCCACGTAATATTCCTTTTCTACCACGGTTGGCAAACTCGTTTGGCATTCCAGGGTATGCTGGTGCGAAGGCCAAACAATTAATTTTGTCAATATTTGTAGCTCTTTTATTATTTTTTAATAAAAAAGTCCCGGAATAACTGTAACTAAATTGATATTGCTTTATTAAATAATGAAGATTCTTGTAGCTAGGTGCTTTGGAACTAGCTTCACTAAGGAGTGTCTCAAAAGGAAGATAATGAAGTATTCCATCTGGCACAATAATCAAGTGGTTAGGTAAATTGTTGAGGTCATTCAATGGCTTAGATAAAATCCCTTGAAATATGTTAAAGGCTATTTTATGATATCTTTGCCAATTTGTTTTATTAAACTTTTTGTATAATGGCGGTTTGATAAGCATTTGCCTAAATATTTTTACTTGCTCATTAAGTTTATCCACATGCTTGTATTCATGCATTTTAAAATCATTTTTAGCAATTACAAAAATGTATAAACTACTATCTCCCATAAAATATTCAATGAAAGTAGTATTTACTTCTATATTTTCCTGAATATCTTTTACTGAAGCAACTCGACTATCGTATTTAAGTTGATGATATATTGGATAGTTTTTTTCTAACTGCGAAATTAATGAATCAAATTGCCTTCTGTAATCAAACAGGTAGTTTTGGGATAATATAATTTTTCCTGAATCTTTTTTATTCCTGGCATTGAATAATGTCTTTTCATAAGAAGTAATATCAATTTTTAGTTCTCTTTCTTTAGTCAATAGACTATCTGGAATACCAGCAAAATGTTTGGCATCAAGATCTTGCATTCTTTCCAACATTAAAAATGCTTTACTTTTTTCTGCAAAAGTAAATGCATAATCGAGGTATTTTTTGGCTTGGGTAATCTGATAAAGCTGATATGCTGATTGAATAGCCCCGTCATACAAAGTAGTTGACTTGGCAAGTAGCTCTGATTTAGAGGCTTTTGCAACAAATTCAAAGCGAAGCAAATCAATTAGTCGCAAGGCTAATTGAAAATTCTCAAAAGCAGCTATTAGATTTTTTTTTTGATTTCCTTGAAAATAGTAGACTTGATTAAAGGCTTGTGCCTTAGCCTTTAATATATCGAGAAGCACAATTTTTGAAGCAGTATTTTCTAATGGGGGCAGAACGAATACATTTGTATCTTGAAATGCATATATTGAAGCCAGTAAGGCCTCCTGATAGGAAGCTAAAGCTTTTTCCCATTTTTTATTTGCTGCGTAAAAATTCCCTATGCTCAAATAGCTTTTGCTAATATCAGGATGTTTTTCCCCAAAAGCTTTTTGTTTTATTGCCAAACCTTTCTTGAAATAGTAGAGTGCCTGCAAATCATCCCCTAAATTTTTATAGGCTTCGCCTATATTATTGTAACACCTACCGATATGAGGGTGATTGGTACCAAGTAGTTTAATAAAAAGATTTTTAGCTTGCTTATAATTAATTAATTGCTTTTCAAAATTTTGTTTTCTGCCGTGTAACCAGCCGAGATCATTTAGCGTCTGTGCTAAGCCAAAGCCTCCTGTAGACTTTCTTATTTTCAACGCTTTTTGATAATAGCTCATTGCTTTATCATACTCTCCCTTACTCTCATAGCAACCTGCAATGTTATTATAACCCTGTGCTACTTTAGGAAAATTTTTACCATTTATTTTTAAATAAAGATTAAGTGCTTTTTGAAAAAAAGTAATGGCTCTTTCATAATCTCCGATTCCGTAATAATACCAGCCTATTACATTTTGATTATATGATAAATTTACGTTATCTTTATTAAGATGTCTATTTCCTACATTTAAACCCTTTTCAAGACAATAAATAGCTTGTTGGAATTTTGAAAGGTAAATAAAGTTTTCTCCTGCTTTTGTGTATGATCTCACAAATCTTTCCCAATTTGTTTGCAGTCCATATAGTTTGCCAGATTTCTCAAAAAGATAGGCTGCACTGTCATAATTGGCATTTTTCTGCTTAAGTACCCCTTGTTCGAATAACTTGTCTGCCAATAGGGCATCAGCATTTGGAATGCTATAAGCAATAGATCCTAAGTAAAGCAATATGAATGTTATATTTTTAAAATACATAGCTTTATAAAGATCATACAGCAGAAATTTATATGCAAACTTATTCTGTCAAAATCATTCTTTTAGTATCTATTTCTTTTCCATCTGCTATGAGAGCATATAAATACATGCCGGCAATCAATTCTCTACCATATATCTCAACTTTGCCATTACCCTTTTGATCCAAATCAATTCTTTTTAGTTGCTTACCCTGCATGTCAAAGACAAGTATAGCAGCCTGATTAATGTTTTCTGGTAGAAAATAATTTATGGTAGTATTTGAATCAAATGGATTAGGCCTGTTTTGAGATAGAGAGGGTATTTTAGTATCAAAATCTGTAAGCACTACTTTATTTTCGTTATCACTTAATTTTTCTCCCTTATATTTTAATTCATCAATGGGCATTAAGGGTTGGTAATTATTTTGTTCTATTTTTTCTTTAAACTCCGTAAATACATTGAGAAGGCTATCATATTTTTTTTTCAAAGCTTTTATAGCTAATAAGGCTACTCCTGATGGATCAATGGTTGAGATAGCATCAACCTCTTTCATTCCTACGCCAAACGTATCATTAAATTCCTTTGCAGAGTATGGGCCAATATATTTAATATTAGGTGCAGCGGTATAATACCATCTTTTTATATCCAAATTAATAACCTTATTAAGAATATCGTTTGGATCCCAATCAAATTCATCATCGGGGTTTTTAATGTTTTCATCTGAAACATTGTACCATGCCCCTCCTGTTACTAAGCCAGCATTTGTACCATTAATTTGCATGATGTAAGAAGCAGAAGGTTCCATTCCTATGCCAATTTTTTTTGTTTTGGTATTTCCAATGACGATCGATTCATCATTGGGTGCGCTAAGCACATGCTTTCCTTTTATCTTGTAGTTCTGTGCTTCAACTCTACCAATATTCCAAATATATATAATTGCAAGTAAAGTAAAAATAATAAGTTGATTATATAAGTTGATTCTCGCTTTCATAATTTGATTTTTAAAAAGTTTAATTTTTGAAGAGTTATTTGTCGATCACTTTTTGATAATTCTTCCTGCAACAGGATCATTGTCAATATATATTTTATATACATACATTCCTGAAGCTAGGCCTTCACCTTCATAAACAAGGTGATTATTTCCTGCAATTTGCTTTTGTGATTTTTGATCAACTAGCCTACCATAAATATCATAAATTAATAGTCTTATGGTTCTATCATCTTCTAATGTGTATTTAAAGTTTATTTTATTATGAAAAGGATTAGGAAAAGCTTTAATATCCGTCTCCCTTTCTATTGTAGCAGCATACAAATTATCTTCTTTATATCTCATCCAATTATTTTCATCCAAGTTGGCGTTCTCATTATTATTAAAGACTCCTTGCATACATGTATACTGTTGCTCAATTTGTGCAAGAAATCGACTTCCTGCTTTTGCTTTAAAGCCTGGCTTCAATAACACTCTCTTTCCAGCTTTATATGTTACTTCAGCATTTTGCATCACTTGGCAGTTATCGATAGTAGTGATTGTGTTTTCAGCAACTACCCATTCAGGTGGTGGTTGATTATAAACTTTATTATCAATAACATTTTCTGGGATATTGTCACTACCCGAAATAATTACGGATACGACTTGCTTACTACCCTCCAGCATACCCTTATGCGATATTTTAATGGTGAAATGTCCTGTTTCATCTTTTGGAATCACCACTTGTTCTACATTATCTGTGTTATTATCTCCGGTAGTAGCAGGCGCAGAAGGGTTAGCTAAGCCTCCTAAGACCCAAGGCTTAAAAATTTGCCCCCCATTTTCAAGAACACGTAAATCCAAATCATTAATGAGTGTTTTAATTGTTGGGTTTAACTCAGGTTCTAAACCTTGATGAGGTGGATCAGTCCAGCAAATTGTTACTTTCAAAGGCTCATCTGTATTTTGTTTGAGAATGGGAAGGGTGACCTCCCCTCCCGAAAAAAGGTCATACTCCCTTATATTGATGCACTGATCAGCATCTTTTTCCATAAGGGAAGCGGCTTTATAGATATTCATCAACCCCCAACCAAATTGATAATCAGGACCATCATGTAAGCCAGCTTCATCTGCAGTATGAATAATCAATCCTTTGAGCGTGGAAGAACGATAGGGATAGCCCTTTGATTCACTGATATTACTGTATAGTTTACGTTGGTGTTCAATTAATAAAGCTGCTCCACCTGTAGCTGAGGCAGAGGCCATGGAAGTGCCATTTAATGTTTCATAAATAGGGATTTGTCCATTAACGTCATAAGAAGAAAGCACACTAACACCATTAGCTACAATATCTGGCTTGATACGCCCATCATCAGTAGGTCCCCAACTACTGAAGTCTGTCATGACCACATCATTCTCATTTTGGTACCCACCGTTAATATCATCAACTGCTCCAATAGTCAGTATATTTTTACTACCACTGTATGTGGAAATGCAGTCATATCCCTCATCTCCTCCATCTGGCTCAGGCAAATTATTTTCGGGATCTTTATCATTTCTATCATTACCAGCTGATGTCACAATCAAATAATATGGGGCTAGTTGGGTAATAATATCTAGCTGTTCAGATCTTGAATCATAAAATCCAAATTTATAATCCTCTATAGCATCAATTTCAAGATCGCCAAACCACTGCCAATCTGGAGGGTCACCTGGTTTACTAACATCTTGCCAACCAGAACCCCAGCCATAGGGGTGACAGGAAATTAATAGATTGTCTCCTGCCGCTTTATTAATTTCAGCAAGATCATTATTAAAATCATAAGCAATGATATCGGCTTTGGGGGCCATTCCTTTGGCCTCAGGGTTGTCTCCTATGGCAATCATTGTTCCTGATGTATGGGTTGGATGTATACCAGCGCTAGGATTAATATCATCAGATTCTTTGCCAAATACAACCTTATCATTAATTTCAATATGGCTATCTTTAGGAAGACCATCATCCCATAAACCGATGGTTATCGTTTTGCCTGTAAGCCCGAATATATCTTGAGCTGAATTTACACTAATTGTAGCAGCAGCTCCCTTATTATGAGTAATATAATATATGGGAATGTCACCATCAGTAAAACCTTGTAGTACCATAGCACCGCCGTTTCTCAATTCCTTTCGAATGGGTATGCCCAGCTCTTCTGCCAAAGAGTCTAGTGTTTTCTTATATGCTGGATATGCATCATACCCTTGCTGAGCCTTTTGCTGTAAAATAGCTTTATGCTGAGCTAATTCAATGGGATCAGGTACGGCCAAGGTTTGGGCGTAACTTTTTAGAAAGAATATATTTAAAACTATAATAAATGTAAATTTCTTCATAACAATGATTATTAGTTAATAAAAGCAAATGAATGAGTATATTTACATTTTTTAGTTTAATTCTAGTTCCTGCATACGCACCTCTAAATCATTATTTTTCTTTTCCAGCTCAATCATATAAAGCGTTAACTCTTCAATTTTTTGTAAGAGAATGGCATTCATTTCGCCTAATTTTATCCCATTTTCTTTTACTTCATCCGCTGATGGCACATCAGGGAGATGTTGATTTTCCTCTACAAAATTCTTTATTTCTGCTAATGATTTGAGTTTATAATCCTCAGCAAATACATAATCAGGCCAATCTTGTTGTAATTGAACGTCCACTTCCTCAGCAATGATTTTTCCAGCCACAGCTACCTTATACCCTAATGGGATTTGAGGTGTACCGACTGTCATGACATTACTGACATAGAGACCATCCGCTGGCCCTTCGGAGTCGGTACCTACAGATACAGAACCGTTTTTATTTACTCTAAGCTTAGTATCATCACCAACCTCTACCTTAAGCGCATCATTCTCAATACCTGATTTAATGTGTAATTTATCCGACGGAGTAGTCGTGCCAATTCCAACCAGCCCAGCAGAGTTAATGGCTAACTGGTCTGTTCCAGCTGTTGTTAATCGGATGTTATCATTAGCAGGGAATCCGATCGAAGTATTATCATCATTATTATGCCGGATATAGTCGTTGATATCGATTCCTCCGTCTACATCTAAAAGATTACTAGGAGTAGTCGTACCAATTCCCACCTGACCAGTTGAGTTAATAGCGACTCGCTCCGTTCCTGCGGTTGTTAAATGGATGTTATCATTAGCAGGGAATCCGATCGAAGTATTATCATCATTATTATGTCGGATATAATCGTTGATATCGATTCCTCCATCTACATCTAAAAGATTACTAGGAGTAGTCGTACCAATTCCGACTTTTCCATCTTTGCTTATTACCATTGTTGGAGAACCATAACTTTCAATGTAAAAAGACCCTTTAGGTATTTCTATACCATTTCCATCACCACTAACACCATACCTCCATATTTCTCCGTGCCCATTCTTGATGTCAATAAGAGCTGTTTTATCTTCAGAAAGTGAATTTTTTGTAAATTTTGCTACTGGAGCACCCGGTTTACCCTCTACCTCTAGTGTTGCAGATGGGCTAGTTACACCAATACCTACTCTTCCTGCATTTGTGATAGAAAAGCTACGTCCCCCTCCAACTGTTGCTGTTTGGAAGACATGGTAGTTATTAAGATCACCATAATTTTCTACGAATAACGTACTTGACACACTAGGCCCATATCCCGAGTCACCTTCTTTAATATGTAATCTTTCTGCTTTAGGATTAGAAGTACCAATGCCTACTTTGCCTCCTTTATCTTGGATGATTACTTCTCCAGAACTATTTGCTGAACGAATATACCAGTCTCCTAATGATCCATAATGTATATAGCTCTTATGCACTCCTCTTTCTGGCGCATAAAATTCAGCAGTGACAGAAGTATTAGGATTATGTAATGCTAGCCTGGCTCCAGGGAAATTCGTGCCAATACCCACACTACCCCCTTCATCTACTATGATTCGATCCTTTCCATCGGTTCTTAATTTGATCGTATTATGATAAGGAAAACCAATCCAAGTATCTTTATCCCCGTTGTGGCGGATCCAGTCATTAATATCGATTCCTCCATTAACATCAAGGGTATTACTAGGATTTGTAGTGCCAATTCCAATTTTTCCATCATTCTGAATTGTAAATTTTGAATCCAAAGTGTTAGTAGAGGTTGCAAAAACTAATTTACCACCTCCACTACTCCAGCTATTATCACTTGAACCAATATACCAATGTTTACCACCACCATCATAATTTTCAAGAACAAGTTGAATGTGATTACTTTTTACATGAAATTTTGCTTTAGGATCATGAGTATTAATACCAACGTATCCATTGCTTGGCTCACCATATAAAATTAATTTTCCATTTGTTCTAAGATAGAAGTCTCTAAAGCCATAACCGGCTATACCAAATTGATCAGTACCTGACCATATATCTGTATAATCATTTCCTTTTTGTAATCGGAGATCAGCATTATAGCTATCATAATTCATAATATGGAGTTCTTGTTTTGGTTCTGTAGTACCAATTCCAATCTTACCAGAGTTAGTAATTGAAAAAACTCCTTTGTTTGATGCTGCCTGAAAAACGTAAGTATTGGGTAAAACCCCATCAGTTTCGACATAAATACCGTATACATTTTCTGGAGTACCTAGATCTGAAGGGTTTGTTGTTCCTCTTATATGTATGCCCTTATTAACAGCTGGATTAGTTGTGCCAATCCCTACATTACCAGTATTAGGAAATTTATTTTGCCCATAGGCTATTTGCGATGATATAATTATGATACCAATAATTGATAACCCACAAGAAACTCTATTTAACATGCTAGGTTTTTCATATTTGTGATTTGTAAATATTTTACTCCATTTCATTTTTTTCATATTTAAAAGTTTATGTAAGCGGTCATGCTATACCATTAAAAAATTATTGATTAATCCCTGTAATACAGATCTTTACTTTAAAATTTATTAAAGCAAGATGTTCTTTTTCTTACTTAGTAAGGAGGGAATATTAATATGTGACTAAAAAGTGAAAAAAAATTTATTATAAAACATAAGATGCTGAAAATTAAAATCATATATATTTACTGTTGTTTGATAAAAATATGTAGTAGGTGTTAAAATTGAAATAACAAAATAAAACGCCACGCCTTGATATGGATAAAATTGTAGATATGATATATCTTAGAAAAATACAATTTGAGTTAGCGATGCGAAAGGCGGCGAAGCCGGTCCAAAGGACGGGAGCAAAGCGGACCCTGGCGCAGCGTGGCCTTGTATTTTTATTGAAAATATAAGGTAACTCTCTAAAAAAACAAAAAGAACCCAATTAAATGAATGTATTTTGCCAAATATGTTTAAAATAAATTGATTCTGCTGTAAAATAACTAGTGTTGACAGAGAAACATTAATCAATTATTAAAACCAAAAACTAAGATTAGGTTTAATAAAGCAAAAACATGAAAATAAAAATATTAGAAAAGTACAAAAAACAGGAAATTGACTCGGGCTATAAAATATTTTAAAACAAAATATTTTTGTTTAGGTCACATTTTCGTATCATTATTATACTAAGAAGATAAGATTATCATTATGTATGAATCACTTATAGATAATATTAGGCAAGGTAAAAATGAAACTTTGGTGGAGGTTTATTATCAGTATAAGTTTGCTTTTAAAAGGTATTGTTTAAAAAATCATGCTTTCACCAATGAGCAAGATATTGAAATCATTTATCACGAAACTATTCTGTCTTTTCAGAAAAACTGTCTAAAGGGAAGAATAACTAATTTGGGGTCAGCTAAATTATTCACCTATTTAATAAATATAGCTCAAAATCATATAAGGACTCATTTCAATAAAAATAATAAAAACTTCGGACACCGAGTTTCTAACAGAATGGTAAATGAAATTAAAACACCTGAAAAAAAGGGACTTAGCAATAGGGCTTTATTGACAAAAAATATTTTACAATCAAACTTGTTAGGAGAACTCTGTAAAGAATTGTTATTTCTACATTTCTATAAAGAATATGCAATAGAAGTTATTAAAGAACGGATGGGCTTTCCCACTTCTAATGCCGTGACTAAGCAAAAAACTAGGTGTCTACAAAAATTAAAACAAAGTATTATAGAAATGGAAAATAAGCAGAAACAATTTTCTTAATATGCTAAATGAAAATGATCAAACGCGGATAGAGCGCTACCTAAAGCGTCAGTTAAAGGGTAAAGAACTGGACGATTTTACAAATAGATTAAAGACAAATGCTGAATTTGCTCAAGAGGTAGCTCTTCAAAAGGATATGTATGAGGGGATTAAATTGTATGCCTTAGAAAAGGAAAAAGCTTTACTCAATGAATTTGATGAACAATATCAAAAGATTGGTGTGAAAACTAGCCTCTCGAAAAGAGTTTTCCAAAAGAAATATTTTGTTGCAGCCTCGATTTCTATTTTATTGGCCTCGTCTTTACTTATTTTTACTATACATAATTCTCAAGGTATTGATAGTGAAAAATTATATATTGAAAATTTTATCCCAGCAAGCTCTCCAAAGGTTGGGTATCAAAAAAGCACCAATCAACCAGAAAATTTGGAAATGGCAGCTGTAAAAGCATTTGAGCATTATTCTAATGAACAATATCAAGAAGCCGCTGAATATTTTGAATACAATTTGAATATCATACCTGAAGATGTTATTTCACTATATTATTTGGGTAATTGTTATTTGATGGAAGACAAAGTATCAAAGGCAATTTCCACCTTTCAACAGATTATAAATAAAGAAGAAAATGTGTATACAGATGAATCATTCTGGTATCTGGCTTTAGCAAATCTAAAAAAAAATGATCTGACTAAAGCAAGGAATTACCTCAAAAAGGTCATTGCTAATACTTCTGATGAAGCATTAGAAGAGAAGGCAGAGGAGTTGTTGGGTGAGTTGGAGTGAGGATGCTTATCTAAGTATTATTACTTTTTCTATTGGTACTAATTCTAAATTAGTATTTAGCAATATTATTTTCTGCTATTTATCCAAGCCTTCAATTTTTCAATACTCTTGATTCTATTGACCTCATTTGATTCATAGTCAAGGTCAATCTCATTCCACCACACTCTCCATTCTTCCATATCCAATTCTTTACCTAGACTTTCCTGTTTCCACAAATTTAGTGTAATTTGTTCAATGGCTCGTAAAGCTCTTAACCTCGTCATTTCATTTTTGGATAGCATAAGCTCGGTTAAAGGGTACAATGCTTCCTTACCTATCTGAATCAAACAATGAACTGAAGGGGTATAATCCAAATGAAGTAAATCTGGATTATCATCGATCGTTTTGATACAGGCCTCAAGCGCATACGAATGGTTAATTTTATAGAGTTGGAAGGCGGCTTTCGATCTCACTTCTTCATCTTCACTCTTTAATTGATTTATATAAACTTGAACTGTACTATCTTCTTCATAGTGTGTCATCACCTTTTTTTTATAAGAATCACTACAAGAAATCATAAGTGTAAATAACAAAAGGCTTATAAATATAAACACTTTCATATAACTGTTACACTTGGTATAATTAGTTTCTGAGCCTTATGTATAATCGTATTTTTCAATCCATTTGCTTTCTGAATTTCTGGCCATTTACTACCATCCCCATAATATAATTCCGCAATTTCATATAATGTTTCCCCTTCAACCACTATATGATGATTATTATAAAACTCATTAAACTCTTTAATAGCAGACTCAAATGTACCAGATTTTCCAGATTCAACTTGACTATATTCATCGGAAACCAGGCCACTATTTATTCTAAAACCCCAATGTAATGTACCATAATCAAAGCCTTTATCCATAGATCTTGCTACCGTTTCAAAGTCAAATTTTATATCAAATGAACTTCCTCCTCCCGGAAAATCCCATAAACTAGCTTCATCAATATCTGTACTACTATTTTTATGACCATCTTGACTTGATGACGAGTTTGGCGCATACTCTCTATATGCTAAAGGTACATCGGCATCAGTCGAACTAGTTCTTGGAGCAGCCTTTGTGCTTCCTGCAAAGTGGTCAATAAAATAACCTTCTTGTACTGAAGGTATCTTGATTTGAGTATCCTTATGAATCTTTTTGTTTGGATCAAATACGCCTAATGTTGTGCTATTCAACTGATATATTTCTGAAGGGCTGACATGACCTTTAGCTTGATGCTCCGAAATAGATGTCAAGGTATCATTTTCCTTTGTTTTATAAATTGTTATATCTTGTGAGGTTTGAACACTATTCCTATCTGATTCTCCTCCTGTCCAAGTATAATCTTCATCTGGAGTTTTAGACATGTCTAGAGTTTTGACTATTTGAATCAACTTAATGTCACTTGTATTTGGCGATTTTCCGTTTGGTGTAAATTTAATAGTACCTTTTTCCCCTGCTTTAGTGCCATCTGCAGGAATTTCTTGTTTATCCATATCAATTTCAAATTCGCCATAATTTACCTTTCCTTTATCTTTTATATGCCTTTGAATGATATTTGACCCCTGGCCTTTTCCTGAAATAAATGATTGACGTTCAGTGATGGTTTCTCCTAATGCTGCTTTTTTACCCATAAGATCTGCTTCTTTTTCTAGGTTTACATCATCATTTACAGGTAAACCTTTTGCTTGTGTGGTAGCTTTTACGCGACCTTGACTCTGCTGCACTACATGAGCTAGCTCATGGCCTAAAAGTTCTTGGCCTTTGTAACTCATAGGATTGTATTGGCCTGGTGCAAAATGGATATTATTACCTTGTGCATAGGCTAGCGCACCCATATTAGTAGATTTTTGAGAGTTTGCATGGATATTTACACCTGAAAAGTTCGCACCAAAGGAATTCTCCATCTTAGCTTGTACTTCTTTGGGCATTTTTTTCCCCTGTCCAGTTGTTTGAACTTTTGATGATGAATTACTCATCATCTGCATAAGCTGGCTTTCATGAGATCCCTTGCCACTGCTTGCCATCATTTGCATAACTTTACCTTCCTCGTCTCCAGTAGAAATTTTCATTTTGGTTTGAATGGGCTTATTCGAATCAATTAAAAGTGAGGCTTGCTGTTTTTCATCGAATTCTTGAAAAGTACTCATATTATCTTGAATTTGATCAAAGGAATTAGATATGTGTTACCAATATAACTAGGAGGATTTAAGAAAACAAATTCTTCAAACTCAATTTGCATTTATTTATTCTAAATATTTCAAAAAAAATTACTACTCGGATAAAATTTTACTTGAAGATTCTGAGGAATGCGTGAAATCAATCACAATTATATAAAATATATGGAAAATATATCCTAAATTAAGTAGTAGTATTAAACAACGTACCAATTTTCTCCGCATCCATTTTTACAAAAGTAATATGTCCGCTAGGGGAGTAGCCTGGGATTTTACATTTAAATAATTGATCTACAAGCCCAGATATGGCCTCCTGTTCAAAAGAGCTATTCATAGCAGCTCTCTTTGCTAGTGCACGAGCTAATTGTTCAACTTTGGGCAATTTCAATTTTTGTTTTGTTTGATCAAACTGTGCCAATAGATCATCTAAAAAGTCTTCAACCTGGCTATCTTTGAGCTCTGCGGGCAAACCAGAAATTACAATGCTACTTTGTCCGAATTTTTCAAAAGTTATTCCTAATGCAATAAGCTCATCCTTTAACTCGTCAAGCGCAATCATGCTGGCAGGTTGCAGGTTAACATTTATAGGAAAAAGTAGTTGTTGAGCAACACCATGCCCAGCAGTGAGGCTCTTCAAAAATTGTTCGTATAAAACTCGTTCTAACGCATGAACTTTATCAATAATGAACAAACAGTCATCTGTCTTGGTAAGTAAATATTGTTCTAAATGATGAAAAAAAGGCGCACTATTGTATTTTAAAGGAGTGTTCTCTTTATTCTCATTTTTTGTGGGTTCAAAAAGCGTTTGCTGTTCGTCTTGATGCGGGGCTTCATTTTTCTCAAATAATGATTCCCAGTGCTTTAAGTTTGTGTCTGTAAACTTTTCACTTTTAAATTGCGTATAATTATTCGTTTTAGGAGTTGCTAATGTGCCGGACTGCTTTGCTTGAAAGTTTACATCGTAATCAAAGTTTAGGGAAGGACTAAAATGATACTTACCAAGTGCTTGTTTTACAGTTGCTTGTATGGTTCCGTATATTGTTTTTTCATCTTCAAACTTTATCTCTGTTTTGGTGGGGTGTACATTGACATCAATAAGGGCAGGGTCAATTTCGATAAATAACGCATAAAATGGCCGAGTTCCATCTTGTAATAACCCCTCATAGGCATTAATAACCGCATGATTGATATACGCACTTTTGACGTATCGGTTATTCACAAATAAAAACTGCTCTCCCTTAGTTTTTTTTGCGGTACTGGGCTTTCCGATGTACCCAGTTATACTTAAATGCGATGTAATTTCATGGCATTCGGCAATTTGTTCTTGGTGAGACTTGCCAAACAACTGCACAATACGTTGAGCAAGGTTCGCCTTAGGTAAAAAATAAATCTCCGAATCATTATGCACAAGTTTAACATTTATATGTGGATGAGCCAATGCTGTGTGCTGAACAACCTCAATGATATGTTTCATCTCCACAGCGTTTGATTTTAGGAAGTTTCTGCGGGCTGGCACGTTATAAAATAAATGCTTTACTTCAATCGTAGTACCGGCTTCACATGCTAGAGGACCCTCATCTTCAATTTTTGAATCAGCAACAGTGATTTGATAGCCCAGCTCCTCTTCATTAGTTTTAGATTGAATTTTGAGGTGGGCAACAGCAGCTATTGAAGCCAATGCCTCTCCCCGAAAACCCATGGTTCGAAGTTTAAACAAATCCTCAATAACTTTAAGCTTAGATGTTGCGTGACGCAAAATAGATTTTTTAATATCAGATTTGGTCATACCAATGCCATTATCGGCTACGCAAATCAATGTTTTTCCTGCATCTTTTATATAAACTTGGATATCAGTAGCTTTCGCATCAATCGCATTTTCAACGAGCTCTTTAACTACAGACCCCGGACGTTGCACCACTTCACCCGCAGCAATTTGATTAGCTACTGCATCTGGCAAAAGTTGAATTACTCCATCCATCCTACGATCTTTTATTTTTAAAGTATTTTCGTCCTTTATATATCAAATAAGCTACCGTAAGTACAATAATTAATGCATACTTAATGCTTTGCGAGGAGAGTGTTTCAATATATTGGTGAATGATATCCCCATAATACAAATACCCAAAACAAACTAAAGTAAGCAATACAATGATGAATAGTAGTCGATAATTAGCTGCTAGTGCTGGTTTTTTGTGTCTTCGGTAAGCATAATTCGAAAATGAAATATTTCGTGTTGGCTGACCTGAAAGCTCCAATTTAATTTTATCGAGTCTTTCTTGACGTTTTTCAGCCTCAGGATTATAGTATCTAGGTTGAAAGTCGAACCTGCTATATTTTGGTAATCGAATAAGTGATGGAAATTTCATTTCAATGATGTTGCCTTAAATGCAAATATAGCTAAATGCTTATTGAATTGCTTGAAATGTTTAAAAAATGTGACAAAAAAACTGTGAAAAAGTTAGTTAATAGCCTTTGTTAATTACATGAATTTTGCAAAATTTATTCAATACTAATGAATAAATGAATGAAATTAGCAAAATACGATTAAATTAGAGTGCTTCTACCTCCTGCTCCTCAAATTGTACAAATACCGGGCTGTCATACTCAAGCCCGAGTAGTTGTGAAGCATTCCCTTGATTAATGCTAATTTCTAATGTGCCTAAGCTATTAAAGTAAACATAACAATCGCCAGGATCCACTTTGCTTGTCTTGTTGTGAATTTGATGGATCGTTTCTCGAGCAAAATTTACTACATAGCCACGCTCACCCTTTAATTGATCAAATACATCTTTTTTAATATTTGTAATCAAATTTCCATAATGATCCACACGAATAACATGCCCCGAAATTTGCTTTTTTGTGGCCCGAAGTTGCCTGCCAAGCATTTTATTAATACATTTTTTTGGAGTACCTACTTCATGTATGTTAGCGCCACTTGCAAGTTTAACAGCGGCTGGAGCAAAAATATTTTTGGCAGGAAAAGAGTCAAACCCTTTTTGAAAACCGTTGATATTGGCAATGATTGTTGGATCCTGATCGCTAATTAATCCAAATAGCCCATTGTCTACCCCAATAAAATAATGCTCTTCTAGCTTAACGGCCACATATTCATAATTATTTACAGTTGCATTTACTGATACCACATGTACCGTGCCGATGGGAAATTCTCTAAATACAGCACTTAACACAAAAGCACCATGAGCAATGTTATATCGCTCAATATTATGTCCAATATCAACAATCGATAAGCCAGGGTTACTAGAGAGAATTTTGGCCTTTACTGCAGCTATGTAGTGATCTGTATACCCAAAATCTGACATAAATGTAATAAGAGCCATAGCAAATAAAGAATTAAATACCTATTTTTGTAACATACAAAGTTAATCTAAAGTAAGATAATTAATAGAAATATACACTTAATTCTTGTAGCGTTTGATCGAAAAAGTAATAAAGTTAGAGAAAATTTCCTTAGTTGATTTTTTAGGTGCTGAAAATCAAAATATTAATGAGGTTGCAGATGCTTTTCCAAAAAGTAAGATTATATCCCGTGGGGATGAGATCAAAATCAAGGGGAAAACACCTGAAATTCTTAGAATTAATGATATTGTACAGGCATTGATTTTACATTATCATAAATATGGAAAAATTACGGTCGAAAATGTAAAACGCGTAATCGAAAATAAAGAACACAGGGAGGAAGAAAATCTAGAGGAAGAAATACTAGTTTATGGTACAGGTGGCATTAAAATTAAACCTACGACTGTAAATCAACAAAAGCTAACAAAAGCCGTTCGGGAGAATGACTTGGTTTTTGCTATAGGGCCTGCAGGTACTGGCAAAACGTATATTTCAGTCGCTTTGGCTGTTCAAGCACTTAAGAATAAGGATATTAAGAAGATAATTATTACACGCCCAGCTGTGGAGGCGGGTGAAAATTTGGGATTTCTACCAGGTGACCTTACCGAAAAAATTGATCCCTACTTAAAGCCAGTATATGATGCTTTATTCGAAATGATTCCTGGTGAAAAGCTAAATTATTACAGGGATAATGGCATTATTGAGATTGCACCGCTTGCCTATATGCGAGGACGCACCTTGAACAATGCTTTTATCTTGCTTGATGAAGCCCAAAACACCACACCGATGCAAATCAAGATGTTTTTAACTCGAATGGGTCCAAATTCAAAAGCCATCATTACTGGAGATCATTCACAGATTGACTTACCAAAGAACCAAAAATCAGGTTTAGTAGAGTCATTGCATATTCTCAATGGAGTTGAGGGCATTCAGTTTGTGTTTTTTGATGAAAATGATGTGGTGCGGCATCCCCTTGTACGACGTATTATCAAAGCATATCAACAATCTGATCAGTAAGTATTTTTCGCTAATTATTTGGTAATGTAAGGAATATATGCAGTTTTGCATGTTATGAGATGAGTATTTCGCTATTTTTAATGACTATTAAAGCTTTAATTTATACATGCGGGTTTTATTCTCAGTATTTCTTTTCATTTTTTACGTCGAGTTTAGCACAAGTGACTTGTGTGCAGCTAGTTGGGAAGGGGCTAAGTCTTCCAAAACGGCAACAATTACGGTGATTTATTCTGAGGTTAAACCTTTTATTTACCCCATCAATGCGCAAGAATTAGCTGGAATTGAATACGAGCTGATGATTGATTTTAAGCGATTCCTTAAGGAAGAATATGGCATAAATATAAAGTTTGACTGGGTAAAATCCCAAAATTTAGATCAAATTTATGAAACTATTCAACGCGAAGATCAGCATCTGGTATTAGGGTTAGCGGGGTTTTCAGAAACGGAGCAGCGCAAAAAATTGTACAACACAACCCCCACTTATATGCCCGACATTTCAGTAATAGTGATGGGGTCCACTCAGCCTGTTATAATGGATTCAGCAGCATTACTCAATCAATTAAAGTCACTTCCTGCCATAACGGTAAAAAACACGACGTTTGAAGAGGATATTTTAAGCCTTAAGCAAAGTTTTATTAAAGATTTACAAGTAATATATATACCGAATGGCAATTTAATAAATGAAATAAGCCAAAAATCAGATGCTTTCGGATATGTTGATTTACCTCTGTATCTACTTGCTTTAGAAGAGGGATATTTAATTAAACGCCAGCAGCTCTTTCAAGTACAGCGTGCGGGGTATACTTTACTTTATCAAAAAAATAGTAGTTGGTCAGCACCAGTGAATCAATATTTTAATAGTATTGACTTTAAGTTAAATTTAAATAAAGTAATAAAAAAGTATCTCGGTAACGATGTTACTGAGCTTTTGAAACATGTATCATCTGAAGATAGCCTTAATACAAAGAAAGAAATTGCACTATTGACTAAAGAAAAAGAAATTCAAAGCCAGCAGTTGATCAATGCGGCTCTTTCGGCACAGCGGCAAAGGCTTGTTCGAAACTTTCTAATTTTTGGGTCTATTTTCTTATTAATCATCGCATTGTTCATTTATAATCGGTACAAATATAAAAGGCGTTCAAATGAGGCGCTTCAAAAAAAGAATGATGAGATTGAGCAGCAAAACAAGCAAATAGAACAACAAAAGGGAGAGTTGGAAGTTTTTAATAAAGAGTTAGTAAAAATCAATGAGCATGTGAATGAACAAAATACGATTATTGAAGAACAATTTCAGGACCTCCAACAACATAAAGAACAAATAGAAGCTCAAAATGATGTGCTTGAGGGTAAAAATGGAGAACTTGTTAGTTTAAACGATGAAAAAAACTATCTAATTGGGTTGTTGGCGCATGACTTAAGGAGTCCTGTAAACCAGGTAAAAGGGTTAGTTCAGCTTATGCAGTTGACCGCAGAAAACCTTAATGAAGAACAAGCTGAGTATCTCAACAAGATTATAGACTCAGCCGAAAGAATCAATACTATGATTCATCGAATTTTGGATGTGGAGGCGATTGAGTCAAAGGACCTAAAGCTTAACCTTGTGAAATTCAATATTATACTGCTTTTAGATAAAATGGCAGACCAATATGGGAAACAGGCCTCAGCCAAGCAAATTGACATACACCGAACCTACTTAGAGCAGGAGCCAGTATTGGTTGAAATTGATGAAAATTATACGCATCAGGTTTTTGAAAACTTACTTTCAAATGCCATTAAATTTTCTCCCAGCGAACGGGCAATTCACATAAGTATCGATATAGAAGAAAACTTTATTGTTTGTACTATAAAAGATGAAGGGCCTGGGCTTACTGAAGAGGACCAGAAAAAGCTCTTTAATAAGTATCAAAAACTAAGTGCAAAGCCAACTGCTGGAGAAAGTTCAACGGGTTTAGGGTTGTCTATTGTTAAGCGTTTTGTTGAGGCAATGGGGGGTAAAATTTGGTGTGAAAGTGAGCCTGGAAATGGGGCTACGTTTAAGGTAAAGCTCAAGCGAGTTAATATAAATTAAATAAAATTAGCAAAATTTTATTAACTTAATCTAAGACCCAAATCTCTACATCCATATGGCCGCTTGAGTCGAAATTGTCTGGAGTTTTCATATCAGTACACCGCACAAACCCTCGTGTGCCTTCTTCAGTTGTAAACATATAGCATACGCCAGGAAGATAATGATTAGTAGGATCAGAAGAACCTTCAGCTGGCTGACCAAGTGCCCAATTCCACATGAAGTTCATCCAAGTTGCAGGGTCATTCTTGATCATGTTCTCATAACCATCAATAGTACCAGCTTGCTTAAACATCGTAAAATTTTCTATCAAATAACCACCATTATGAGGCACCCAATCATTATGATTTCTCATGATACACTTATTGTGATAAGCTAAGGCTGCGCCACCCGCAATGTCAAAATCAAGTGCATCAATTTTAGTGCTATTTGAACCCACTTCTTCTCTCGAGTAAACCTTTCTGCCCTCAATGTCATATAAATGCCTTTTTGATTGAATATATTCAGCACCTTTTAGTGTGCCTGGAGGCAAAAATTTAACATGTGTACCCTCTGCTTTGTTAAGTGAATAAATTTTTAAGCCATTACTATTGTAAACCTTTGAATCATCAAGATTATAATAATCTGCAGTTGAAGGCATAGGTGTACCCTGGATAATAAACGATTCTTGATTTTTTAAATCTGGTTCAATTTGCTCTTTCTTCGTACAGCTAGCAAATACTACTAAAACTGCAACGATCAGGAGGCTTAATTCTTTTATTTTAAATATTCTAATAATTAATATGTTTATGGTTAGAATAAAACATTAAAAATTTCATATATAACAGCAAAATTATGTTTTTATTTTGTATTACAAAATTTTATTATCACAAAAGTAAATTTTATTTAACTATAATTTGATAATATATAATATTTTGGATTAAATTTTTTGTAAATTATTATATTGAATGTATTGAATATCAATATAATATTAATTAAATATGAAATATAAATTTTCTAATTTGATGGTTTTGAATTCAGGATTCAAAAGCAACACTAACTTGCTTTTCGAGATCGATTTAAAATTATTGTAATGATGATAAGAAGAATTGGAATGATAATCAGTCAAATAATTTGGGCTAGTTTATATAAATAAAAAAACCCTGAGGGTTACCCCAGGGCATATTAAACAAAAGTAATATAAACAACTCTTAATGCTTGTGTTTATGCTTTCTTTTAGACTTCATTTTTCCCTTATGGGCTTCCACATGCTCTGCAAACACGACTTTTTGTTTTTCGTCCAGCACCTGCTCTACATTAGCTTGCCAAGTATCAAATAAACTCTTAGCTTCCTCCCGCTTGGCTTTATGGTCATCTTTATTTTGATTGTGCAGTGCTTCAAGGCCTGTATGTAAGCTTAAACTATGCTTTAATACTTCCTGCTTTTGTTCATCATTGAGGCTAAGTTTCTCAGTTAGCCTTTCTGTCTGATTTGAGGCACGCTCTTCAGGGCTTTTACGTTCGTGGTCATGCATGGCATCCACGTTTATCACTAACCCAATTAGTATGATTGTTATTACACCTAATGCTTTCATATTATTTATATTTATTATTAATGTTTTTATAAGATTTATTGACGTAAAGTAATTTGCCTAGTAAAATCACCTACTGTAACCTGTGCTAGTTTATCACAGGGTTCTCCACCCACTGGGTCATAGTCAAGCACAAGCTTTTGACCATTTTCATTTTGCACCTCAAATACCCCTGATACAAATACCCCACGGTTCTGAAATAAACAATCCGCTGTAAGAACACGTTTTAGAGGCGTAGTAATATTTACTGTATAATTAACTCCTCTACGATTTACAC
>JAUIFR010000024.1 GCA_030430325.1 Bacteroidia bacterium | reverse complement strand
GGCAGAGTTATTCTTTTTAATTGAGGAGTATTTGAACCCTGAAGTTCGTTTTTATAGTCTTAGGGAATTATTGGATGAAGGTTATAATATAGATAAAATCTATAATGGACCGTTGCTTAAGCACGGATTCATTAAGACAGATGAATTGCATGAGAAACCGCACAAGATTCTGATCTCAGACCTAATTAAGATCATGATGCAGGTAGGAGGTATATATAGTGTGAAGAACTTGCACTTAAAGATTAATGGCCAAGATTATTTTAATCAAGTTGATATACCAGATGAGTATTTACCAAAATTAGTAACTTCACTTAAGACATTCGATGACATTACCATTAAGTTTTTTAGAGGGGCAACACAATATACTACGCTTGACCTCAAGGTATTTAAGCGTAAGCTTAACGAATTACAATCAGCAAAAAGAAGGGTATATCGATTAAGTGAGGAAACCGTTGAAGTAGAGCAAGGGGAGGATTTAAATGTAAATCAATATTATTCTATACAAAATCAATTTCCAATTACCTATGGTATAGGGCCTTACGGTGTTCCAAGCCGCCCTACAAATATGCGTCGTGCTCAGGCAAAGCAGCTTAAAGGGTATCTTATGCTTTTTGAGCAAATTATGGCCAATTATTTGGAGCAGTTAGCTAATGCTAAAGAGCTATTCTCTGTAACCAAACAAGTAAACCGTACTTACTTCTATCAGTATTTAGATAATGTACCAGATGTTGAACCTCTTTATATGGATAATGAGGATCAAAAAATAAATGATATTTTATTAGGATTTTATGGTGTTCCAAAAGACTACCGAAAGGGACTTCCCAAGTTAGTATATCATAAGGACAACTATGCTGATCGACGAAATAGATTTCTAGATTATTTGCTAGCTGTTCATGGGGAAATTTATACCCAATACTCTCTATCACAATTTAATTACTATTTCAGTGATGAAGATTTTGAATTGCACCTCATCCAAAATAAGACAAGGTTATTGCAATTCCTGCCATTTATAAATCGAAACAGAGCAAAAGCCTTTAATTATCGTAGTAAAAGTTTACATACGGATAATATTGCGGGAATTGAAGCTAAGATTACGATATTATTGGGTCTAGGAATAGGTATTCAAGGCGAAGATGGATTTGATGATTTTGTAAGTGAGTATTCTACATTGGAGCCATATAGTGAACTTAAATTTAAGTTATTATCGGAGAAATCAACAGCATCTCAAAGAAAAAATTGGGATAAAGCATCTGACTTAGGCGAATTAGATCCTGATGATAAAAAGTATATGACTTATTTTGATCATATCGATGAGGCAGAGGTTGAGGAGCTTGTAGTGGAGGCAAATAAGGCTACAGAACTACTAAGCAATACTTTACCATTTAAGAGTAATACGATGCTTACTAAGTTTTTGAGGGAAGGAATTGATATAAATGCATATCGAATAGGATCATTGCCGGAAAATCCGAATGAGCATATTGTTATTTATAAAGGTGATCAAGAACAAGATTGGCTCAAAATAGGCACATTTAGCAGTATGGAGGATGCAACCATTGCTACCCAAGAGCTCACTAAGAAACTCATTGATTTAAATATTAAGACGGAGGGACTGCATTTTGTAGAGCATATTTTACTGCGCCCAGATGTGGAGGACCATCGTTTTGGTATTTATCTTCTTGATGAAGAAGGAAATGAATTTTTAAGGTCATGTTCTGGGCTTTATACGTTTAAAGAGCGACTTGAAGCCATCGAAAAAATTCAAGAACATATTTATGAGTATAATAACTTCTCTGTTGAGGCACGTGAAGATCGTAATTTTGAAATCCAATTTAAACTTCCCGATAAGTCTATAGAATTTGTTAGCACGAAAACATATGTATCTGTTCAAGAAATACATGAAAAAATGGAGACGTTATATCGTTTCTTAGCAGATAAAGACGATATTAACAGCTATCAAGATAAAGTTGGATTCTATATTCAAAATGGAGAAAATAGTGAACCGTTATCAGAGGGTTTTTATTCATACCGAATTAGTATTATAGCACCAGATTGGACGGCCCGATTTAATAATACTGAGTTTAGAGCAATTGTTGAAGAAACTATTGATAATGAGCGTCCTGCAAATGTGGCTTCAGAGTGTTTTTGGCTAAACCCAAAAGAAATGAAAGAATTTGAGGGTTATTACTATAAATGGATGGATATGATGAGTGAATTAGAAGCAGATAAGGAAAAATTAGATGCTCTTTCAGTGAAAATGACAAATTTACTAATCAAATACAGAAATTAGGGACTGTTAAGATAATTATCTGGGTATTTTATAAATAATTTTATGTACTGCCAAATATAAAACCAAAAAAGCGGCAATCCAGCATAAGCTTCTACCTATATAATCACCATATTGTGCATAAAAGGTAATTGTAGCTTGTGGGTAGATAATGCCCCTTACCACATCTTTTCCCCAGTAGGCTGTTTTTTGAGAAATAGCGCCAAAGGGATCAATAAATGCAGTAATACCTGTGTTGGCACATCGAGCAATATAACGTCTACTTTCAATGGCACGAAGGCGTCCATACAAAAGATGTTGTCTGTAGCCAGGTGAGTCACCCCACCATCCATCATTTGTAATGATGAAAATAAAATCAGCACCGGCCTGAATGTATTTACGCATAAAATCCCCATAAATTGATTCATAACAAATAGAAGGAGCTGCACTTAAATTCATAGACTGGTACTCAAAATTTGTACGATCGTTCTGTTTCCCGTATCCTCCAGTAGTTCCTCCAAGGTCTAAAAGTAGGCTCGATAATTTCGAAAAGACCTTTGGGTAGGGTAATATCTCAACCCCAGGTACTAGTTTTGATTTATGATAAAATGCTTTTTTAGGCGGCTGAATAAACAAACCCGCATTATAAACCTCATATAATCCATACCCCTCTTGAAACCTTAAGGGACCTGCAGCATCTTCTTTTTTTCCATGATATGTTTTGAAGGTTGTTACGCCAGTAAGCAAGGCTAATTTTGGATAATCCAATAAAAAGGAATCCAATTTTTTGATCAACGGGTAAGTGTCAATTTTACTTTCTTGATAGAGTTTATCGATGGCAGTTTCTGGCCAAAGTAAAAAAGTCGTATTTTCAGTAATCTTCTCCCTTGATAAGTCTATTAGCCTTTTAACCTGTGCATCAAATGGCAAAATAAACTTTTCATTAACCGGGTCAATATTAGGTTGTACCATTACTACTTCAATAGGTTTATCAGTCTTGGGTTCGAAACTATATTTGATCAACCAAGAGCAAGCAATCGGCATGATGATCCAGGCAGCAAGTACGATCAACTTTGAGGCAGGTAATTTATTCGACAGATTCAACCTTTTAATGATTTCGAATACTATTATGTTGCCACCTAAAATCCAAATGCTACCTCCAAGTATACCTGTGTAGGAATACCACTGAATCCATGAAGGGTAATTGGCCCAACCATTGCCTAGAGTGAGCCAGGGCCAAGATAAGTCCCAGCTCAGATGAATATACTCGAAACTTACCCAGAAAATAATCAAACATAAATACCCCATTTTTTGCCCCCAACGATGGCGCGCCACGCAATAAAGTAATATTGGTCCTGACATCAGCAGGCTGTTTGCAATGATGGCCGAAACACCTCCTGCCATACTTACGTTGCATACCCACCAGGTTGTGCTAATATTCCAAGCAATAAAAAACAAATAAATAAAAACAAAACGTATTAGCCTCTTACGTTTTACAGCATTATGCTGTTTAATCACGTGTAAGCCTGCTAATAGAGGGATGAATAAACACCATAATAATGGCGCAAACTGCTGTTCGGGCCAAGCTAACCAACTTAACGGAAAAGTAATGAAGACATAAAAAAATAAACTTAATGGGGAATGGGCAAATTTTATCGATTTACTAAATAAATTATTCATGGGAGTAATTTTGGTATATCTTGAATCAACTGATCAACACGCTCTGGGTTGGTGCCATCGTATAAGCCTCTAATATGCCTATTTTGATCGATAAGTATAAAGGTACCGCTATGCGAAAACCCACCTGGTGCTTCATCGTCTTCCAAAGCACTTACATAATATCCTTTTTGTGCCATTTCGTATATTTTTTGTTTATCACCAGTTACAAAATGCCATTTTTGAGCATTTACACCTAGTTGATCGGCAATGTTCTTTAGTACTTCAACGGAATCGTGCTTAGGATCAACCGTATGAGAGAGAAAAAGTACGTTGGAATCACTTTCAAAAGTCAAGTATACTCTGTGTAACTGACTTTTCATGATGGGGCAAATGGTTGGGCATCTACTAAAGAAAAAATCAGTAACATATACTTTCCCATTAAATGTTTGATTGGTAACATGTTCATTGTTTTGGTTAAGGAATTGGAAATCTGGAATTTGATAGGGTACTGTGTCGTATCTATTAGCGTCTTTTTGAAGCGCTTTTATCGTTGGTCTGCCATAATAGGGGAGTTCGTCCCCCTGAGGTGATCGGCACACCATAAAAATCAAAAAAGGCACCATGTTAAGTAAGAGTAGCTGACTACGTCGCATTCCAGTATTTATTGATGAATAATCAAATTTAAGGATTACAAAGTGAATATTGTTAGTTTTTTAATAAATTATATAGTCTATTTAAAATGTCAATCGTTATTTTATTAAAAAATATTCAATAAAATTTGCTAATTATATTCAAAATATATTTATAAATGAATGTATTTTGCAGAATACATTAAAAATAATTTTCATGTAATGATGCGCAAAAGTTTGGTTGGAAATCTGATGAACATTCGCTAGAATTATATGTTTAACACTTAAAAATTGTAATGCATAATCTTTTTTTCTCTAGCTTACTATTTTTCTCTATCATAGCTTCTGCCAAATCTGGATCAATTAGTGGAAGCGTATTTCAGAAAATCACCAAAGAGCCAGTCCCTGGTGCCAACGTAATTATTCAAGGTACAACTAAAGGTAGTACTACGGATGAATTTGGAACCTACTTAATTGATAATTTAGAGCCTGGTGTATATAATATTCAGGTAAGTTTTATAGGGTTTGAACCACAAATTAAGTATGAAGTAGAAGTTACCGCTGATCGGCCTGCCTTTATTGATTTTGAACTTGAAGAGACATCAGAAAAGCTTGATGAAGTAGAAGTTGTGGCTAGCCAAAGCTTTTATAAAAAAGAAGAAAGCCCATTGTCACTGCGCTCGATTGGGGTCAATGAAATTAAACGCGCTCCAGGAGGCAACCGAGACATATCAAAAGTGGTTCGAAGCCTACCGGGAGTCGCATCGACAGTTTCATTTAGGAATGATATTTTGATAAGAGGAGGTGCGCCCAACGAAAACAAATATTACTTAGACGGTATGGAGCTCCCAGTAATCAATCATTTTCAAACGCAGGGCTCATCGGGTGGGCCAGTAGGGATAATTAATGTTGATTTTATTCAAGAAGTAGATTTTTATGCTGGGGCTTTTCCTGCCAATAGAGGCAATACCCTAAGTTCTATTTTTGAGTTTAAGCAAAAGGAGGGGCGATTAGATAAATGGACGCTTAATGGTATACTTGGTGCAAGTGATTTAGGTGTCACCTTGGAGGGGCCACTGAGTAATAAGACAAGCATGATTTTTTCAGCACGCAGGTCATATTTACAATTTTTATTTGGTGTACTTGGGCTACCCTTTCTCCCCAGTTATAATGACTACCAATTTAAGGTTAAGCACAAATTCAGTCCCAAGCATCAACTTAGCATGATCAGCATTGGGGCGTATGATGATTTTGAGTTAAACTTGGACGCTGATGAAACGGAAGAGCAGCGTTATTTACTTAATAATCTGCCTGTTACTAAGCAGTGGAACTATACAATTGGAGCCAAATATGAGTGGTTTCGTACCAAAGGTGTCACTTCATTCTTTTTAAGTCGAAATATGCTGAATAATACCGCCTTTAAATATCAAAATAATGATGAGAGCGATCCAGCAAATAAGATTTTAGATTATTCCTCCCAAGAGATAGAAAATAAATTTCGCGTCGAAGAATACTACGATCTCAAAAATGATGTGCAAGTTTCTTATGGTTTACAGTATAGTTATGTCAAATATTATGTAAATACATTTAATAAAATCAGCACACCCGATAGCATATTTATTGCAGATTTCAATTCATATTTACCTTTTAATACCTATGGTTTGTTTGCACAAGTTAATAAGGGTTTTTGGAACAAAAAGTTAATCATGTCACTTGGTGTTCGCACGGATGCTAATGATTACTCAGCGCAAATGAATAATTTATTCGAGCAGCTATCACCAAGGTTTTCTGCAGCATATTACCTTGCACCTTCATTTAGTATTAATTTTAATACGGGTATTTACTACCAACTTCCCCCTTATACCGTTTTGGGCTATCGTGATGGGCAAACAGGAGAGCTGGTCAATAAATCTAATGGCATAGATTACATTAAAAGCACTCATTTTGTGGTGGGGATCGAGAAAACATTTACTAATAACCTAAGAGTTAGTATTGAAGGTTTCATCAAGCAATATGATGACTACCCTTTTTTATTGACAGACTCCATATCGATGGCTAATTTAGGGGCTGATTTTGGTGTGATTGGTAATGAGCCGGCTGCTTCCATTTCAACTGGTCAAAGTTATGGTGTGGAATTTCTAGCCCAACAAAAGCTCTGGAAGGGCTGGTATGGCTTGGCTTCATACACCTTTGTTAGGAGTAGTTTTGCTGATAAAAATGGTGAGCTTGTGCCCTCAGCCTGGGACTTTACCCATCTAATAAGCCTTACAGCGGGTAAAAAGTTTAAGCGAAATTGGGAGCTTGGTGTGCGGTGGTTTTTAACGGGAGGTGCACCTTTTACACCTTTTGATGTACAAAGGTCGGTACAAATGGATAATTGGAATGTAAATGGGGCTGGAATACCTGATTATAGTCGATTAAATGAAGGCCGGCTCAATGCCTACCATCAATTGGACATTCGAATCGATAAGAAATACTACTTTAAAAAATGGAGTTTAAACTTCTTTTTCGACATACAGAATTTTTATAATCAAACCATACCATTGCAAGACCTCATCGATGTTGAAAAGGATGAGTTTGACTCCCCCATAGAAGACCCTGAAAACCCTGGGTTTTATATTCCAAAGTTTTTGCCTAACTCCGCAGGTACAGTGCTGCCTACACTTGGTATTATTGTCGAGATTTAGTCTTATTCAGACTTAGTACCTGATTATTTGTCAGGAAATGAATAAATTTAGCAAATTTGATAAAAATACGTTATTTATTTAATCTGTCTAAAAAATACTATAGATCTTTTGATCCCGCCGAAAAAAAATCTAGTGAAAAAATTGGGAATAACAGTAAAATTAGTCTACCATTCTAAGTATGCGTGCTGCTTTCTCGTAATAGCGTCCCTCTTTCTCTTCGATAATCTTGAGCTGCTCAATGGCATTTTCATTATCATCAATTTTAATATAAGCAAGTGCCAAATACCAACGCGCTTCGTCTATAAAATCGTAGTCTTTAAGTTCGATCACTTTTTTGAAAGCTGGTACCGCTGCTGCTTCTTTGCCATTCATGCTTAGATAGCAATTACCTATATAAAACCACACCAAAGAGTGATTTGGGTTTGCTTTAGAGTATTGCTCAAACACTTTTAAGGCTTGTCCATATTTTTGTTGCTCATAGCTATCAAATGCCATTTGCAGGTCTGAAGGACTAGGCGCTTCCGGAGAACGTATCGTTATTTTTGGTGCCTCAAAGGGCGTAAAATATGTTCCGTATATTTCATTATTATTTAACGGAAAGAGTCTATCTTGTACATGCAGGCCAAAATATGCTCCAATCAATAGGCAAACACTTGCTGCTATAGAGATATACCATGTTTTGTTTCTTGGTCTATGTTCTGGAATAAGTACATGCTCTTGATCTGCTAAAACTTCTGCTTTTAGTGCTACAATTAATAATGAAGCACTCCTTAATTCATCAGCAAATTCAGGATCAGTATCAAACAGCTCTTTTAATCGCCTCGTTTCCGTATTATTTAGTTCTCCATCCAAAAATTTCTGGATGAGAACATCTTTGGTTGGCTCACCGTTATACATTGCTACAATTTTTATAAATTTAATCTTTTATTTTAAATGCTACAGGTTCCTTAATTTTCTTTAAATACTGCCTGCACCTTTTAACACACTGACTCAATACTGCACGAGAACTACTCTCATTTTTTATAGAGTCCATGTGTTTGACAACCTCTGTATGACTGCACCCTTGGATATATTTGAGCATGATAATTTTTTTACATTGTTCCCCTAATAAGTTATACGCTCTTAGTACTTTTTGCTCATCCAAGCTAACCCCTTCTTCATACAGCTCTATGCCATACTTTTCAAATACATCATGCTGGAACGAATGCTGCACCTCTTGCAAATAGTTTTTAAACTTTGCATCTTGGTTTCGATTCCTCTTATAAACATTCGAGCCCAGGTTTCTACATACACCTTTTATGTATGTCTTATTGATACTTGTTACTTGCCCATCTTTAATTTTACCTTCAATTAAAAAATAAGCATCATGTAACAGTATCCTGGCTTCGTCAGCATCCCACCCCAGCTTTAGGGTTAGATAATTGACGGTTTCCGTTTCCATTTCTTGTAAGAACAACCTACAAGCTTGGTTTTCGTTTCCTGCAAGAATTAATTTGACTACTTCCTCTAACATGTTTTCGACCTAAGGTAAACAGCGATCCAAAAAATTAATTTGCCAATGATAAATATAGATAAATATACAACATTTTAATTGTAATATTTCATTCATTAAAAGCAAACTAAATAAATTATCGTTTGAATTTAGGTGTTTTTCTATTCAAACTAAAGTTTATTGCCTCAAAAAACTTTTATTGAACGGAAAAAACGACAATATTTGGACTTCCTTCAAATTAAATTCCTTAAAAAAACTTCTTTTTGTTACTAAATGGATGGAAATACATAAAATGTTAAGCTCGTATTTGAGTTTTTTTAAAAAAAAGTTGTTTTGATAATTAAAATTAATTACATTCTTATTACAAACATATGTGTTCATTAATTTATATTTGCCCCAATTTAATGGGAAATTCGGCATAATTTTTGCTGCTTTAATTATAATGATTATAAATTATTGATAAGTATTTGACCATTTAAGTATTTGACCATTATAGTATTTTAAGGGAAATGGCAATTTTCATGCATCCTACAATGCCAAGTACCTTAATAATCATATTGACATTTGTTGATTTGATTAAAACAACAACAACATGAAACACTACAGCTTTTTATGGGGGCTAACCACATTTTTAATTCCTTACATTACTTTTGGGCAGGATAAGGTTGCCTTACAATCTAAAATGGAATGTCCCGTTCAGGTAGCGGGAGCAGAATTTGGTACGAAGGTTGCCTTAAGCGATTCGTATGCCCTGATCTCAGCGGCTGGGCTAGGTAGGGTATACTTATTTATAAATCAAAGTGGCCAATGGGACTTAGTTAAGACGTTTGAGCCGGATGCTGAAGTGAAGGGATATGGCCGATCACTTGCTATCTCAGGTGATGTAATTGCTATTGGTGCCCCAGAAAATGACGTTGAAGGTGTCGAGGATGCCGGTACAGTCTTTATTTACCACAAAGACTTTGGAGGAGCCAATAATTGGGGGCAAGTAGCGAAAATATTCGATGGGGTGAGCCCGACAGCTTTAGATCAAGTTGGTTATGATATTAGTATTGATGGTGATTATTTGGCGGTTAGTATTCCTGGGGATGAGTTCAGCGACATAGGTGAAGTTTGGATTTTTAAGCGTTCGGGTGATTCTTGGAGTTTGATCAAAGAAATTAAGCCAGAAAACCCAGTGTCTTTTGGTAGATCAATTGCCTTACATGATAGTGTTTTAGTCGTTGGTGATCGGCATGAAATCGTACCTGATTGTAATTCAAGTGGAGGATCTGCATCCATATTTTATCAAAATGAAGGCGGTTCTGAAAATTGGGGCCTTATTAGAAAAATATGTGTAGAAGGTGACTCAGAGCAGGACTTTGGCTTCGATGTTGCTATTTTTAACCAAAAAATAATTGTTGGTATTCCAAATTATATAAATAATCAAGAACAATCAGGTGCATTTGCACTTTTTGAACAAAATGAGGGTGGACCTCATAATTGGGGGCATACAAAGTTATTTACTCATCAAAATAATATTGACACGGAGGATCGTTTAGGGTATGCTGTTGCTATAAACGATGATTATGCCATTGCTGGCGCGCCAAGGGTAACAGAAAACAACCCAGTAAATGAAGGGCAGGTCTTTTGTCAATCAAAAGATTTTGGCGGAAATGAGAATAGCTGGGGTCATATAGAATTAAGCAGTTCGTTTGGTGAATTGGGTGATCGAATTGGGCATGATGTTGATGTAACGGATAATTTTTACCTTGTTGGGGCACCTAATGCGGCAGAAGGTGTTGGGGTGGCCTATATTTTAAGAAATTGTTATGTGCCTGAAATTATTGGCCAGCCTTATAGTCAAGTTGTATGTGAAGGATCAGAAGTTAACTTGAACGTAGATTTAAAGGGAAAGTATTATTATTACCAATGGTATAAATTTGATGATCAGCTTGTTGTAGATCATGAAGATTCTATTTCAGGTGCACAAACTAATAAATTAGTAATCAAAGCTGGTGTTCAAGACCAGGGCGAATATTATTGTAAAATATGGTCAGATTGTAGTGATCCAATTTATTCTAATATAGCTCAAATTGATGTTACCCCATTGCCTTCACTGAAGTCAACTATGGAAAACATATTCATCTGCAAAGGAGAGTCCTTAAGGCTTCAATCTAATTCTGCAGGCCCTGACCTTACTTATCAATGGTACAAGAACGGTGAGGAAATACCAGGAGAGGTAAATGATAACTTATACATTGATAAAATGGCCATTTCAGATGAAGCTACTTATAATTGTCGAACCTCTAACTCATGTGGTATGGTTGATGATTTTGCTACTGTTTTAGTTATTGAAACCATTCAAATTGACCAACAAGCTGAAGATATTACATATTGTGAGGGCGAAACGGTTAATTTTTCGATTAATACTCAAATCCATGGGTTAGCCTATCAATGGTATAAAGATGGAGTCCCGATTATTGGTGTTGAAACCAAAACTTATACGATACAGTCAGTATCGATAGAAGATGAAGGGAGATACTCCTGTATAGTGAGCGGCTCTTGTGATGAACCACAAGAATTTAATATAAGGTCACTCACGGTGCATGATATTCCAGAAATTTTTGCTAGTGAGCAGACTATCAGTGAGATGGAAGGTGAGTCTATTGTGCTATCAGCTAATGCTTTTGGTGATATTTATCAGTATAATTGGTTAAAGAATGGAATAAAAATTTCTGATAATCAACGAATTGTCGGTTCAGCTACGTCAACACTAAGTATTGATGCGCTATTGTTAAATGATGCCGGAGTATATACGTGCCAAGTTATTGGTGCTTGCGGGTTTAACCAATTTTTACCAAATATTATTGTAACTGTTTTAGATAACCCTGAAATCGTAACCTCAGTAGCTGCTTTCGATCAAAAGACGGTTAGTGTTTACCCTAATCCTAATAATGGAAAATTTTATTGGAATAAACCAAAAAATATTGAAGTAAGTAATGTATTTATCCATGATATCTTTGGAAATTTAATATTTGAATTTAAAATTGTAAATAATTTGAATACATATCATTTTGATTTATCTTTATCAAAAGGAGTGTATTTCTTAACAACTGACCAACAACAAAACCCAACTAAATTTATTGTACATTAATTATGTAAAACAGAAAGTCAAATTCAATTTGTAAAAATTATGAAAAAGAATCGATCTATAAACTGGGCAATTATAGTGTTACTGTGTGTTCCTTTAGCACTTTTTGGGCAAGATGACATTGTGTATGTAGGGCAAATTAGTGTGCCAGAGCCTATCGCATTTGAAAAAATGGGAACGGCCATTGATACGTATGAAAATTATGTGGTTACTACGGCACCTGATTCAAAGCGTGCCTATTTATTTAAGCGAAATTCGGATGAATCCTTTTCGCTAGTGCATACCTTTCAGGGGCCAGATGAGGCAGAGGGTTATGGTAATAGTGTAGCTATTTATGGTGATTATGTTGCTGTAGGGGCACCCTTGCAAGACGATGGCAATGCTGATGTAGGGAAAGTCTACTTCTATGATGGCACCAATAATTGGGAGGAGACTATCATCTTTGATGATTTTGGAGAAAATGAAAATGATCGATTTGGCTATGCCATTGATATGTATGAAAATAAGCTTGTAATTAGTGAGCCACAGGTAGAGTTTAGTCCAGAAGGTCGGGTTCATTATTTTAAAAGACAAAATAATATTTGGGCCATGATAACCATAGTCGACCCTAATTTGATAGGAGCAGCTTCTTACGGTCTTTCCATTGATTTTGACGGGCAGCGGATGATCGTAGGTGCACCAGATTATCTGAATATGAATGAATGCCCAACCTCTGGAGGTACAGCCTTTATATACGACTTCAATGCTGATAATGATAGTTGGACCTTATTGGATCAAGTATGTAATGATTCACAAAATAACGTGGAAGGGCAATTTGCAAGCGCGGTGGCAATTGAAGGAGACCGAGTGGCTATAGGGGGTAGACAGTATGAAGCGGATGGTCTGCTTAATCGAGGTATTGTGGCTATTTATGAGTGGAACGCTGGCGAGGTTAATTTTAACTTGATTAAAGAATTAAATAATGATATTGCAGTAGAGAAGGAATTTAATGGCACCAGTGTAAGCTTGTCCGGAGATGTGGTTGTAAGTGGTGCACCAGGTAATTATTTAAATGAGTCAACACTTACCGGTAGAGCCCTTTTTAATTTAAAAGACCATGATGGTCAGCTTGATTCATGGGGGTTAATTTACGAGACCAACATTGAAAATGCAGAAGCCAATGATAAAATTGGCCGTGCTGTAGCAAGTTCGGGTGATTATCATTATGTGGGCGCTTCAAATAGGGATTTAGAACTATTTAAAGGAGCGGGCGCTATATTTGTATATAAAAACTGTTACATTCCTACTAGCTTTATAGCCCAGCCCGAAAGTCAAGATGTTTGTCTAAATGCTACGGCTATATTTAGTGTAGACATTGAAGATTTAGATTATACCTACCAATGGTACAAAAATGATGTGATGCTTGAAGAGCAACCAGGAAAATTTGAAGGAGTAAAATCAAAAACATTGAATATATTGGAGACATCAAGTGAGGATATAGGCGAGTATCATTGTGTAGTAAGCGCCGCTTGTGGTTCTCCACTAGTGTCAGAAACGGCTACTTTAGGCGTGAATGATATCACACAAATTATAACACCTCTTACTGATATTGAAGTTTGTCAGGATAATTCAGTAGAATTTCAAGTAGATATTACCGGTGATAATGTCACGTATCAATGGTATAAAGATGGTCAGGCATTAGCAGGTAAAACCAATAGCAATCTTTTTGTATTAGATGTAAATGTTGATGATGAGGGTACATATGCTTGCGTGGCAACAGGTACTTGTGGTACAGTGGAAGATGATGTCAAGTTAACTATTACTGACGGGCTCTCCATTTCCCAAGAAAACCAAGACCTAGTTTATTGTGCGGGTGATCAAGCTACCCTTGAGCTTAATACTAATATTGAAGGTCTTACTTATCAATGGTATAAGGATGCTGTTATTATTGCAGATGCTACTAATAAAAATTATGAACTATCAAGTCTCACCGTAGATGATGCAGGTACCTATACGATTCAAGTAACGGGTTCTTGTGGTGATCCTATTATGGTAGGAATTGCAGCAATTGATATTCAAGATTCTCCACAAATTACAGGTATATCTGATCACGTTGACGTAAGGGTAGGTGAAGATATTGAGCTTTCAATAACTACTGAGGGTGAGGTATTGTCCTATTTGTGGCAAAAAGATGGGCAACCGTTATCTGAAGAAGATGGGTTTGAGGGAATTACATCGGCTACTTTATCGTTTACCGATGCTCAAGAAGGAAACTCAGGGGAATATAGTTGTAAAGTAACAGGTGTTTGTGATTCTACTTATGTATCGGAGCCAATTATTGTCACGATAACTGAAGAAGGTCCAGGTAACCCAGTTACCGGAATTGAAGTATCTCATAATACACTTTCGTTTTATCCCAACCCCAGTACAGGTCAAATATATCTTAAGGGATTGCAACCTACAGCGGGTAAATTACTTGTTTATGATACAAAAGGTCTGCTAGTGGATATTTATTTATTAGATGATGCAAAAGAGTTGTACACAGTTGATATGAGGAGTTTAACACCAGGATTATATTATCTTAAATTATATCAAGACAAAGTATTGAAAACTAGCGTAATTTCAATTCAATAGCATATATTATGAATGAATTTAGCAAAAAACATGTAAAATAAGCCGAAATAATTTAGTTGAATTGAGATTATTATTGTATTATTGATACTAGGTTTCAATATGTATCATAATTAAACCATAAATGAAATGAAAAAACATCTATTTAGTGGGTTTACTTTATGTTTGACAATAATAGGCTCGATTTATGCGCAAGATGACATAACACTTGTTAAAACAATAGCAGCACCATCTGAAAACAACGTTGCTCAATTTGGAACTGAAGTTATAAAAGATGGTGATTACATACTAGCATCTGCACCAGGTGATGGCATCGTTTATTTGTTCCATAAAGATGAAGGTGGTGAGGATAATTGGGGTATTGTAGAAGAATTCACAGTAAATAATGCTGCTGCCATTGGATTTGGTAAGGCTTTGGCTATGCAGGGGAGTTATATTGCTATAGGTGCAGCAGAAGAAGATGTAGATGGTATCACAGATAAAGGTGCTGTTTACACTTATTTACGCGATTTTAACAATAATTGGGAGCAAGTTTCAAAGCTTACTGATTTGCAAGGGCAAGAGAATGATAAGTTTGGCTATTCTTTAGCCATGGATGGTATTTATTTGGCAGTAGGCATTCCAAATCAAGATCTTGCTGGGCAGGGTAGGGTGTGGATTCACAAATATAATGGTTCGGAATGGGACTATCTAACAGAAAAATCATTTGGAAATGTGGGTACATACGGGGTAAGTGTGGCGATCGACAACAATATTTTAGTAGTTGGTGATAGTTACGCAGATGCTCCTAGTTGTGATGGTGGGAATAGCGGAATGGTTTTTATTTATTATAAAAATGAAGGTGGTGCTGATAATTGGGGAGAAATAAAATCTATTTGCATGGATGGTATAAACGAGGACCGATTTGGAAGTTCCGTCTCCATCTCTGGGAATAGTATTGTGGTTGGCGCCTATAATTATGGTTCGGATAATGATGAGAAGGGATTAATCGCCCTTTTTAGCCAAGACAATGGAGGAGAAGATAATTGGGGACTGGTAACAACACATGTAAATAATAATTTGGTTGATCTAGATGCCTTTGGCGCTGATGTGGCGATTGACGATGATTTTGTAATAGCAGGGGCACCCAGGGTTGAGGGTAATTTTGATGTAAATGCCGGCAGTGCTTATATTCATCTAAAAGATCATAATGGCATGCAAAATTCGTGGGGCATGTTCAAGAATTTCTCAGGCACGAATACTGGGGATCATTTCGGGGAATCAGTCGATGTAGGTAACGAATACTACGTAATTGGTGCACCATATGAGGATATCAATGCTACTAATGATGGCGCAGTAAAGATTTTTAGGAATTGTTATGTGCCGGTTGTTAATGGAGATCCTTTTGACGATGAGGTTTGTGAAGGGCAAAGCGCCGTATTTAATATTTCTGTTGTAGGTTCATTTTTATCTTATCATTGGTATAAAGATGGCGAACCATTGGAAGATATGGAAGGAGAAGTTTCTGGATCAAATACCACTTCATTGTTATTGTCAAATGTAATTATGGATGATGCAGGAGAATATAGATGCTATGTGAGCTCTGATTGTAGTGATGCAATTGCCAGCGCGCCAGCCCAGCTTACAGTGTATCCTGCTCCGGTTATAAATACTGCTTTGGCAGACCAATCGTCTTGTGTTGGCGGGACAGTAACCTTCCAAACTTCATTTGACGGAGAAGATTTAAGTTACCAGTGGTATAAAGATGGTGTAATATTACAAAATGAGACGAATACTAGCCTTACTATCGCTAATATAGAGCAGAGTGATGCAGGCACATATACTTGTCGGGTTTCGAACAATTGTACTGAAGTAGATGATAGTGCTATATTATCATTAGATGGTGGTATTTTAATTACAGAGGCACTGGCTGATGCATTGGTCTGTGTTGGTGGAAGTGTAACATTTGAAGCCAAAGCTTCAGGTGAGGGCCTTTCCTACCAATGGTATAAAGACGATGTTGAATTGGTGGGTGAGACGAATAGTATTCTACAACTTGGAAATGTGGAAGTTACCGATCAAGGAACATATGCCTGCAAGATTGAAAGCGCATGCGGAAGCACTACTGATGATGCAAATTTGGATATCGTTACATCAATTCCTATTAATCAAAGTGTGCAAGATCTTGTGTATTGTGAAGGAGAAGAGGTTATACTAGAAGTAGATACAAACATTCAAGACCTAACCTATCAGTGGGAGCAAAATGGACAGTCAATTTCTGGAGCTACCTCACAGACGCTAGTTATTAATAGCCTAGGGTCAGATGGTGGAGGTTTATATTCTGTTACAGTTTCTGGGGCTTGTGGTAACAATGTTTCGGTAGAGGTTGCAAATATAAGTTTACAGGAGCAACCAACATTTACGCAAATTTCGGATGATGTTAATATAAAGCCCGGCTTTGATGTGAATTTATCGGTAGAAGTTAGCGGTCAAGTAGATGATTACAAGTGGTTTAAAGATGGGATTGAGCTTACTGATGGGGATGGCATCATCGGTACAACGACACCAAACTTAAAAATTTCAAGTATCCGTTCAGATCAGGCTGGAGAATACCAATGTTTCGTTTCAGGAGCATGTAGCACGAGCATTTTATCGGATAAAATATTAGTGAAGGTATCCGAAGATGCACCTGATGGCCCAATTACCAGTGTTGCGTTTGAAGGTAGTAAAGTTAAGTTGTACCCCAATCCGAATAGTGGGCAATTTACGATTGATCTTTCGGGAAATGAAAGTGTGAAAGCCACTTTGTATAATACGCAAGGTAAAGTTATAGAGCGTTATAGGTGGAGGTTAGATGGCGATTCATATGAATTTGATATTTCAAATCAGCCCAAAGGGGTATACTACATGAAGATCAAACAGCACAAATCAGTCGAGATCATTAAATTTGTAATGGAATAGGATTTTAAATAAATTTTGTTAAATTAAAACAAACCGTCAGCAACTTTTTGTTCAATAAATTATGTAGCCAATTAGATTACCTGGCATGATTTATGTAGGTTTATATTAAAATTAAATTGAAATTCTAAAATATTGTAATTATGAATAATTCGGATAGAACCCTTTTAGCTTTTTTAGTGGGTGCTACTGCTGGGGCAATGGCTGGATTGCTGTTAGCACCAACAAGTGGTAAAGAAACGCGCAAGAAAATCTCTGATCGTGCTACTGATATTGCATCTAATATTAAGCATGATATGGAAGAAAAAATTGACGTTGGTTCAAAGAAAATCAAGGATGCTGTATTAGCTTCAAAAGAAAAATTAACAACTGCTCTAAAAAATTAAGTTCAAACCAAGTTTGATTAATTGGTTTTTAAAGGAGTGTTTGGCCAAAATTGGGTTAAAGCAAAATACTGTTTTAATCCATTTTTGGAAGGTATAAACCGGCCATCATACATCTGGCACTACCACCTCCGTATTGCTCTATTGTAGGTATATGTCCAAAAAGTGGCGATGCATATTGCTTGATTTGCCTAATTTGAGTGGTTGTATAGGCATCAAATGCTGTTTGTGACATGGCAAGATACAAATTACCATCTTGACTTGATACCTCGAAAACATTGCCAACAAATTGTCTTGCTTGCTTAAATGTAATACTGATAATTTCATGACCAGTGCTAACAAGTTTTTGCTTAACTTGTTGTAGTTCAGATTGATTTCGAATAACTTCTTCACACAAAACACAATACCCACTACCAACCGACATGATTACATTGGTATGATAAATGGGAAGGTTTTGGTTGTCAAAGGCGTGAAATACAATTAGTTCAAGTCCAAATTGTTCACTTACCCTATCTAATAAACTTTTAGCAGTTCTGGGTGAATAATTGGCATAAAGTACTTTATGTTCATAATCAAATACCATGCTACCAGTTCCTTCAAGGTAGTGTCCTTCATCTTCAAACTTGGATAAATTAATTACTCTTTTGATATCAAAATGATATTGTTCTTGTAAGGCTAGTAAAATATCTACACTCCGCTCATGCCTCCTTGATTCAGAATACATTGGGTAGAGTAATACAGAGCCGTCACTGTGGAATGATACCCAATTGTTGGGAAATACAGCATCTGGTTTGGCCGGTTCATCAGTATCTTCCATAACGATAACATTGATCTTTGCCTGTCTTAACTTATGCACAAAATCATCAAACTCTTGTAGGGCTAATTTTTGAGTGATTTGCTTGTTTTGACCATCATCTTGCTGAAATGCATTAGAAGAAGCCGTCTGGGAATTAAATCCGAAATGCTTTGGTCGAATCATGAGCACTGCAGGTGCAGCTTGTGCATGTGCATTCATTCTTATTAAGTTAGTTAATTCACTACCAAGTTAATAGAATTATTTTAGTCACAAAAATCTTTCCATAATTTCTAGATCAATTTGTTATGAAAGTTGAATAAAAAACTTATCCTATGTAAAAACTAACTTAAAATGGGATAATATTTATTTTTGTTCTCAAAAATGATCCAGCAGTTGATCAAGAATATAATGATCCCAACGATCATGCCTTCAGGTGCCACAAAGATGTGGAAAAGGAGTATGTTTACTGTAACTGGTGCAATAATTATGGCGCCAAGCGCTCTTGTTTTGTTTAAGATGATCATCAAACCCGCAACAATCTCTGTAAGGGCAATCAATGGGAACATGTAACCCGATTCAACAAATGCCCCCATAAGCTTCATAGCCAACTGGGGCATTCCTTCAGGAGCCGGCATATAATTAAAAAACTTATTTAGTCCGCCATTGATCATTATTAGTCCAAATAGGGCAGAAACAACCATCAGTATTCTTGCTTTCATATAAAAATAGGGATCAATATTATTGTTGCTACAAATTATGTTAAAAATTTTCATATAAATATAAGTTTAATTTTCTTTAAGCCACAATAATTTGATTAAACTATTTTAGGATTTCTAATAATATTTGTTAATAATCAGTATGATACGATCTCAAAGTGAAAAATATATACCTACACTTATAAAAAACTTAGAAAAGGGAGGAGTTACAAATCAAGATTTAGAAGTAATTCTACCTACTTACAAGTGTTATCTTATAAAGAAAAATGAAATAATTCAAAAGCCTGGTCAAAGTTGTAATGCTTATTATATTGTGGCAGAGGGTATGTTTAGGTCTTATGTGATAGATTATGAAGGAAATGAGGTAACAACTAACTTTTTCCTCAGCCACGACTTACTCATTGATGAGACTGCCTTTTTTATGCGTACACCAACTCAAGAGTATATTCAGGCTATAGACGATGGTGTGATATGGAAGAAGGAGTACGCTATTTTTCAATTACAATTTAATGAACTGGAATCATATCGGAATTGGGGAAGAGCACATATGGTTGAGTATTTGTTTAAATTAAAGCAACGTACACTCAAAATGATTACCAGCACTGCAAAAGAACGCTATTTAGAGCTTATACAGCATCATAATGAAATAATAATGAATGCCCCTCAAAAATACATAGCCTCATTTTTAGGCATTACAGAGAGCTCATTAAGTAGGATTCGAAAGGAATTAGCAGGGTAACTGATTTTTTTGCCAAATGACAATTGAAATTCAAGATTCATTGATTTTTTTGCATTAAAAAAACAATGAATCAACCCTTAGAAGAAATAAGAAGTAATTTAATCGGTATTTTAAAAGAGCATTTAGGCCCTTTAAGAGTGCGTGTAGATAAACCTACTAACTTCGAGGTTACTGGTACAATTGAGGCAATGCAAGGCAAGCAAAAGGTAGACGGCATTTATTTTGCTAGTATTGTTCCGAAACCAAATGATATTAGGTTTTATTTTTTTCCGAGTTATACCCATGCTGAGCAGCTTAAAGACCTATCACCGGCACTAGCTGCCTGCAAAAAAGGTAAGTCATGCTTTCATGTCAAAAAACTTGATGAGGAGCTCGCTCAGGATATAAGAGACTTGGTGAGTAAGGGAGTGGCTTTGTATCAAGAAGATGGATTAATTTTATCTTACCCAAAACTTTGAATACAATTCTGGGTTTAAAAAACTATCATAATGAATATTAAAAAGACCAATACTTTTAACTGTGATGCAGCCGAATTATGGAGTTGGCTAGTGGAATTTGAAAAAATTAAAAAATGGAATTGTTCTATTATAGATAAGCAAGATGTTTCGACAGGTCAGGCTAGCCCAGGATTTAAGTCGAAAATGCTTCTTAAAGAGGGTAAAAAGTCCGTTTGGTATGATTCTGAAATCCTTGAGTATAATCCACCTAGTAATTTAAAAATGGAATTACGAGGGGGTAGCTTGGGTAAAAGCCCTATGTTTGTAGAGCATCACCTCAAACAAAACGGGGGTCAAGTAACTCATGAATACGTGGTGAATTGGGAGCCAAAAGGCTTTTTATTAAAGTTGTTTCATAAATCTATTGCCAAAGCTTCGTCCAAAAATATGGATAATGAAATTATCACATTGAGAGAAAACCTCGAAAACCAATAGCTCTTAGTATAATTATTGCCTAAATTTTTTTAAATTAGGTTTAGGTTATATTAGGTTTACTATATTTTAGAGCAATAAGAAATGAATGTATTTCTATACGGAAGTTTGATAGTAATCGGTATGCTTCTGTTTTACTTGGCATTTGTTAAATATCAACAAATTCAATCTTTATTATCTGAAGGTGTGCGTACCAAAGCCACTGTAGTTACGCTAATAGAAAAAGGGAATGGGTATAGCCCAGTATTTGTTTACTATGATGAACATAAAAATCGCATCGAATATACTAGTAGGATGGCTTCCTCTCCCCCTCAATTTAAAGTAGATCAAACAGTAAATATTGTATATAACGCAACCAATCCTGAGGATTTTAATATTCTTACCTATTGGGGTTTGTACCGATGGGTCATCATTCCGCTTTGCATTAGTATTTGTTTTATGGTAATAGGTTTGGGCTATTTTTATTATTTATTAGGCCAGCAAAGTTGAAACTCTCTGAATTTTGTTCTCATAGTTTTGTTGGTTAAATTAGGATCATGTCATCAATTGTCCAACTCAATATTGCTTTAAAGGATTCACAACCATTGATTTGGAGGGGAGTACAAGTTCACAGTACAATATCCTTTTATGAGCTGCACCATATTGTTCAGATTTGTATGGGTTGGTTAAATGCTCATCTTTTTGAGTTTCGTGTTGATGGCCGTTTTATCGGTATGCCCGATGAGGATGACGAAGACCCAATGCTCGCTAATGCCGTTTTGGATGCCCGAAAATTGTATTTAGAAGAGGTTATTCAGCGTCCGAGTAAACCCTTCCGTTATGTGTATGATTTTGGAGATAACTGGGTACATGAGATCACTGTAGATAAAATATTGCCTACGGACGCCATTTTTAGTGGTCCAATTTGTGTCAATGGAGCACAAAATTGCCCACCCGAAGATTGTGGCGGCATTTGGGGGTTTTATGAATTGCTAGATAAATGGAATGACGAGCAGTATTTGGGTAGGGGAGAAATCATCGATTGGTTAGGTGAGTATGATCCCAGTGCCTTTGATCTTTTGTCTATAAATAATAAGTTGGAGCATTTGGATCAGATAATTGAAAAAAATCAAGATATTGCGAAATAATTGAATGTATTTAGCAAAAAATATTGAAAATTTACATTCTAGCCGCCATCAGCAGACTCAAATCCTTGAAATTCATTTTATACTTTTGAGCGATGGCTTCATTGGTTAGGCAACCTTTATAGGTATATACGCCGTTCTGAAACCATGAATATAAAAATAACATTTCTTCTATGCCACCTACCTCGCCGGCTTGCAGCAATATGGGTGTAAATATATTGCTAATGGCATTGGTAGCAGTACGAGCAACTCGTGATGCAATATTGGGGACACAATAATGGATTACGCCATACTTTCTGTATACTGGGCTCTTGTGCGTAGTAATTTGTGAGGTTTCAAAACATCCTCCATAATCAATACTTACATCGATGATAATAGAGTCTGGCTTCATTTCCGATACCATATGCTCTGTTACAATGCATTTATTACGACCTTTTTCGGGTCGCACAGCACCAATCACTACATCTGCGCTTTTTATGGACATACTTAAATTAAATGTATCGAAGGTAGAAGTGTAAACTTGCTGGCCTAACGCATGCTTAATTCTACGTAATTTATAAATATGGTTATCAAAGATTTGGATCTCAGCTCCTAAGCCAAGCGCAGCCCGCGCTGCATATTCAGCAACGGTACCTGCACCAAGTATGACCACTTTGGTAGGTGGTACACCTGTAATTCCACCTAAGATAACCCCCTTGCCTTTGAAGGTGCTACTTAAATATTCTGCTGCAATCAACATAACTGTACTCCCGGCAATCTCACTCATAGCCCTCACAAATGGTAGACCACCGACTTTGTCTTCGAGTAGCTCAAAGGCAATGGCTGTAATCTTTTTACGATTTAATTGAATGATATACTCTGAACTGAGATTACTCATTTGCATGGCTGAAATCAGCATGGTGCTAGGTTTCATGAGTTCAATTTCTTTTGCTGTTGGGCGGCCAATTTTAAGGATGACATTGGCTTCATAAACCTCCTTAGCATTATAAATAATTTTTGCACCTGCTTCACTATATTCGTTATCAGTATATTTGGATGATTGCCCAGCACCCGATTCTATCCAAATCTCATGACCATTATTTACAAGCAATTCTACGGATTCTGGCTTTAGTGCAACGCGATTTTCATGCTCGGCTTCTTCTTTTGGAATGCCTATGAATAAAGAATTTTTATTCTTGCCTACCTTCAAAAGAGACTCCTTCGGATAGATTCCGATTTTTGCCAATGTTTCCATTTCATGTTTTTTAAGCTCTTTCATAAGGTGTAGCCGTTAATATTCGTTCAGTTGGATTTATATATTCTAATTCAAGGTGCAAGGCTCCAAAACTTGCAGGTAGGCGAGAGGCCCATTCTACAAAACAATATTGCCCACTTTGAAGTATTTCTTCCAGTCCAAGATCATTTAATTCACCAAGGTCACTTAACCGATAAAGATCAATATGATATACATGACCGACATCAGTACTTTCATATTGTTGGATTAATGTAAAAGTGGGGCTAGTTA